>CAYZAT010000118.1:0-11910 GCA_964476475.1 uncultured Pirellulales bacterium
GACCGGCCTGTCCCGCAAGATATGGCAGAAGATCATCATCCTCAGAAATCGACCGATTGAAGCCGAGAGTTAATGGCTTCAGAAAAAGGGATCTACTCTTTTAGAATGGTTTTGCTTTCTTGACATCCTGGTACAATTCTGTAATACTGCCTCCCTGTAGATTTCAAACAAATGAGATTGAATGGTTAATGATAAGTTCTTTTCGGAGTTGCACATGAGAGCATCTGAGATGAAAAAGGGCCAGACCGTCAAGATTGACGATAGACTATACGCGGTCGTCGATTACCAGCACGTCAAGCTGGGCAAAGGCGGAGCGGTTTATCAAACGAAACTGAAGAGTTTAACGGACGGCACGATTCAAAATGTCCGCCTCCGGTCGGAGGAGACGGTCGAAGAAGCCTTTTTGGATAAGCGAACCTACGAATACCTGTACTCGTCGGGAAGCGAACACGTCCTGATGGATACCACGACATACGAGCAGATTTCCCTTGACGACGATGCGTTCGGCGACGGTCAGAAATACCTCAAACCCAATACCCAATTGCAAGTCAGTATGTACGAGGGCAAACCGTTGATCGTGACGCTGCCCAATACGGTGGATCTGGAAGTGACGGATACCCCGCCCGAAATCAAAGGCGCCACGGCGACGAACCAGAACAAGCCGGCCACGCTCGAAACGGGCCTGGTCGTTCAGGTGCCCCCTTTTATCAAGCTCGGCGAGCTGATCCGCGTCGATACGCGCACCGGCGAGTACATAACAAGAGTCAAAGATTAGCACGGTCGTTGTCCTTACCGCGCACGCGAGAATCCATATTTTGACGATTGTGAATTTCTGCTTAAACAGGGATGACAGGAAAACGCAATGGCATTCGAGAAAATAAGCAAGTCGCTTGTGAAAGTGTTTGGCTCGCGCAACGAGCGGCTCATCAAGAACGTTTATCTGCCTGTCGCTCTAAAGGCGGGCGAGTTCGAAGAACAAGTTAAAAAGCTCGACGACGAAGCGCTCAAGGCAAAAACCGCGGAATTTAAAGCCGCGATCAAAGCCGGGACGAATCCCGAGGATATTTTGCCCGAGGCCTTTGCCGTGGTTCGGGAAGTGGCCAGACGAAACGTCGAGATGCGTCATTTCGACGTGCAGCTTATGGGCGGCAACGTGCTCTACGAGGGCAAAATCGCGGAGATGGCCACGGGCGAGGGCAAAACGCTGGTCGCCACGCTGGCGGCCTACCTCGTTCACCTGACCGGGCGGAGAATCCACATCATCACCGTCAACGATTACCTGGCCAAGCGCGACGCCGAATGGATGTCCCCGGTGTACGAAGCGCTGGGTATGACGGTCGGCGCGATCCAGGCGGACATGGACACCGCCGGGGACGACCGAAAGGCCCAGTATGGCTGCGACATCACCTACGGCACGAACAACGAGTTCGGTTTCGATTATCTTCGCGATAATATGAAAACGTCGCTGGAGCAGATGGTGCAGGGCGATCTGGAGTACGCCATCATCGACGAAGTCGATTCCATCCTGGTTGACGAGGCCCGAACGCCGCTGATTATCTCCGGCCCGGCTTTCGACGACGTTACCCGCTACAAAAAAGCGGACCAAGTCGCACGGAAACTGATCGGCCTTCAAAGCCACTACGACCAACTTAAAAAGAAAATTGACACCGCCGAGCGAACGATCGCGAACGCCCAGGGTGAATTGTCCGACGCCAAGAAGGAAAAAGATAATAAGCGGATGGAGCAGGCCCAGAAGGCCATCGAAAAAAGTCAGGAGGAACGCGAAACGGCGGAGGCCCAACTGGCAGGCATCACACAATACTACGAAGTCGAGCACGACCGCAAAGCAGCGCACCTGACCCACGAGGGCGTCGGCGCCGCCCAGGACATCGCGGGCGTCGGTTCCTTCTTCACCGGCTCCAATATGGAGTGGCCGCACCTGTTGGAGCAGAGCCTCCGGGCCCACGTGACCTTCGAGCGGGAAAAAGACTACGTCGTCATGGACGGCAAAGTCATTATTGTGGATGAATTCACCGGGCGACTCATGCACGGACGGCAATGGTCCGATGGGCTCCATCAGGCCGTCGAGGCCAAGGAAGCCGTCACGGTTAAGGAAGAAAGCCAGACGCTTGCCACAATCACGCTGCAAAACTTCTTTAAGCTCTACGAGCAAATCGCGGGCATGACGGGAACCGCGGCGACCGAAGCCGATGAGTTCATGAATATTTATAAGTTAGACGTCGTCGTCATGCCCACCAACAAGCCCTGCGTCCGGGATGACCGAGAGGACGCCATCTACAAGTCGATGAAAGAGAAGTTTAATGCCATCGTGGAAGAGATCAACGAGACCAGTTCGGCCGGCCGACCGCTTCTCATTGGGACGATCAGCATTGAAAAAAGCGAGCTGCTCTCGGCAGCTCTTAAGAGACAATACGGCCTCGAACACGAGGTCCTCAACGCCAAGCAGCATGCACGAGAAGCCGACATCGTAACCAAGGCCGGTCAGCAACATCAAAACCGAGACGGCACGATGCGTGGCAATGTCACCATCGCCACGAACATGGCCGGACGGGGAACGGACATCAAGCTCGGACCGGACGTCGCCAGGGTCGGCGGACTGCACATCCTTGGCACAGAGCGGCACGAGGCCCGGCGCATCGACAATCAGCTTCGAGGCCGAGCCGGGCGGCAAGGTGATAATGGCTCCAGCCAGTTCTTCCTGAGCTTTGACGACGATCTGATGCGTGTCTTCGCCCCGGAGTGGACCGTTAAGGCGCTGTCCTGGATCGGCTGGGAAGAGGGCCAGCCCATCTACCATAAAAGGATCAGCAAAGGGATCGAAAAGGCCCAAAAGAAAGTCGAAGAGCGTAACTTCGAGACACGAAAGAGCCTGCTCGAATACGATGAGGTGATGGACCGCCAGCGAAAATACTTTTATTCGCATAGACGCCAGATTTTGGCCGGCAAGAAGCTTAAAGACGTCATCCAGGAAATGATCGAATCGACGATCAACACCAATTGCAATACGATGCTCAGTGAGGAGTATCCGCTCTCATGCGTCATCGAATGGGCGAGAACGAACTTCAGCGTCGATCTGAAACCAGCGGATATTGCCGATTTGAAAGTCGAGGAGATCGAGCAGACCATCAAACAACAGGCGAAAGAAAACGCCTCGAACAACATCTCCCTCTCAATGGGCGAATATTTTGAAGATTACAATGATCCACAAACCTGGGATATCAGCGGCCTGTGCAAATGGGCGATGAGCGCCTTTCGGGTGAGTTTGAGTCCCGGCAAAGTGAAACATCAATCGCCGGAAGATATTGAAGAACAGTTAATTTCGGCTGCGGGTGAGCAGATCGATAAAAAAGACTGCTCGCCGCTCGTTGATTTCGTAAAGCAGGATTTTTCCATCAGCCGTCTCGCCGAATGGGTGCGTGCCAAATTCGATATTCGACTGAATATTGACGAACTAACCGAACTCAGCGCCGCACAAATCCGTCGGCAGCTTATCGAGCAAACCGCCGCCAAATACAAACAGCGGGAGATTGAATACCCCGTTGAATTCGCGATGAACATGGCTTACGGACCCCAGGGCCCCAATGTCTATGCGTACGAAGCCCTGGCGACCTGGGCTAACAAAAAATACAACGCCGGCTTAACGATCGAACAAATACAGGAAACGAAGCCGCGCACACTCCATAAAAAGCTGCTTGAATGCAGCCGCAGTTACAACGACGGCGAACTGGACCGGGAACTCTCTGATAAAATCGCCAACTTGGACTCTGCCGAATTAATCAACTGGGCGAAAGAAAGATTCGAAACCTCGTTAACGGAAGACGATTTGCCGGGCGATGATTCGGAGTTGAAGGAAAAACTGTCCGAAATCGGCAGAGAATTCATGCGCGCCGAACTGAGCGACCTGGAAAAATACGTTCTGCTCCAGGTTTATGACAGCACGTGGAAAGACCACCTCTATTCGATGGACCATCTCAAAGGAAGCATCTGGATGCGGTCCTGGGCGGAGAAGGATCCCAAGACCGAATTCAAACGTGAAGGCTCTCGCATGTTCGATGAGATGCTCGATACGATCGAGGATCGTGTGACGGATATTATCTTCAAGGTGCATCTGGAGGCCGGCGCGCGGGCCCGGAGTGTATGGAACGTCAGCCAGATACAGCACGATGAGGTCAGCCAATTTGCGGTGTCTGAGCAACAGCGGGCCGCCGCTCAGGCGCCGCAGGGAGAAGTGAAGGTCAAGCAAATTAAGCTCGAAACCCCCAAGGTCGGCCGCAACGAACCGTGTCCGTGCGGCAGCGGGAAAAAGTACAAGAAGTGCTGTGGAAAGAACGCATAGAAATATCAGGCTTCCAAAGATTTTCTAAAGTAGTAGATGCCTAACCTTCAGTTTTGCAGAACTCAGACGGGAATATTTTAAGGAGAGCCTCATGTTCAACGGAATTTTCCGAATCCCCGAGCCGGCCAATGAACCCTGCCTTCAGTACACCCCCGGCAGCCCCGAACGCGCCGAACTATCCGCCAATCTCCAGGAGATGCTCCATAACCGGATCGAAGTTCCCATGATTATCAACGGAGAGGATGTGCGGAACGGCCATTTAGCGGATATCCGCTGTCCGCACGATCATCATCACGTTTTAGGCCAATATCATCAAGCCGACGCCGAATGCGCGATTAAGGCCGTTGATGCCGCTGAAAAAGCGAAAAAAGAATGGTCCCGGATGCCCTGGCAATCCCGAGCGGCGGTCCTGCTCAGAGCGGCCGAACTGCTGGCCGGAAAGTGCCGCCAGACCCTTAACGCCGCGACCATGCTCAATATGAGCAAAACACCGAACCAGGCCGAGATCGATGCGGCGTGTGAGTTGATCGACTTCTGGCGTTTCAACGTGCATTATATGGAGCAAGTGTACGGCGACCAGCCCACCTCCGCTCCCGGCGTCATCAACTATATGGAACATCGCCCTTTGGACGGATTCGTTCTGGCGATCACACCGTTTAATTTCACATCGATCGCGGGTAACCTCCCCACCGCCCCGGCGTTGATGGGCAATACCGTCGTATGGAAACCGGCCTCCGCAGCCGTCCTGCCGGCCTATTTTATGATGAATATTCTCGAAGAGGCGGGGATGCCACCCGGCGTGATTAATATGGTGCCGGGTCCCGGCCCGGTCGTCGCCCCGCCCGTCCTCAACGACGGCCGACTCGGCGGTATCCACTTTACCGGCAGCACGGAGGTCTTCTCGAAAATCTGGCAGGTCATCGGTACGGACGTTCGGAAATATGTCTCATATCCCCGGATCGTCGGTGAGACCGGCGGCAAGGACTTCATCTTCGCCCACGCCAGCGCCGATGACGAAGCCCTCGTGACGGCCCTCGTCCGAGGAGCCTTCGAATATCAGGGTCAGAAGTGTTCGGCGGCCTCCCGGGCGTACATCCCCGATTCGACCTGGCCGCAAGTCAAAGACCTCTTATTAAGTATGATCGGCCAAATCAAGATGGGCAATATCACCGACTTTGCAACGTTTATGGGGGCTGTGATCGACAAAAAAGCCTTCGATACGATTAGCGGATATATCGAATACGCCAGGAATTCACCCGATATGGACGTTATCGTGGGCGGCGGATGTGATGAGTCAGCCGGTTACTTCATCGAGCCGACCGTCGTGGTGAGTAAATATCCGAAATCCAAGCTCATGTCTGAAGAAATTTTCGGGCCCGTCTTGACGGTTTATGTTTATCCGGAAGCCGAATATGAGCAAACGCTCGAATTATGCGACCGAACCTCGCCCTATGCACTGACGGGAGCGATCTTCGCCCAGAGCCGCAGCGCGATTGTCAAGGCAATGGATGCGCTGACATTCGCCGCCGGCAATTTCTACATTAACGACAAACCCACGGGGGCGGTCGTCGGCCAGCAGCCGTTCGGGGGATCCCGGGCCTCGGGCACGAATGATAAAGCGGGTAGCTGGCTAAACTTAGGACGTTGGGTCTCGCCGCGCACCATCAAGGAAAATCTTGTACCGCCGACCAACTTCCGATATCCCTACATGAGTGAGCAGTAGCGGCTACAATCTCATACGTTTTCAAGGATTTGAACATAGCGAGGGGGCCGAGCAAGAATGTTTGCACATGCGCTTTTTTGTTACAAGATTGAAGACCGGTCATCAAAAAATCCAGAGAATCGAGCGACAAAACCGATGATAGAATAGGAGGAGAGGTTTCGTTTGACAAGGAATACTTGTTAATAGAAGACGTTATATGTCAACAGGGCTTAAAAAACTAAGGCTTTTACCGCTGCTGATTATCGTTGCCTGCCTTGCCGGGATGGCCTACCTGGGTCGAGAACCCTATAAGGCGGTCGCGACGATCCAGGAACTTTTAGCCGAGAACAGGACACTCAAGCAGGCGATTACCAATTTGAGCGGCGAAAACCAGATCGGTTACGCAAAGGTGATCGCCCAGGAAACGAGGGACGGCGAGCTTTATACAACTCTCAAATTCGTCGAAACGGCCCGGGATAATAAACTCGAGACAATCCTGGAAAAGAAATTCACCATCGTCGGCGACGTGATTCATTTCGACGCGTTGATTGTGAAATTCGGCAACAAGATGGTGATGGACGGCCGGACACGAGCCTTATACTTGTGGCGACGTGTTTACGGCGAGCAAATGACACCTCAAGAAGGGTATCCCATCGAGAAGCCGGGGACCGAACCGAGAAGATATAGCGATTTATTTGAAGCACTGCCTGTCAAACACAGGGAAATGTTCTGGTCCAATATCTGGACTCTGGCTAATGATCCCGAAAAACTCGCTCAATACGATATCGAAGCGATCTACGGCACTGCCGTCTATTCAAAGCTCAGGAGCGGGCTGATTTACGTCTTCAAGATCAACTCGACCGGCCAGGTCTATCCCGAAGTCGTCCCGGACATATAATACCGTCGAAATTTCAATCCATCTATTTCAAGTCCCCATCTCAACTGATTTCCGCTCTTAAAGACATGATAGCACAGAGATTCTTGGTTGACGGTCTTCGGATCGTTGATTATTGTATGACTGAAAAGTTGATAAGGAGTTTTGGGGATTCCCTATGATGAATGGAAGCATCGATTTTGACCTCGCCGTCATTGGCGGCGGGATCGTGGGCCTGGCCACGGCCTATAAATTAACGCTCAATCATCCTGATATTCGTATCGCCGTGCTGGAAAAAGAGGAGGAATTAGCCACCCACCAAACCGGGCACAATTCCGGCGTCATTCACTCCGGCCTCTATTACACGCCCGGCTCCACCAAGGCCAGAACCTGTATCGAAGGACGAAAACAGCTCGTGGCTTTCGCCAAGAAACACCGCATCCCCTATGAGATTTGCGGCAAGATCATCGTTGCGACCCGGCCCAAAGAATTAGTCAATCTTGAGCTGATTCTTCAGAATGGTCTCGAAAGTGAAATCGAGGGGATCGAAGAAATCGAACCCGAGGATATCCAGCATATCGAGCCTTTCTGCGAGGGCATTGCCGGCATTCGCGTCCCTTGCACCGGAATCATCGATTTTAGGAAGGTGGCGCAGAAATTCGCCGAGCTGGTCGTCGCCAAAGGAACCCATAATAGGATTCTGGTCTCCCACGAGGTCATTGCCCTCGATAAGCACGACTTCTATACGAGAGTCGTCACAAACCAGGATGCTTTCAATGCCAGGTTCATTATTAACTGTGCCGGACTTCAGTGCGACAGGATCGCACGCATGGACAGTATCTCGCCGAAGATGAAAATCGTGCCCTTCCGCGGAGATTACTACGAATTAACGGAAGAAGCGGCCGAGAAAGTCAAAACACTGATCTACCCCGTGCCCGATCCGGCCTTACCTTTCCTCGGCGTCCATTTTACGCGTACGATCGACGGCACGGTCGAGTGCGGCCCGAACGCCGTCTTCTCTTTCAAGCGGGAAGGCTACGGCAGGCATGATGTCAGTCTGGCCGATTCATGGGATGCTTTGTCCTACCATGGATTATGGAAAATGTTCTTTCGATATTGGAGATACGGAGTCGGCGAATATGCGCGTTCACTCTCCAGGAAACTCTTTCTCCGACAACTCAAGAGACTCATCCCCTCGATTGAAAGCGATGATATCATCCCGTGCAAAGCAGGCGTTCGGGCCCAGGCGCTTAAGCCGAACGGCGAGCCGATTGATGATTTTCGAATCGAGAGAAAAGGCAACTCTATCCACGTTCTCAATGCGCCCTCTCCGGCGGCGACGGCTTCATTGGCGATAGGCGATTACATCAGCCACATGGCGGCGGATTATTTCAAGCTGCCGAAGAACCAGAAGAAGGATAATACAGCCAAAGCCGCCAAAAAAAGAAGAAAAAGAAAGTCTCCGAGCACTCCGGAAGTGAAGAAATGAAACCTTATTTTCAACCGCATTCTCGAGGGGAATGATGGATTATGATCGATTTCAAGGGCAAAGATTACGTCGTTATCGTCCAATGCCATATCGTTAAAGAACGATGCCCCGGCTACCATTGTGAAAAGGCGTTTCACGAGCGCACGGGCGGTTTTTCCGGCTATCCCAGGGACAAAGTCTATCGTACAATCAACCTAACCTGTGGCGGCTGTTGCGGCCGGGCGCTGCACCGGAAATTGAGCAACCTAACCCGTCGGATCAAAAAGCTGGAAGGGATCACTAAAGACCGGATCGTCGTGCAATTGTCGTCCTGCATCACGAAAGACAACTTCCACGCGCCCCCCTGCCCGCATCTGGATTATCTCAAAACCCTCATCGCCAGGCTCGGCCTGGACGTGTGCGAAGATACCCATATCGACGAGAAATCCGAAAAACGACGAAAAGCAGGTATATACCGTATAAATACAGAAACGAAATAACTCAAGCGAACCGATTTATGTTATCTTGGAAAATGTGAGAATTTGAGATGCCAATTTGGCACCTCAAGTTAAACGAGAAACCCAATGAGCAAACGCCGGGCAGACACCCTTTTTGCATCCAAAGAAACACAGGAAATTGCTTGCAATCATATTATTCGCGTAGCGTTTGAGACGGCGGCGGATGCGGAATTTGATTATCTGGCCCCGGACGAGATATGGCCGATTCAGGCCGGCCAGCGGGTGGAAGCGCCGTTTGGAAGAAACGACAAGCTGGAGAAAGGCTTTTGTGTTGAAGCGGATATCCCGCCGGAGCGGGCGTTCGGAAGCGAGGATCGGGGTATTCACCTCAAACTCGTCAAACGTGCCGTTGAGGAATCGCCGCTACTGGACCCGCATTTGATGGAACTGGCCAAGTGGATCAGCAGCTACTACGTCTGCCCCCTCGGCCAGGTTTTAGCGGCGATGGTGCCGTCGGCGGTGAAAAAGCAAATCGGCGTCAAAACGCAACGATGTGTTCACCTGACGATCCAGCCGGCCGAGATTGAACAGACGGTTGAGAATCTAAAGGGGAAAAAGCAAAAACAGATTATCGCCTGCCTTCAGGCGGAGAAGGCGTTCGATCCCGATTCGGCGGCGGATTTGCACGAGATCGTCAAGGCCGCCGGCTGCGGCATCGAACCGGCTAAGAAATTAGCCGAAAAACAAATCGTCGCCATTACCCAGAAGACAATATTGAAATCACTTCCCGCCATCCCGGAGGGTATGGCGATCAAGACGGAGCCGCACGTTATCCTCAACGAGGATCAGCAAAAAGCATATGATGCCATCAAGGCTCAAATGGACTCTAACAATTTTGGCGTCACATTGCTTTATGGCGTCACCGACAGCGGCAAAACGGAACTTTACATTCGGGCGATTCAGACGGTTCTGCGAAAAGGTAAGAGCGCCATCGTCCTTCTTCCTGAAATCGCCCTGACGGCCCAAACCGTCCAGCGTTTCAATGCACGGTTCGCACGAATCGCCGTCATGCACTCAGGATTGACCGCATCTCAACGTAACGCCCAATGGCAAAAGGTTAAATCAGGCGATGCGGATGTAGTCATCGGCGCCCGCTCGGCGGTGTTTGCACCGCTGGCAAACCTCGGCCTGGTCGTTGTCGATGAGGAGCACGAGCCCAGCTTCAAGCAGGACACGGCGCCGCGCTATCACGGCCGTGACGTGGCCATTAAACGGGCCCAGCTTGCGAGCGCACATTGCATTCTGGGCAGCGCGACGCCGTCGCTGGAAATGCTGGCCAACTGTCAGCTTAAGAAACACTTCCACCTCGTCCGCCTGCCCAAACGCGTCATGGACCTGCCGATGCCTAAAATGAGGCTCGTTGATTTAACGCAAACAAAAATGACGAAAAAGGGCATCAACCTAATCAGCGATCCGTTGGCGGGGCATTTAAAAGAAATCCTTGCGAGGAAAGAGCAGGCCATTTTGCTCCTGAACCGAAGGGGATACAGCAATTTCGTATTTTGCCCTTCATGCAAACATTCGCTGCACTGCCGAAATTGCGACGTCACGCTAACCTTCCACAAATCGAACGCCCCCCGCTACAAGCGAATGCGAACCGTCACAGGCGAGCATATTAATTACGGCTACGCCATCTGCCATCACTGTTTATCCCAAACGCTCGTGCCGGAAAAGTGCCCCCTTTGCGGCAAGGGATTCGCCATGATCGGAATGGGCTCGCAACGGCTCGAAGAAGAATTGGCCAAGAAATTCCCACAGGCCCGTATCGCACGGATCGACAGCGATACGATGGCCGGTAAAGACTACTACCGCCTGCTCAAAGACTTCGGCGAAGGGCGCATTGATATATTGGCCGGCACGCAAATGCTCGCCAAGGGTCTGCATTTCCCAAATGTGACACTGGTCGGTATTATCAGCGCCGATACGTCTCTCTATCTGCCCGATTTCAGAGCGAACGAGCGAACGTTCCAACTGATTTCACAAGTCGCCGGCCGTGCGGGACGCGCCGAAAAGAAAGGCACGGTCTTCGTCCAAACGTTCCTGGCCAACCAGCCGGCGATTCGATACGCCCTCGGCGGGAATTTCGACGGTTTCGTCAGGGAGGAAATGAAACACCGCCGGGCGTGCAATCTACCGCCTTTCTGGCGGCTGGCCCTGATCGTCCTTCGGGATATGAAGTCCGATAAGCTCGATGCAGCATGCCAGCAGATGCGTCAGCGCATTGATCGCATCATCCGTCGGGACGGATTGGAAGCCACCGTTCGCGGGCCGATGCCGGCAACGATCAGCCGAATCCAGCGTTTCCACAGGATGCAGATCATCATCCAGGCCCCGGAAGCGGCAACGATCCAGCGCCTTTTCGCCGAACTGCGAGGTCAGGGCCCGATCCGGCCGATGGTGAAAATCGCCATAGATATTGATCCGGTAAATTTATTATAGCTTGCATTTCAGCGAGGCATGTGCTATTTTGATAAACCGGTTGGCCGGGGAGTAGCTCAGTTTGGCCAGAGCGCTGCGTTCGGGACGCAGAGGTCGCAAGTTCAAATCTTGTCTCCCCGATTTACATAATTCCGTCCTAAACAAGGAAATCAACGGCTCTCATTGGCAGCAGTGCTCAGAATGTATATTCTGTTTCAGGAACATTCTGGGCACATTGCCACGAGGTGGTCTCATGAGTGTCAACCCGGAAGGAGCTTCTAAAAGCGACGGGGTTCGTTTTCGTGATGTGGACGACAGGCACCGCAGCGCAACAGTAAATACTAAGAACCTCGGCAAGTATGGCCTTCCTTGTCAGAGACAAAAACGCTCACGCCCGGTGCGAGGCTCATTTTGATGCCGGCCTCAAAAAATATGCAATCACAGACAGCGTAATCGATATCCTGAGGCCTGATCCCCGGCATTCCCGGCATTGGGACTCAGTCCCCAATCCCGTCCCTGTCCCGATCTGTCACATCGGATAGCGGATTGTTAATGACGGCTTCCCAAGCGATG
>CAYZAT010000119.1:0-11836 GCA_964476475.1 uncultured Pirellulales bacterium
GTATGCGAATTTCTTTTTCGAGGTTCTTATTGGAAGTAAACCGATAATCGTTACTCGATTGAAGTACGATATCGTTTTTGTCTGAGATAATCTTAATGTCCTGTGCAGGTTCTCGTTCGCGGACAACGTTTGCCAGCAAGAATGCTTTTTCGAGACCATCGCCCCTTTGGTAATTGGCCACTTCGTCGGGTTGAGCCAACCGTTTGGCGTCGTAGATCGAGCCATTTTCCATTTGGCCAAGCCATTGATAGACCTGGTCGAGAGATAAGGCGGCCGTTTTTTGGATGGAGACGGGATTGCGCTCCATCGCCGCTTTGATGAATGGAGTCCAGTCGCAACTTTCCACATCGCGATAGGCATAGAAGGCCAGATCCGCCGTCGTATGATTCTTGCGTTTTTGCTGCAAATAATCGATCAGGCTTTCTCTATTTTGCCCGACGGACATCTCGATAGGGTCCGGCGGCGAGAAGTCCTTATCCAAGTTCGGCAGGGACGCCTTGGTATAGATGAAGTCAGCTAATCGCGCCACAAACTGATCGGCATGGGGAAGGACAGGTTTGAGAAGCTCTTTCAGGGCGGATCTACCCGTTGCATTTCTCAGGTCGGGTTTGTGTTTTGAAATGAATTCGTCAAGCCGGTCACACCGAATCCTATCGGGAAATTCGTACCGGACGAAATCTTCGTCGGATACTTCGGATAGTAATTTGTCAAACGTATTGTCGGCGATGCGATAATTACTCCCGTGCTCGTAGTGGAACAGGACTTCCGCCTTGATGAACTGCGCTTGTCCGTGGCAATGTCGGCAAACCTGGAAAAATTTCTGCTCGTCACGATGGGTTCGAAGGAAATTCGCAAAGAGAGACAGTGACAATTCGGTGGACAAATAATCGTCGAGCTTTTTGCCAAACTCCTTATACGATTCCTTGTCGATGGTTGCCTCTTTGTACAACCAGTGTATGTAGCCGGTATGATGAGCGACGATGATAATGTTTTCGTTGCGGAGGGCCCGCTGGGCTTTGTTGGATATCTCCGAGCCGTTGAACCACATCGTTTTCGTGACGAGCCGCCTGTTGTTCGTGAGAATACCGTCTTGTAAGTCGATAAAATTTTGCGAATGCAGCGGCGTCAGGATCATGTAGATATCTTCAAGCGGGATGCCGCAAACGATGAAAGCCGCCGCGGCGTATAAGGCGGCAAGTGAAACGCATTCCCCGGCCGCGACGGTATAGCCCTCCTTGTAACGGAAGGCGTTCATGGCCTCGATCGTTTCGGTTTTCCAGTATGGGATGACGTCATTATCATATTTGTCCAGGCCGAAGTGCCGGCGGATGTCCACGTCGAAGTAATATTGATCGCCATGATAGCCGAATAAAGCATTGCTTTTGGCAATATCTTCGGATGAGATAAATGGCTCGAAACGAGCACGTTCCTGCGTCTTGCTCGTCAGGCCCCACGTTTCGAGATCGAGGTTGAATTCGAACTCGTCGATGATGAACTGCTTGAGCCGCATTAGTTTTCGGTACGCACTTTTGCCTTCCAGCTTTTTGAAACAATCCAGGTCCCGCCATTGCCAGATGATGGGACTCATCATATTGGCCAAGACCAGGCTGTACATCAACTCGGGAAACACAAAGATTTCCATATCCGAGAGCGTTATGGCGGATGAATATTTCTCCAGCGGCTCAGGTTTCATTTTGCCTCCGTTCCGGTCGTGATACTCTCCGGCAATGTTTCGACGAAAGCGCGTATCTCGTCTCGTGCTTTTCGGAAGGCGTTCAATACTTCATCGTCGTCCCCTGACGCGGAAATGGGATCTTTAAACGGTTTGTGAACAGATTTGGCTTTGCCGCCGAAGACGGGACACTCTTTCTTCGCATGATCGCACAACGTAATCACAAAATCGAAATCCAGGCCCAGGAACGTATAGACGTGTTTGGAGGTATGGTCTGAAATATCAACGCCGGCTTCGGCCATGACTTGAATCGCCCTCGAGCTAACTCCGACGGGCCAAACGCCGGCCGAGCACGCCTCGATGACGTCCGACTTCAGATGCCTGGCCCAGCCTTCCGCCATTTGGCTCCGGCAGGCGTTCCCCGTGCAAAGAAACAACACTTTCAGTTTGTCTTTGCGGTTGTCCATAATCACGCCACTCCCGATCTCATCATCCCGTTTTTGCAAATACGTTTGAACACATCATACCATAATGACAGAAGTCGCTCAACTCACATTTTTCACATTGCCGTCGAAGGCGGCCGTCACAGTTTTCCACGATACCGATCCGGGATAACGCAAAATCGTATTTCACCGGATCGTCCGGCTCGATTTGGGCGAAACGTTCCGTGATGGACGCGGCGGTGGACAGAGAAACAGACTTTTGGTCGTAAAAACGCAGGATCTTACACAACCTTGCCATATGGACATCGATTGGAACGACCAGCTTGGCAGGCTCGATCGACGTCCAAAGGCCCGTATCGACAGCGTCGTTTCGGACCATCCACCGGAGGAAGAGGTTGAGCCTCTTGCACGCACTGCCCCCGGCGGGATCGGCCAGGAGAAATTTTAATCCACGCGAGACGGCTCCATTGTTCTCGGTCACGTGGAGGTTCAGAAGCCGCCGGCAGAATCGGGACAGTGCCGGGACGACATTCCTATCATCGGGATCGTAATCCAAAAGGAAAAACGTCTCAATGCTTCTATAGTGATCGAATACAATCTGAAATATGGCGATCAAATCGGCAATATCCTGTCCGCTCGTAAAACGATGTCTGAAGGTTCTGAAAATTCGCCGTTTTCTCTGATCGAAAGTCACGACGAATTCATAAGGACTTGCGCCCATGCGTTCGAATAAATCCGTGAGGCTCTTTTCAATGTGCCGCACTCGGCCGTAAGCCAGGGCCGAGGCCAGAAAAGCAACGATCTCCATGTCGGCCGGACTGGAATAGCGATAGACGAATTGCAGGGGATCCGGGGCCACGAATTCAAAATGATTATATCGTTGATACAATCGATCCAATGCGTACCTGATGTCGGGAATGTGTTTGGTTGCCAAGAATCGCTCCCTACTGGAACAAGAGTAAACTCACGGCCATCACGATCATTCCCGCAATCAGGCCGTAGATCGAGAGATGATGCTCCCCGTATTCCTGGGCCGTGGGTAGCAGTTCGTCGAGTGAGATGAACACCATAATTCCCGCGACAGACGCAAACAGGATACCGAAGACGATGTCATTGAAGAACGAGAACAATATGACATAGCCGACGAGCGCTCCAACCGGTTCGGCCAGGCCCGAAAGAAACGAATAAATAAACGCCTTCTTCCGACTCCCCGTGGCATAGTAGATGGGGATCGACACGGCCACGCCCTCGGGGACATTGTGGATGGCGATGGCGATGGCGATGGCCATTCCGAGCTTCGTATCCTTGAGAGCACCGACAAACGTCGCCAGCCCCTCCGGAAAGTTATGGATGGCAATCGCCAGCGCCGTGAACATACCCATGCGATACAACTTTTTGAATTTGGCGGCCGCTTCCGGCGCGTCCATCTCTTCCGTTTTGTGAATCTCGTGAGGGTTTTCAAAGGACGGAACCAGTTTGTCGATAATGGCGATCAGAGCGATACCGGCGAAAAAGGCCAACGTGGTTAACCAATAGCCGCCGCGGTCTCCGAATTCGACCGCGAGAGCTTCTTTGGCCTTTGGAAAAATCTCCATAAATGAGACATAGATCATCACGCCGGCGGAAAAACCCAGGGCGGTCGAGAGGACCTTGGTATTCGTTCGCCTGGCCATAAAGGCCAACGCACTGCCGAATCCTGTGGCCAGGCCGGCAAACAACGTTAAGCCAAATGCGATAAGTACCTTTTCGAATTCCATTGTACAGCGGGTACTCCATGTGATTTCAGATACATTGAAACCTTACGTTCCCTTCTTCAATTCCTCGATCATTTCCTCGACTTCGTCAGAGCCTTCGGCGTACATCGTTTCCTCATCCGGAGCCAGCTCGCGCAGCAGCCGTAAGAATTCGCCGGCGTGAACGCGCTCCTCGTCGGCGATATCTTTGAGGACCTCGATGGCCAGTGTGTTGTCGGTTGATTCGGCCAATTGCATATAAAGTTGAATCGCTTCGTACTCGGCGGCGACCATGAAGCGAACGGCGCGGATCAGTTCTTCGTCCGTAAGCTTGCGGTCCTTCGCGAGGCCAGTGAAAGGGTGACAAAATTCCGGCATAGCTTCTTCTCCTTACGTTATTTCCTTCTCTTGATTTACTTCATCTGCTCGAGCGAATGCTTCCATTTGTTGATATGACCGTCTTCATCCGCCTGATCTTTTTCGATCACTTTACGAGTCTCGTCGTCCCAATCGATCGTATCCAGAAGCTGAGCATAGTGATGGACGGCTTTGGTCTCGACCCAGATTCCCGTTTTGAGAATCGACTTTTTGCCCAATAGTCGCGAGCCGAAGCCGAATGTAAAGCCCACAATCCAGTAGGCCCATCGGATCAGGCTCGGTTTGAAGCCGAATTCGTAGAGCTTGACCTGGAAATCCTGGTAATGGGTCATTTCGTTGCACATCGCGGCGACGAGTTGGCGGTTCAACTCGCAATTCTCCGAGGTGAGCTGGAATCGATAAATCGTTGTGGCCATTAACTCGAGCGTGTGCAGCGCCAACAGCCCCTTGTGGATTGCCTTCAATCGTTCCGGCGTCATCTCTCGGCCGCGCATTTTAAAGTCCTCATTCCGCATCTGCGGACGGACGATGGAGATGTCATAAGCCTTTTTAGCCTCTGTTTTTGGATCATCCATTTCAGATTTCTCCTGCTTCATCGAAAAGGTAGTCCGTCAATCATGCAATACTTTCCGCCATTGGCGACCGTCGGCTTCGATCAATCGGTCTGCTTCGGCAAAACTTTCGCCGCCGGCGACATAGGGACAGGGCGGCGACTCATCCTGTTCCCACGCTTGCAATATGGGTGTCAAGAGCTGCCAGGAAACCTCGACGTCATCCTGTCTCGTGAAGAGCGTCTGGTCGCCGACCATGCAATCGAGCAGCAGCCTTTTGTACGGATCGGGCAAATGGACGTAAAAAAGACGCTCGTAGCTGAAGCTCATATTCAACGTGCTGATACATAGTTTTGAGCCCGGGCGTTTGGCCTGAAAGCTCAGCGAGATTGATTCTTCCGGCTGAATGTGAAAGATGAGGACATTGGCGGGAAGCTCATCGAGGCCAATGGAAGAAAACAGCGAATACGGGATCTTTTTGAACGTAATGGCGATTTCCGTGTCCTTCGCGGCCAGTCTTTTGCCGGTCCTCAGATAGAAAGGAACGCCCTGCCATCGCCAGTTATCGATAGACAATTTTGTCGCGACGAAGGTCTCCGTTTTCGAATCGGGATCAACTCCCGGTTCCTCCAGATACCCTTTGACGACCTTACCGTTCAGAGAACCGGGACCATACTGTCCCCGCACGCAGCATTCATTCAGCCGGTTGAGATCGAACGGCCGGACGGAACGGAGCAATCTGACTTTTTCGTCGCGAATGCGATCCGCCTCGAATGAGATGGGAGGCTCCATCGCGACCAGCGTGAGCATCTGGAGCATGTGATTTTGGAACATGTCCCGAAGGGCGCCGGAGGTGTCGTAGTAACCGGCCCGGTGCTCGACGCCGACTGTTTCGGCGATTGATATCTGGACGTTGTCGATGAAATTGCGGTTCCAGATCGGCTCGAAAATGGCATTGGCAAATCGCAGCATGAGAAGGTTTTGAACCGTTTCCTTGCCGAGATAATGGTCGATGCGATAGATCTGCGATTCGCTGAAATACTGCGTTATATGGTTGTTCAATTCGACAGCGCTTTGAAGATCGCGGCCGAAGGGCTTTTCAAGGACCAGCTTCACCTTTTCCCTCAACTCCGGCTTAGCCGGACAGGCCAGCCCCACCGAGCCAAGATGCTCGACAATCGGAGTATATAAAAAGGGAGGGACGGCTAAGTAAAAAACGACACTTTCATGAACGTTGTGAACCTGGTTTAGTTGGGCAAGTTTCGTTTGGATGCGCTGGTAGAAATTTACATCGTCGTAATCGCCATCCAAATAGTAGAGCTTTTTTGCAATGGCGTCCAGGGCGCCCTCAGAGACGGAGTCGATATGATCTCGAATGGATTGTTTGGCCGTCTCGCGAAAATCTTCGATTGAGAACGCTTTCCGGCCGCACCCCAACAGGTAGAAGTTCTCGCTCAGCAGGTCCTGTGAAAAGAGCTTGAAGATACCTGTGAGCAGCTTCCTGTGCGTCAGATCGCCCGAGGCGCCGAAGACGACCAGCGCATTCGGTCCCGCAACCGTCTCCGCACACAGAATGTCCTGTTTTTCAACGAACGGGGTGATAGTCTGCATTTCAACGGCTCTGAAATTTGCTTTCGATTAAAAGAGGAATCTGGTTTTCCGAAGCGATGTTTAGTCAACCGCTTCGAAATCATCTTTGCCCGCGCCGCATTCCGGGCAGACCCAATCATCCGGCAAATCCTCAAAAGCCGTCCCGGCTTTCACGCCGTTGTCGGGGTCTCCGGCCGCCGGGTCGTAAATATATCCGCACAGTAAACATTTATACTTTTTCATTTCTTTCGCTCCTTATCCTTTGTTTTTATTGAGTGACTCATGCAGTATCCTGATGTGTTTCATTTCTTCAGTGATAATGCTGTCGATAGAGTCCTGATCGGACGCGTTCGATAAAAAGTCCTTCAGGCCGTTATAGAAAACAATGGAATCCTTTTCCTTTTCGACGGCTCTTCTCAAGATGTCATCCTGACTTTCTCGGCCGTTCAGCTCCTCCGTGGGCTCTGCCCGGATACCGAAGACGGCCAGACCGGCCATCACTTTCGGATCGGGCTTTGTCTCCCCCGGCCTGAAGGACGTTAATGCGGGATTTGTTCCGAACATTTTCTGCTTCATCTCCATGAAGGTCGTCTCATGCTCAGCCTCCCACTCAGCAAGTTCAAGAAACCGTTCTGATATATCGGGATCATCAAAGAGGGTCGCCGCCCGGCGATAGAACGTAACGGCGTTGCGCTCAATTTGCTCGGCAATCTCGAAAATCTCCAGGGGATTCAACATCACAGTCACCGAATGGTCCTTTATTCTACGTCAACGCTTGCAGTTTCTCATTCAAGATCGCCATATGACCGATCTCTTCTTTGATAATGGCCTGGACCTTTCCTTTGAACGATTTACTTCATTATTCGATCCCTAAACGGTCCGTTTGAGTTTCTTATTCTCCTGTGGCGGCCGGCGGGGTGAAAACTCTCTGGCCTAACTCGCGGTCGAGCATGAACATGCCGCCGGGAGCCTTCTCCATCATCTTGAGCTGCTGGACGATGGCGTCGGCGGAGGCTTCTTCCTCGACCTGCTCATTGACAAACCATTGCAAAAAACTGTTCGTGGCGTGGTCTTTTTCTTTGATCGCCAGATCCACAAGGTCGTTGATCAAACCCGTCACTTTTTGCTCATGGGCATACGCGTCCTCGAAGACAGCCAAAGGTGATTTCCATTCCGTCTGGGGACCTTCGATCCCCTTTAATAACGCCCTGCCGCCCCGCTCGTTAATGAAATCGTAAATCTTCATGCCGTGAGAGACTTCTTCCTGCGTTTGTACCCTCATCCAATTCGCGAATCCGTTCAAATTCAACGATTGAAAGTACGATTCCATGGACAGATACAGATAGGCCGAGTAAAGTTCCGCATTCACCTGAGCGTTGAGCGCCTTTTCAATTTTTTTGCTTATCATCGCTTACCCCTTCCACAAGCCGTGAACATTGCAGTGCTCCCTGGCGTTGACGGCATTGCCTTCGACGAGGAACGTTGCTTCCGGCGCCATCCCCGGCTCCAGAAATTCCCGGTAGGCCTTTCCGTCGGTGAGCAGCTCGATCCACTCGATGTAGTGCTTGTCTTCCATCGGGTGCGAAACGCTGCCGACGGTCACTTTGTAGCCGCCGTCGATTTTCTCAATGACGGGAACATGTTTCTCTGTCGCAGCGTCCGCCGTTTTTTCGTCCAGACGCGTCATGGGTTTGCCGCAACAGACCAGGTCCCCGGCGCCGCCGTGGAGAACTTCGACAATATTCCCGCATGTCTCGCATTTATAAATTTCAAGTTTTTTTGCCATAACAAATTCCTTTCGTCATTTGTGAGTTCTATTAAATAAGCCCGGCCGCCTTGTGTTTGGCCAAAATGTCATCCGCCAGCCGGTCGATCGCGGCATAATCGGTGTCTTTCGGGGCACCTTTTGTGAGTACGGGCTCAAAGAGTTCGACTTTGAGATGGGTCAACATTCCCGTCAACTGCTCGACCATTTTACCGCCCCACCCGTACGAGCCGACGATCGAGGCAAACTTGGCCTTGGGTCGAAGCGAGTTCGTCAGGAACGCCGCATACGCCGCACATGGGTGGGGGCCGATCAGCACCGTCGGCGAGCCGATCACGATGGTCGCGGCATCCACCAGCGAGATCGCCAGCTTCCCCACGTCCGTACTGGCCAGTTCAAACTGCCGAACCTGGATACCCCGCTCGATCAAGGCATCGACCAGGTGCATCACCAGTTTGCCCGTGCTGCCGTGCATCGTGACGTACGTGACGACGACCTCATTCTTCGGCGTCTCGGAGGCCCAGTCCTTATAAGCATCCAGAATGAACGCGGGTTGATGATGCACGGGACCGTGGCTTGGAGCAATTATCTCAATATCCAGCGAATCCAGTTTTGCCAGGTTGTTATTGATCTGCTTCCTGAACGGCATCATAATTTCCGCGTAGTACCGCTTGGCCGATTCATAGACCGTGTCCTGCTCTTCAGCGAACAAGTGGCTCGTCGCAAGATGGGTGCCGAAGAAATCACAGGAAAACAAGATCTTTTCTTCCGGCACGTACGTGCTCATCGTCTCCGGCCAGTGGACCCACGGGGTGTAAACAAACCGAAGCGTCTTATCGCCCAGCGAAAGCTCCTGTCCGTCTTCGACGGTAATGAATCGATCCTCTCCGATGTCGAGCAGGTCGATCAACATCTGTTTGCACTTGGGATTGGTGACCACTTTGGCGTCCGGATAAATAAGCAGAACATCGGCAATAGACCCGGAATGGTCCTGCTCGGCATGATGGGAGATAATATAGTCGATCGTATCCACACCCGCTTCGATGATATTGCTCAGTAAAACGTGCGTTTTCGCAGGATCGACGGTATCCAAAAGGGCTGTTTTCTGACGACCTCGCACCACATAGGCATTGTAACTGGTCCCATCCGGCAGCGGAACCAATCTGTCGAACAGCCTGGCGTCCCAATCGATGGCTCCGACGGCAAAAATACCCGGCTTCAGTGCTCGTGTCATTGCGCTTCCTTAACGGCCTTCAATGCGGCTTCGTAATCGGGTTCATGCGTCAGTTCGTCAACGATCTGTATGTAATGAATCACGCCCTTTTTGTCCACAACAAATACGGCCCGCGCCAAAAGTCGCAGTTCCTGGATCAACACACCGTAGGCCCGGCCGAACGCCGCGTCGCGATGATCGGAGAGCGTCCGGACGTTCTTGACCCCCGCCGCCCCGCACCATCGCTTCTGGGCAAAGGGCAGGTCCATACTGATGGCCAGGACGACCACATCATCGCCCAACAACGTGACTTGCTCGTTGAACGTGCGTATTTCGGTGTCGCAAACCGGCGTATCCAGAGACGGCACCGAGCACATGACGCAGGTTTTACCCTTAAGGTCGGAAAGTCTCACCGGCGACAAGTCATTACTCAAGACCTCAAAATCCGGCGCCGCATCCCCCACCTTGGGCGGACGGCTCGTAAGCGTCAGTGGATTGCCCTGGAACGTGACACTGTTTTTTGTAGCTTCCATGATATACCTCGTTTCTTTTAATTAATGCGTGTGGCCGAAATAGGCGTCGTGAAATGCCGAAAGCGACGACCTCAGCTTCGCGACGTTATCCAGGTCCGTCGTTTGCTTGGCTTTCATCGAGTACACCAGCATTTGATGGAGCAATGTGAGCTTTTTGACATAATCTTGCTGCGCCTTCACATCTCCCTGCGCCGGCAGTTTCACGCGCTGGGCCATGAAGTAATACGTGGCGATCTCACTCAGCTTATCGGCGTGGAGCTCTTTGTTGTTGACCCAGCGGACGACCTGATTCATATTCGGTTTCTGCGCAGCCGACAGACTCTCGATCTCTTTCATCGATTTCTCAATCGTGGTGATATGCTCGGCGATCTCAGTGAACCGGGCTTCGTCGTCGTAGATGCCGCACGGAATTTGACAGTGCGAATAAGCCAGCGAGCCCAGAACGACAGCAACCAAAAGGGCGCCGCCAATGGCGAATTTATTTCGAATGCCCCTTTTCATGGTCTTTCCTTTCGATTCATTAATAATTGGTGGCTTCCAGTTCAAAATGGGCCTGGGGATGCGCACAGGCCGGACAGGCGACGGGAGCTTCCGGGCCTTCATGCACGTAGCCGCAATTGCGACAGACCCATCTCACGGGTTTTTCGCGTTTGAATACGACGCCGTCGTCGATATTCTTTGCCAGGGCGAGGTAGCGTTCCTCATGGCGTTTCTCGGCCACGGCGATGTTCCTGAACACCGCGGCGATAGCAGGAAAGCCTTCCTTGTCCGCCACGTCGGCAAACTCGGGATACATCTGGGTGGTTTCGTAATGCTCGCCGGCTGCGGCGGCCTTGAGATTCTCCATTGTGGTGCCGATCGTACCGGCCGGAAACGCGGCGGTGACCTCCACTTCGCCCCCTTCGAGAAACTTGAACTCCCGCTTGGCGTGCTCCTTTTCCTGGTTGGCGGTTTCTTCGAAGATGGCGGCGATTTGCACGTACCCTTCCTTCTTGGCCTGACTGGCAAAGTAGCTGTACCGGTTCCTCGCCTGCGATTCACCCGCAAATGCGGCTAATAAGTTCTTTTCCGTCTGACTTCCTTTTAATTCCATTAGTTCCTCACTTTCTTCATCTTGTTCATTCACAAAACTAAGTTCTATTGATACGACACCCCCGATTGCTCCGACCGCTCGTTTCAGAACGAGCAGATCAGAACAATCGGGGCCCCGGCGAGATCGGCGCTCGTTCTATTCGAACGATAGCGCGATAAATCGTGTATATCCTTGTTCCGCAATTTGCAGGAGGACCTTTTTCGACGTCGTCGATTCCCGCACTGCTTTGTTAAACTCATCAACCGAGCGAATGGCCTTCTGGTTAACGCTCAAAATGATCGTCCCCGGCCGAATGCCTTTGCGAAAGGCTTCGCTATCGGGTGAGACACTCGAAACAAGAACCCCCTGAGACTGTCTCAGTCCGTATCGGCGACTCATGTCCTCGGTGATGTTCTGAACGGTCAAACCTAACTTGCTGGACGGGATGTCTGGTCCGGCATTCCGAGACGATTCGGCTGAAAGCTCGCCGATCTTGACCGGCAAGGTTTTCTCTTTGCCCTTGCGATTGACGAGCAGGCGAACCGTCGTTCCCGGTTCTAACGTTGCAATCGTGTTTCGCAATTGTCCCATCCCTTCGACGTCCCGGCCGTCGATCTTCAAAATGATATCCCCGGCTTCCAGGCCGCCCTTCTGAGCGGCAGAACCTTCCACCACCTCATTGACGACAACGCCCCGGGTCGAATCCAGCCCGAAATAATCGGCGACATCACTCGTCAGATCGCTGATCGACACGCCCAACTGGCCGCGGGTGACTTTGCCGTATGCCACAAGCTGGTCCTTGATGTGCCTGGCCATATTGATCGGGATGGCGAAACCGATTCCCACACTGCCGCCGCTCCGGCTGAAAATCGCCGTGTTGATGCCG
>CAYZAT010000120.1:0-11774 GCA_964476475.1 uncultured Pirellulales bacterium
GATTTTTCTCGGTCTTTGGGATCGCATATTGACCTACTCATTATTCGGATGAACCGAAAAAACACGCATAAAAAACAAGAAGTTGAAAGATAGTAGTGCAGATTTACGCGGTTGATGCTTCAGATATTCATTTATTCAATACCTGGTCACCTGATGTCTTGATCCCCACATCCTGATTAACTGATGATCTGATCTCCCTCCCTTTTTCCTCCGCACCTATTATCACTTTTAACTAACAACCAACAACCATTAACTATCAACTATAGTTTGTTATATATTATACAATATTACAAACCAAAAATCAAGTCATTTTTTCGTACATTTTAATTCTGGATCGTATTTTTTTCGTCATCTCGACCGAAGGTCCGCCCGCGCCGAATCGCAATAATGTAACACGTAGGGTGCGCTATTTCGCACCATCTTCTTCACAGCCGAATTGGTGCGATTTCATCACACCCTACTTTAATGAGGGAAGCGAATTACTATTCTCCAGATCGGTGGGATCGTCTTGTTTTGAATCCTTTTTTTTCATGCTTGGCCAAGCTACTTTCGGATTATCCTCGATCGGATCGAAAATATTCCAATACCTTATCGTTCTTTCAACAATTGATATTGGTGATTTTCCAAAAGCGCCATTCACACTTTCAATCGCGGAATCTAAATCTCCTTGCTTTATTTTCAGAGCAGCTTCCCATACGTATAACCAGTAATAATCGTTTCTTTTCTCACGGACCTCATTCAAGAGACTTTCTGCTTGTACCAAATCATCAATCATAAGAAGAAAACCAGCTTTTAGACACATTGAATGCAAAGCATCAGGATCACTATCGATAGTTTTAGAGAGGCTATCAATGAATTCGAGAAGGGAACTTTTATTCGGTTCCTGCTTCATCTTGTCAGCCACGTCACAGTATCCACTATAATCGCCCAAATATTCTTTTTTGTCTTCATTTTCTTGCCACCAATGTTTGACTTTGTCGAACTGTAAAGGACGTAGCTTTTCACCCGTTATCACCTCTATCGCTCGCGTGGCGCGAGCGGCAACCCTAAGATTTTGTGAGTTACTTACAATACTACATAATTCCCGTACTGCTGGCTTGGATTTTAATCTACTAAGTGTATTAACGGCGGCTTCCTTCAGTTTTGGATCATTGCGCATCATAAAGATAACTTCATCCGTAGCATACCCAGGGTCTTTAAACGTTTCGATGTTTACTAGAACAGGGAAAATCAACTGCTGACGGTCGATATCGTAATAGTTCTCTATTTCTTTAAGAGATGCTATTAGCAAGTCATTGGCATCAATCCCCCTTTCTCTCATTTCAAGCAATTCCGTGTAAGCTTCTCTTGACCCTGCTTTTGCAGATATTGCACATTCCCAAATACTAAACTTATCAGAAAGCATTTTTTGTTGGTCTTCCAGCATTATTTGTTTTTCACTAATTGATTCATTCATATCTTCAATAGCTGTTTCTAATTCTGTTGCTTGATGATTCAAGGGTTCCATCTTATCCGAAACATACTTAGCCATCTTCTCTGTGACAACTTCCTGTGCCGCCAGTTCTAATGAAGGTTTATTCATATTCTCAGCAACGAAAGCCTTAGTCCATTTTTTAACTTCATTAGGACCATATAACCAAAGACACAAAGCAAAAACAGAATTCATTATAACAAGAAATATATATCTTATTATCGCTCGTATATTTTTACTTCTCATTAAGTTATTAACTTCAGCATGCAGATTTTCTCGGGTAACATCCATAGCAGTATTCACTCGGGACTCAATATGATTTTGAATCTCTAACGGAAGATTAATTTCATCTTTATGATTGCCTATTGGGCGTCCATCTGATCCTAAAATCGGCTTGTTTCCGGGACTCATAAGGTATGTTCCTTGAAATATTACTTGTTTTTATCAAAGTGACTTTGGGAACAAATTAAACAGTTTCCCTCTTCATTGAGGTCCTTCCGTATCTCGCGCAGGGATCTCGCAAAAGATGCGTCACAATAAGTTCGTTTAGCATCCATATATTTGAGATTATCAAATATGAGGCGATTTGTCACGTATTTTCTGAGTCTTGTATACCTAATGGTGGGGCATAGCCCCACCCTACGTTTTGGATTCGGGATGATAAACGAAGATTGCCGCGTCGCTTTATCCTGAAGGGCAAATTTTTTCTCAATCTCTCCTGTGGATGGGGTAAAGATTTTTGGGGATGTTTTTATAGGGGAGCGTCGCCAGGTCGGCCGGGCCCCAACCCGGGGCATCGACTTCCAAAATGGCCCCCGCAATACCGGTCTCAACATAGCCTCTTCTGAAATGGACCCGCGATTTCAGTACGATGATATCGAGCTCTTTGACATCGATACCGAGCGGGGCAAAAATGCCTGTGTTCGTGACCTGGCGAAGCGTGGGCGTGAGAATCACTCGATTGTTCTTAGCGAAGTGGAGCACTGCGACAGTATCGCCGCCGTACTCGCCTGAGAATTCGACCGTCCCGTTGATTTCTACCGGATTTCCGGCAAATTTGTCCGAATAACCCCCTACCCGAATGGTAATCGCATCGCCGGCGGTGTAATTTTCTTTGATTTTTTGAATTGCTTTCTCATCCCGAAGCGTCGCGATACAGAAATTTTCAGCGCCCTGCCGGATAAACTCTTCGAGTATTTGCGAGGACCCTCCCGTCCTGTCGCTATGATCTGCGACGACCACGGGTGTCTTGCCCGCCCCGGCCGCCTCTATCGCCAGGGCAACGCCCTCTTTTGTTTTGGGCAACTTCTTTCCCGCAAACGCCTCCCTGTTCCTCCATATATATTCCGACATGTCGTCGGCAATTCGATCGGCGAGTGCCTGATTGTTGTTCGTCACCACCATGACCGTCGCCCCCACGTCCGGCACATCGGCATAGGCGAATCCGAAGGCAACCGATACATAGACGTCCCTGCATCGACACTCCCATCGACGCGCTCTTTCCATGATATCCATCGCCGGCGACCCACCGGTCCCCTGAAAGACGCTCGGCGTAATGACGCCGGGCTTACGCGTTGCCATCGTCGGAGCGTATTGCCCTTTTATGGTTTTGACCATCACGCGAGCGGCGCGCTCGCCAATGAGCGCCGTATCGTAATGCGGGTATCTTTTTATGATAAAAACCGCGTCCGCGGCGTCGGACAATTCATGGTCTTCATTGGCATGGAGGTCGAGCGTGACCATGATGGGAATGGAACCGACCACCTTGCGCAATCTCCTGACGATCTCTGCTTCCGGCTTCGGTATGCCTGTGACGGCCATTGCGCCGTGGAGCGCCAGGAACAATCCGTCAAAAGGACCTTTCTTCCTGATATCTTCGGCCATCAAATGACAATATTTATCGAATGCGGCGGTCGTATTCCAGCTCTTGGAAGAGCCGCCGCGAACCCGGCGGGGAGACGTGATCCCGACGAGTTCCACAGCCCCTAACTCATCGCACATTCTCCTGAATCCTCCGATGTAGCCGCTGTACGTATCGACAATGTCCGCCGTCGGGGGGCCGAGATATTCCCAGTCCGCGATCGTGGTCGGTTGGGGTGCAAATGTGCATGTTTCGTGAAAGAAAGTCGCGACGGCGATTCTCATCGTCTTCTTTTCGCCACAAGCACCAACTCCGGCGAGAACCAAAACAGCTAAAATACCCCACACGGCCCTTTTGCAGACTCTCATTTGTCACTCCCGTACAGACGACGACTATTTTCAACAGGTTAACGTTTAGGTATCAATAGCCAATGATACTGGCGAGACTACCGTTGTCCACTGCCTTTAATTGCCAGATGCCGGACCGTTCCGGAAATATTTTTGCGGAGCAAGGTCTTGTAGAGTATGCCATTGATCGGTGCGGCAAGCCCCACCCTGCGTTTTGGATTCGGAATGATAAAGAGAAAGATTGCCGCGTCGCTTGCGCTTTTATTGGGGCAAGCTTCTCGCAATGACCGTTTAGACAGATCTCTCGACGCGGCCGCGCCTTGCTCAAGACTGACAGAAAACGATACTCCTTTTTCCTGTTAGCTTTTGGCCTGGTCGAGGATGAGGTCTTTGACTTTTTGGCTCGGCAGATTCAGGGCGCCGTAGGCGGCCGCAGCGGCGCTGCGGAGGGCCGGTTCGGTCGCTCCCGAACTGATCAACGTATAGATACCGTCGATGACCTCGTTCGGCAGCATATTGGCGTTGAGCTTGGCCGACGTCGTCAGCGAATTGAAGCCGGAGATCTGCACCTCAGCCGAATTGTTCATATCCAGAGCCATCGCGGCGATCGCCCGCTGGGCGCCGGGGCTCTCGAAATGAGCCAGCGTCTGACCCGCCAGGATCTGGATCTGGGTCCGCTTATCCCGGACGGCCGCTTCGAGCGCGCTCTGGGCCCCGGACAAATCGATGACGGGATTTCGGGTCATCGCCAAATGCTTCATGGCCTCGGCCGCACGCAGAGCATAACGGTCCGTTGCCTCGGCGTCCCAGCCGTTGCCTTCACTGGCGGTTTGTGCGGTCTGGCCCAGGGCTTCTGCAAGATTCTGCGTGACCAGCCTGGCCTCATTGAAGTCTTCCTTCGGCCCCGCGTTCGCAATGGCAATCGCGGCGCTGTATCGGACTTTTCTATCGTTAAATGACAACGCCTGAAGCGCCGGTTGTGACGGGCCGATCTGGTACATGAGCGATTCCTCGCCCGCCGTCGTCGCCAGGGCCTCGATCACGCCCAGGGCCACGTAGGCATTTCTGTCCTTGACGGCCCGTGCGAGCGCCTGATGGAGATACTCGACGCCGGCGGTCGTCGCGTACACAAGGGCGTCGGCGTGACCTTCGCCGAAATACTCCGGCATTTGCTCGATGCCGGTGGACTCGGCTTTGAAAAAGGCGGCCAGCCAGAGACCGATCGCCGGACCGAATCCCGCGTCGGCCTTGAGCGCCCATTCACAGGTCCGCATGACCATCAGCTCGTTGAAATATTCCTTGGCCACCTCTTGCCGATCCAGCTTTTGCTCGTCGGCATTCCAGAACCACACGTTGGCAAAGTTCACGTCCTGGACAGGTTGCAGCGACTCGGAGTGATAATAATACTGCTCGGCGAGATTGTAGAATAGTTGTGCGGCCGGAGCGCTCAGCATCGCGGGATTGATCTGCCGGATGCTGCTCTGGGCCAGCCCGCGAAGCTCGGCCGAATCGTCGTTCTCGATAACGTATTTCAGATAAGGCAACGCCTGGGGATAGCTGATCTTACCGAGAGCCGTGAGGATCTCGGCCTTTAGGGGAACGTTGTCGGTCTGCAAAGCCGCTGCCAGGGGCCTGATCGCGTCTTTGCCCACCTGGGGCAGCGCCCGGACGATGTACGGCCACTCGTTCTCACGACTCGCATCGCTCATTGCATCGAGCATAAACGGAATGGCGTATTCCCCGGCGTTCCGGAGCCGTTCCACGGCGATGAACCAGCCGCGGTCGGTCGTGCTGAGCCGTCGGACTTCTTCGGCCACAATCTTCGACGCGGTTCGCTGGATAAACCGGCCTCGCTCGATCAAGGCCAGAATCTTGCCGCTCAGATCCCCCATCTGGGCGTCCGGCGCACTCTCATTGACGCGAACCAGAATCTGGTAGCCCTGCGGATTTTTACGGCTCAAGGCCAACAGCACCACGGGATCCGGATTGCCATCCAGCAAGGCCTGTGCATGCCCCTTGGCCATATCGAACCGGCCGATCTTCGTATAATGCAAAAAGTCGCCCCAATCGTCCTCAAGCGTCTGAGCAGGACAGGCGATGGCGATAAGAATGACTGCTGCCAAAACCGCGACGGCTGTTTTTCCATTGAACATCAAAGTATCTCCAAAAGTGCGTTCGTTTTCCAAAAACCTTCCTCGGCTCACCCCGCAGATAAGCATTATCTTAGGCGGCCCTGACCTCCAAGTGGCCCTTTTCAGGGCATATTCCATCCACCCGATGCGGACTTCGGTAACACTCCGTTACTCTATACTTCGTCCGTAGAACCCTATAGTATTAGTAAAACCCCGCCCTGTCAATAAAAAACCGCCTGACCGGCCCGAATAAGCGAAACAGTTCGATTCCCGATAATCCAGTCATTGAATTTTTCTGAGATTCTTCCTATAATATACCCTGTGTCGCCTTCGTCCGCTTTTAAAAAGGCGAAGGCGCAAAAACAAGCCAATATGGCACATTAAGTACAGGAGTGCGACATGTCTGAGCACAAAAGCGGTTCGATAAGCGAGCGCAGGATTTCTGGACGTCGGCGGGGATTCACTCTGATCGAACTATTGGTGGTCATTGCCATTATCGCCCTCTTATTGTCCATTTTGATGCCGGCCCTCCAGCGCGTCAAAAAACAGGCGCGGGCCGTCGGCTGCCAGGCCAACCTGCGCCAGTGGGGGTTGGTTTTTTCGCTTTATATGGATGATAACAACGGCAACTTCGCCTACGGCGACAGCAGCGGCCGATGGCGATACGTCTTGCAGGCCCACGCCAGAGATCGCAAGCTGAACGTCTGCTGCCCGGAAGCGGCCAATCCGAACCGGGCCGGGGGCACGTACGGCGCCTGGGGCGAAGGCTCGCTGGACGCCGATTATGTCTCGCAGATCGACTACGGCAGTTACGGCCTGAATCGCTGGGTGTACAATCGAAGAGATAACCAGTCGAACGACGGCTACTGGAACGGCCGGAACGTCAAACGAACGGATCGTATTCCGCTGTTCCAGGATTGCTCGTGGTACGGCGCCGGACCGCTGGATTTTGACCTTCCGCCGGAATACGACGGGGACACCGCCAGCAGCACGGGCCATTGGCGAGGCGATAACATGCGGCGGGTCTGCCTCAACCGGCATAATGCCGCGACGAATATCGTCTTTCTGGATATCTCGGTCCGGCGAATCAGGCTCAAACAATTGTGGACGTTGAAGTGGGGCACCGATTACAACACGACCGGCGCATGGACGAGAGCCGGCGGCGTCCGGTCCAGCGACTGGCCGCAATGGATGAACAGCTTCAAGGATTATTAACAAGAGTTTTGCAAAAGTTCAATTATTAACAGGACAAAGACATGAACCAACACACGCGAAGAGACTTTCTCAAACTTCTGGGTGTCGCCGCCGGATCGCTGATGGTCCCACAGGCGACATTCAGCCGGCACCAATCCAAACGTAAACCCAACGTCGTGCTGATCTTCACAGACGACCAGGGATCGATCGATCTGAATTGCTACGGTGCGAAAGACCTGTACACGCAGAATCTGGATCGACTGGCCCGGCAAGGGACGCGGTTCACGCAGTTCTACGTGGGGGCGCCGGTGTGTTCGCCGTCGCGGTCGGCTTTGATGACGGGGCGTTATCCGCAGCGAGCGGGCGTGCCGGGGAACGTCTCGTCGCAGCCGGGCCACGCCGGAATGCCCACCGAGCAGGTAACCATCGCCGAGATGATTAAATCCGCGGGCTATGCGACCGGCCATGTGGGCAAATGGCATTTGGGGTACACGCCGGAGACAATGCCGAACGGCCAGGGATACGACTCGTCGTTCGGGCATATGGGCGGATGTATCGATAACTACTCGCATTTCTTCTACTGGCAAGGCCCCAACCGTCACGACCTGTGGCGCGACGGCAAGGAAGTCTGGCGCGACGGCGAGTTTTTCGGCGACCTGATGGTCGATGAGTGTAAGAAATTCATCGACACCAATCGCGCCAAGCCGTTTTTCCTCTATTGGGCGATCAACATGCCCCACTACCCTTTACAGGGAAAGGCGAAGTGGCGCGAGACATATAAAGATCTGGAAGCCCCGCGTCGAATGTACGCGGCGTTCGTGTCCACAATGGATGAGATGATCGGCGAAATCGTCCGGCATCTGGACGAATCAGGTTTGCGCGATAACACCCTCATCATCTGGCTCCCCGATCACGGCCATTCCGTCGAGCAGCGAACGTTCGGGGGCGGCGGTAACTCCGGCGACTACCGCGGCCACAAGTTCACGCTCTGGGAAGGCGGCATTCGCGTGCCGTGTATCGTCTCGTGGCCGGGACACATCCCGCAAAACGCCGTCCGCGACCAGGTCGCCATCAGCATCGACTGGATGCCGACCATCGCCCACTATTGCGGCGTCAAAACCCCGGACCGCAAGATCGACGGCAAAAGCATCGTCTCCGTCATCGAATCGCCCGACGCCCAGACGCCTCACGACGAACTCCATTGGGAAAGCAGCAGGCACTGGGCGGTACGTTCGGGCGATTGGAAACTCGTTCACAACGGCCCGGCCACAGACTGCAAAGGCCAAAAAATTCCCAAAGTTCCGGATTTCCTGAGCGATATGACGAAGGACGTCACCGAGACGAAAAATCTCGCCGGGGACTGTCCCGATATCGTCAAAAAACTCACAAAGCTGCACGAGGCCTGGGCCTCGGATGTCCAGCAAATGTAGTCGTCAAGCTAATCGTTTGTTCCGAAATATGGGTGGCAGCCTCAAGCGAAGCTTGGGGATGGTTTCTCATATATTTTAAGGGCCTTCTTTGAATGAAAGTCATCGTTTGGATCATATGTTTTGTTTTTCTCTGTGTTGATCCGGCCTTGAGTGAGCAAATCGTCTTTCGCGGAGCCAGCGACGCCTCGGCGGCGGTGGCCGTCAGCACGGAATTGTTCCTCGTCGCCGACGACGAGAACAACGTACTGAGACTCTACAGCGTCTCCAAGCCGGGCTTCCCGATTTCCACGTACGACGTGACGGCGTTTCTCGATATCGACCCGGAGCACCCGGAGGCGGATATCGAAGGCGCAACAAAGATCGGCCATCGCATCTACTGGATCACCTCGCACGGCCGGAACAAAGACGGCAAGCTCAGGCCTAACCGCTACCGTTTCTTTGCGACTGACATTAACGTCAAGAACGACGATGTCACCATCCGCCCGACAGGAACACCGTATAAGAATCTCGTACAAGACTTATTGAAAACCCATATAGTGCGCGGTCTGGGTTTGGACCAGGCTACTCGACTGAGCGTCTTCAATCTAAGGAAAAAGGATCGCGAAAAACTCGCCCCGAAACGAGAAGGGCTGAATATCGAAGGATTATGTGCCTCCCCCGACGGCAAGAGACTCTATATTGGCTTTCGAAATCCCCGCCCCAAAGACAAACGTACACACCGCAACTCAGCGTTGATCGTACCTTTACTCAATCCGGACCGAATCTTTGAAAGAGGTGAGGCGCCGATCTTCGGTAAACCGCTGTTGTGGGATTTAGACGGCCTGGGGATCAGGAGCATGGAATACTCCCCATTTCATAAGGCCTGTTTCATTATCGCCGGGCAAGCCGATGAGAACGAGAAATTTGTGCTGTACCGCTGGTCGGGCGAAAGAGAACCCCGGCCGGTATTCGTGAGAAAACTCACCCCAAAAGCGAAAAAGTTCAGCCCGGAAGCCTTGATCCCGTTCGAGGCATCGGACCGCTTGCTGCTTTTAAGTGATGACGGTTCATTGCCCATTAAGGTAGCCGGACCGCACGAGTGCATGGAGGGCGAATACCGTAAGGACGGCACGTGCGAGAACAAATACCTCCTCGATCCCAACAAAAAAACCTTCCGCGCCCTCTGGCTCATCCCCTGAAAGATGGGTTTTCTTTTTCTTGCTATCTCTATCGAATTCGATTACATTTCTTCACGGCCTGTTATCTTAAGCGTTAGTAAGTTCAAGTACGACAATGATACTATGTAACGTATAGGGGAATTTCGCCTACATCTTCCTGTCAAATTCAAATCGGGGGATTCTGGCTCGTGAAGCTGCAACAGGTTAAAGAGATTGCCGATAAGTGCGTCCATTATGCGATGTGCAGGATAGACTTTCTGGGAACCGGGGTTTGCTCGTCCGGAGTCAAGTCGGGTTATGTCAGTTATTACCCACAGGGACGCATGGAAATCGTCTCGGCCCTGGCCGACGGCCTTATCCCCGTTACGGAGCGGCTGGTGGATATCGCTCAATCCTGTACGTTATGCGGGAAATGCGACAAGCAATGCTACTTCGTCAGGGAGCTTCGCCCCCTCAAGGTGATGCAGGCTCTCAAGGAGCATGTCGAGTCTCATTTATCGCAGGGTTTACCCGTCATGTCGCCGGAGGAGGACGACGTGTTGCGCCGGCTGCGCGCCGTGACCGGTCCCGAATGGGCGACGAACGATCCCGCCGTGTTGGTTGCCTACGCCGCCGACCGATATCCCCTAAACGGACGACGCATGCCTAAATATATCGTCATGCCGGCCACCGCCGCCGAAGTGCAGCAGATCGTCAAAATCGCCCGCGCTTGCCGTCTCCCATACACTCCCCGAGGTTACGGCGCCAGGGTGTTCGATATTGCGGTCGGTGATGGGATCATCATCGACCTGACCCGAATGAAGCATTTGAAAGTCAATCCCGCTAACTGGAGCGCGACCCTGGGACCGGGAGTCACGGCGTTCGAGCTGCAGAAGGAGGCCGCTAAATGCGGGATGAGAGCGGGCGTCGCCGAGCCGGCGGCGTGCGTGTGCGCCAATCTCATCAGTACAAATATGAATTCATTGTTCTCTCATGCCTACGGCCTGGGGGCCGACCACTACAGCGACGCGCAGTTCGTGGGCGAGGAGGGCGAAATCTACACCTTCAACGAAGCCGATACGCCGAACCCGTTCTTCTTCGACAAAGACGGCGCCGGCCCGAAAGGGATATGCACACGGATGACCGTCCGACTGTACCCCACGAGCGAAGACGAATCGGCGATATTCGCCCCCTTCGATAATCTACGTGACGCATTGATCCTGGCGCGCGAAGTGGGTCGCAGGCGCATCGGTTTTGCCGCCGGGATACTCGGGATGGACTATATCTCGACGTTCATGTCGCCGACGAACGAGACCGCCGAGCAGCTCGAGCACTTCCTCCGCGACACAATGGGAATCGAATATGCGCTCGTCGTCCTGGGTGATAAATATGATATGGCGGCGGTCAAGGATCTGGCCGAAGTGACGATGGAACAGGATCTGATTCGGGGTATGATGCTGAATGTGCCCCAATTGTATGAGGATGAAGGACTGGAGCTGTTGTCCGATCTTCCAAGCGACAAGAAGCTCTATAAAATGCTATGCAGCGAAGACATGAGGCCCCTGCTCGAAGCCGCCCTTCACCCTTCTGAGGACGCCCTCCTGGAGATGATCCACGAGGACATGCGGGAATTTTATCGAGAACTCTACACGCGGCCTGAAATGACGGACCTGGTCTGGTTGAACATGTTCCGCATCCTTTCGTCCCGGATCGGTCGGGGTCGTTACTTCCGGGGAATCATGATCTACATGCCGCTCGACGACCCCGATACGATCGCCGAAATATGCGAGCGGCTCAAGGCGGTCGGTACCAGGCACGGTCTGAGAAGTGAATACGGCTGCCTGGTCCCCATCGACCTCGGCAAACGGGCCGTACTGGAATACGACTTCTACCACGATCATACCGACCCGGCCGAACGAAAGCGCGCTCAGGCAGCGGCGCGCGAGGCCGCCGAAATGGTCGATCGATACATGAAAAAAATGAAGGGACGTACGGGCTTCGTGATGTCCTTCCAGGGGATGTGTCGAAAAGAAAATCTATTGTACGTCCCGCCTTCGGAATAAAACCTCAAGCCGAGAAAATCCGAAGCACGAAATCCTAAATTGGAAACAATATCGAATATTCAAAGCCCCAATTGCCAAAACAACCACGTTCGCGTACAAATTCCTTTATTGAATTTTCGGTATTCGGATTTTGATTTTCA
>CAYZAT010000121.1:0-11675 GCA_964476475.1 uncultured Pirellulales bacterium
GATCCAAATGGATACAAGAAAAAGGGCCCGCAAGAATGCATCCATGGAACGCGACCGTCATCGCTGTCCTTGCCGTGAGTTTTTGCGGGCGCCCTGCGTTACTTCCATCGAGGATTTTGGATTTGGCCTGCTGGAAGCTAACCGTTGCCTATGATACTGGACGAAAAGGCAATCCCGATGAAATCGTTCAGCCAGAACTTGACACTTTTGAGGATACCCATTGCTTTGTTGCCACGAAGAAAAGGGATGGGGTTGTGTTCCGGGCGCGATGCGACGGATTAACAACCAGAAATAGCGAGTATCCCCGAACGGAGCTGCGTGAAATGAACCATGACGGAAAAAGCGAGGCAAGCTGGGGAATCGCCGACGGCAAGATCCATTCCCTATTCGCCGTACAGGCGATTACACAAACACCCGCCGTTAAGAAACATGTCGTGTGCGCTCAGATACACAGCGCCAAAGATGACATTATGATGGTGCGGTTAGAGGGCAAAAAGCTATTCATCGAGAGAAACAAGTCCGGGGATGTAAAACTGGACCACAACTACAAACTCGGAACCAGGTTCAAACTCAAGATTCAGGCCGGCGGCGGCCGCGTCAAAGTGTGGTACAATGACTCATTGAAGATGGATTGGGAAACCTCCGGAACAGGATGTTATTTTAGGGCGGGATGTTACACCCAGTCCAACACAAAGAAAGGCGACAATCCGGATTCATACGGTGAAGTCGTGATTTATGAGCTAAAGGTAACACACATGGAACCTGATTCAGGGGCTTGTCAGAGAAATTAGGGACAGTCGGCAGGGAATACCCTACCCATTTCTTTACGGCTATTCCATTTATTCGGTCTATCGCATTTTTATGACATAATCACTGACTTAATACGGACAGACCCTCTTTTCAAGACACAAGGATGGTCAGACTGCCGCATGCAAATCGTCAATCGTCATTAATCAATAGTCAATACTACACTCACGCGCGGCATTCCCCGAGGGGTTCCGGCTGAATGCAATCGGCTGATTGCTCTTTTGTCAGCTCGTAGGTATCGTTGGCAATCGCCACCTGCTCGTTCGTGGGAATGACAAGCACTTTGACGTCGCTGTCGCGAGTGTTTATCTCCGCTTCGGTTCCAATCGCGGCCTTGTTCGCCCGGCGATCCAACTGCAAACCGATCTGGCTGACCGCGTCGCATATTTTCTCGCGCATCAGCACGGAGTTTTCACCGATCCCACCGGTGAACACCACGGCGTCAACGGTATCGAGTACGGCCGCATAAGCCCCCATGTATTTTTTGATGCGGTAGCAAAAGACGTCGATCGCCAGTTCTGCCCGCTCGTCCCCTTTTTGCACGGCCCCCTCAATATCCCTCATGTCATTCGAGAGGCCCGAGAGGCCGAGCATGCCGCTCTGCTTGTTGCAAAGATCGTTCAATGCTTTCACATCGTAGCCCTTTTCTTCAAGAAAGAAAAGGATCGCCGGATCGAGATCGCCCGACCGGGTACCCATCGGCACCCCTTCCAGGGGCGTTAGTCCCATCGAGGTATCGACGGAATGGCCGTTCTTGACGGCGGTGAGGGAGCTTCCATTGCCGAGGTGGCAGGTAATCGCGTTAATGTCGTATTTCCCCCGCCCCATCAACTGGGCGGCGCGGCGCGCCACGTACCGGTGCGAGATGCCGTGGAAGCCGTACCGCCGGATGCCGTATTTCTTGTAAAGCTCATACGGCAGGGCATACATATACGCAACTTTGGGGATCGTGGCATGAAACGCGGTGTCGAAGCAGGCCACCTGTGTCGTATCCGGCAGATGACGCAGAACGGCCAGAATCCCCTCCAGATTCGGCGGATTGTGCAACGGAGCCAAATCCGAAAACTTCTCGATAGAGGCGATGACGTTCTCGTCGATGACGACGGAACCGGTAAATTCTTCGCCTCCATGAACGACCCGGTGGCCCACGGCGCCGATCTCGGACAATTGCTCTAAAACGCCCACGTCTTCGCTGACGAGCGTTCGGAAGACGAGTTCCATCGCTTCGGCGACGTTTTCGACGTTGGCCGGTTGTGTATGGACCCGGTCCTGGTAAGAATGAGATAACTCCGAATCTTTCTCTCCGATCCTCTCAACGAAGCCCATCGAGATAACCTTCGCCCGGGGCATTTGATATAAACGGTATTTGACCGAAGAGCTGCCGGCATTGATGACCAGTACTTTCATCTGTGAAACGACCTTTCAATAAACACCTTTATCTGCTTTGTACGAGATTCGAGCTCTCCACCAACTGCCCCAACGTCAGAACGACCGTCGAGATGACGTCCTCCACGGTTGCGCCCCTCGATAAGTCCGTGATCGGTTTGGCAAATCCCTGCAGGAACGGCCCGATGGCCTGCGCCCCGGCCATGTATTGCGTGAGCTTGTACGCGATGTTCCCCGAATTCAGATCGGGAAAGATGATCACGTTCGCCTGGCCCGCCACGTCGCTGGCGTCCTTGACCTTCTTGGCCGCCACCCTGGGCACGAGAGCCGAGTCGGCCTGGAATTCGCCGTCGATCGCCAGGCCGGGCTCGCGCTGACGGGCGATCTTGAGGGCCTGGCGGACCTTCTCGACGCTCGGGCCGGAGGCGCTGCCCCGCGTGGAAAAGGATAACAGGGCAACACGCGGCTCCCGGCCGAGGATTCGCCGTGCACTTAACGCCGAAGCCAGGGCGATATCCGCAAGCTGTTCGGGGTTCGGATCGATATTGATCGCACAGTCGGCGTAGATGAACGCCTTGTCCTTTTCACCGAGGAAATTGGGGATCACCATTAGAAAATAGCTGGACGGCGTCTTAATCCCGGGGGCCAGGCCGACGGTCAACACCCCGGCCTGGATCAGGCTCGCGGTCGCACTGGCCACCCCCGCTACCGCGGTATCGGCATCCCCCTCGGCCACCATCATCCCTCCAAAGGACAGCGGCTTGGCGACAACGCGCTTGGCCACGGCCGTCGATATCCCTTCTCTTTGCCGACTATAGCTTTCCGCATACGCATCGAGTGTGTCACTTTCTTTCGGATTGATCGTCTCGATGTCATTGCAATTCACGCCGGCCTTTCCGATCGCCGCCTCGATTTGTTCGGGTGTGCCCAATACAATCGGCACGGCGATATTTTCGTCTTTGAGTCGCCTCGCGGCCCGGATGATTCGCTCGTCCCTGCCCTCCGGCAAAACAACGGATAGGTCCTTTCCCTTCACCTTCTCCCTAAAACGGCTGATGATGTCCATCCTTGGTACGTCCTTGTTCCCCAGGTTCTTTTTTCAAATTTTGCCCAATTTATATCCCCCGAAACTCAACCTATACGGAATTCCATATGGAAGCAAGGGGAATCTATTTTTTATGTGTAAATATGTAAATGTCACGGCTTTGAGCCCGACGACGAGAAAAGGCGAAGCCGCGCTATTACGGGAAAGTGATCGGAAGGATAGCGTCCGTCAACCTTGTCACGTAGAATTTGGGCGTCATGGACTTTCGCCTCGGCGGGTGCGAACACATAATCGATTTTTTCACCCGCGCGTCTGCCCCTGAATCCGTTGAACGTGCCGACGTCGCCCGCATCGGGATGCCGGACGCGAAACGTATCGACCATCGGGATGGGATTGGCATGCTCCCATTGCCCTCCCCCGCCGAGACGAGCGGCTCCTTTCAAATACGTGACAACGGAATTGCCCTCGCCCACGTTGAAATCGCCGGTGACGACAAACGGATCCGAAGGCTCTCGGCCTCGGAGACGCTGAGCCAGCAGGACGGCGGCTCGTTCCCTGGACGGCTGCGAAACGTGATCCAGGTGGACGTTGAAGGCATAGAACGCCCTGCCGGACGTCTTTTCAACAAGCCGCGCCCACGTGCAAATCCGCGTACAGGCATTGCCCCAAGTAATGGAGCCGGGCACGTCCGGCGTATCCGACAGCCAAAACGTCCCCGATTCGTCCACTTTGAACCGATTGCGGTCGTAGAGGATCGCCGAATACTCCCCTTTGGCCTTGCCGTCTTCCCGTCCGACACCAATCATTCCCAGCCCCGGCACCGCATCGCATATCTCATCGATTTGAAATTTTAAGGCCTCCTGCAAGCCGACCACATCACATTTATGATCGCGAATAACGTCAAAGACCATCTCACGCCGATTGGGCCAGCGATTCTCGCCGTCATTGGCCGTGCCGTAACGAATATTAAAACTCATGACCCGCACGTCCAGCCCGTCCGCCCCCGCCCGGCCGGCGCCGTTTGCCTCTTCAGAAAAACCCAAAAGAAGAAATGCCCATAAACCAATAAGAACAGTCAATCCTTTTATTCCCGCGAACATTTTTCTGCCGTGCATAACTTGCTCCTGAATCAACGTTTGTCATTCCCGTGAAAACGGGAATCCACAGTTCATCTATTTAGATTCCGCATCAACGCCCGTCCTGAGCGCAGCCGAACGGATGCGGAATGACATGCATAAAAAATGACCTTCAAAGGTTCCTCTGTTTCTCCTGCTCGGAGAGCGGCTCGTTCAGCGAGCCGGAGCGGAAGCCCTGAAGGTCAAGAGCGATAAATTTGAAACCCAACGATTTCAGCTTCTCGACGATGCGCGAGCGATTCGGTTCGGTCGCAACCTTCTCGATATCCTTCGGAACAACCTCAATCCGAGCGATTGGATCATGATGGCGAACGCGAAATTCGACCAGCCCCAATTCCCGCAGAAACGCCTCGGCGGCGTCGATTTGTTTGAGCCGCTGCTCGGTGACCTCCAGTCCATAGGGAATTCTTGACGCCAGGCACGGGGACGCGGGTCGGTCCGCCGTCGGCAAGTCCATCTGCCGGCTCAATTGGCGAATATCGTCCTTGGTCAACCGAGCTTCCGCCAATGGCGAGCGGATACCGAACACCTTCATCGCCCTATTGCCCGGCCGGAAGTCGTCCAGATCGTCGAAATTCGTTCCGAAGATCACATGATCGAAGCCGCGCTCGGCCGCAATATCGAGCAAGGTCTTGCAGAGGTGCGATTTACAGTGAAAGCACCGGTCCGCCTTATTGGCCGTAAAATTCGGATCGGCCAACTCATCAGCCTCGACGACCTTCAATTCCACACCAATGCTCTTGGCAAACGCCGCCGCCCTTTCGAGCTGGTTGCTCGGTTCCGACGGCCCCGCACTAAAACACGCCAAGACATTCTCCGCCCCCAACGTCTCCACCGTCGCCTTGAGTAAAAACGTACTATCCACCCCGCCGGAGTAAGCCACCACTACATTGCCTAACTCTTTAAGGACTTGTTCTAATGAACTGTATCTATTTTCTAATTCCATAACAAGCTACAGAAAAGTACGAATCCACAAATCAAGTTGATCGCTGTTTTTCCGTTTCATCCATTGCTTTTTGAAGATTATCACTGAGACCCAGATAGTCCTCCAACTCAGCCATCATCTCGTCCCTGATAAACCTTTTCATACAACTCATCGCCAAGATGACGCCTGGCCCAAAGATGCCAGATTTCTTCCTTAGAGGCATTGGGATGATCCATGCGGATACCGGCCATACTGAGCATTTTACCCAACCGATAAGCGCTGAATATACGTTGTGCCTTTTGGGCTATGGTCATATTTCGATACAGACGGCATAGAACTGCTTCAGCCTCCGGAGATGTGTCGTTTGCGGCCATATTATGAGCAAATAATGATTGCTGTCCGTAATGTCAGAACCAGGAACAGCCGATGGTGGGAGTCGGACCCACAACCTCAGCTTTACGAAAGCTGCGCTCTACCATTGAGCTACATCGGCGAAAACTCGTCATTCATATTTCTATCGCAATATGAATTATATTATAATAGCGATAGACTGCAAACTTGTAAAGTATGCTCCGGCTGGAAAAATTTAATAGTTCAACAACCCATTAGCATTATCGACGGATTTAAGAAAGGGCTTGAATGTTCAAAAAACTGTTTCTATTCCTTTCCACGACTGTAATTATGTCATTTACACCGGTCTCGACCGCTCTTACGGCTCCCAAGACCTTAACCGAAACCGTTGCCTGGCTTGAAGCCGAATCCCACCGCCTGATCCGCGCCGGCAAACGAACGATGAAGGACGGGACCGCCGCGTTTCCACCCCAGGTGGGAATCGGTTATGAGGCGTTCTGGCTGCGGGATTATGCCTATACGCTCGAAGGATCGGTCGATTCGTATTCCGACAAGGAACTGCTCGATGCGTGCACGCTCTTCATCCGCGGCATCCGGGCCGACGGCGCGGGAGTGGATTGCATCAAATTCGACGGCCATCCCATCTACAAACCCGGCTTCGGATCGATGGGCGACCATCCCGTCGCCGACGGGTCGCAATTCACCGTCGCCGTGGCCTGGCACACCTACCAAAAGACCAGGGACGCAGAATTCCTCGCAGACGTCATCGACGCACTCGTCAAAACGATGAACACTGTCCCGCGCAATCCCCAAACGGGTTTGGTCCATATTAAGGATACCGATTGGGACCGTTGCCCTTACGGCTTTACCGACACGGTTCGTATGCAGGGCGACCTTCTTTTTTGCTCTTTGTTGTATGTTGAGGCCGGCCGGAGATTGTCCGATTTATTAAGTGTCGTCGGCCGCGAAGACGATTCGATCCAATGGAGACGCGAGGCTGAGAAAGTAGCCGGGAGCATCCGGGATGTCTTCTGGGACTCGCAGGTAGGCCTGTTCAGAGCGGCGACGATTCGCTGCCGGGAGCATCACATCTGGGGCTCCGCCTTTGCGGTGTACTTAGGCGTTGCCGACGAGAGCCAATCGGGGGCCATCGCAAGATACTTCCGGGATCATTACGCACAGATCGTCCAAAAAGGCCAGATACGCCACCTGCCGGCCAACACCTATTGGGAAAAGTGCCAGGCAGCTCACGACACCTATCAAAACGGCGCTTACTGGGCGACACCCACGGGCTGGTTCGTTTATACGCTGGACTTGGTCGATCCCAAACGTGCGGATCAAACCGTCATCGATCTCGTCGGCGACTTCCAAAAAAACGGGGCATGCGAATGGATATTTGGTGAAAAGATCAAACTACCCAATTATCTCGCCAGCGCCGCGCTGCCCCTGGCCGGTATCCGCGCCATGATCGAGAGACGCAAAACTCAGGAATATGCCCGCGAAATAGAATAAAGATAGCCAAAGAGGCATTGAGCGTTATGCCTGTTTGAAAGTATCGACCGTTATTCCTATTTTCTCACCCCATCCATCGGCCACACGTCAAAAACCTCGAACGCCATTTATCTGGAAAGTTTGTGACGATAGGCCCAGCCGTCGGCCATATATTTGATATCCGACGTCTGGCCCTCGGGAGGATACTCAATCCCGTAGAGCGTGACTCCCTGGCTCATCAGCTTGTCCACGCGTTCGATCGTGAACGGATCGCGCCATTTCCGAACTTCCGAATGGCCGTCGCAAAATCCGAGGACGCTGCTGTCGCCGTGGTTGATCGCCATCGGATTCCACCAGCCCCACTCGGTTCGATTCGTATATTCGGGGGCGCCGATAATGAAACGCTGGTTCATATTCCAATTCCGCTCCTCGGCGGTCTCCACAAACGCATAGCGGGTCGAAGGCGACGTCATCTCATCATAGGCCCTGATCTGTATATTGTATCGGCTCTCGCTTTTCCTGACCGCCTGGTGCAGACACGCCGGCATGGCGTACGTAACAAAAACCCGCGTTCCGTCGTACGGGCTTTTCCGTACGTTGTCCCCCGGACAATGATACGCATCCGGCGATTTGACATAAGGATAGAGAACGCCCATCTTGATCCCCCGCTTCTCGTCCTCATCGGTCACGGCCGGGGCGACCTGGTTGTTGCTGAGGAGATTGCCCGCCTCGTCGCGCGGATCCCGGCACCATCCCACGTGCGTCCCGTGCGCATCCACCGCCTCCGACGTGGAGCTCATGATCCGCCCGCTATTATCCTCCATATACATATACCAGCCCATGGACAGATTCTTCGTATTGCCCAGGCACACGGTCGCCGCGGCCTTCCGCTTAGCCACATTCAGGGCCGGCATGATAATCGCCATCAACAGCGCAATAATCGCAATCACAACCAGCAACTCAATGAGGGTAAAAGCTCTCATTTTCATCAATAGTCCTTTCCATTCAAGCCACCTACAGTATTATCTCAAGAAAATACTCAAATTGCAACTTTATTGATAAAAAAATGAATCGTCTAACTTAGCGATTCCTTCTTTTACGGTTGCATCAGACGATGTGACGTGTTATCATGGTTCTACAGAAAGGAGGGCGTGATGTCGAAACCCGGCTGTGTGACAGAAGACGCAGGGAGTATCGAAAGATGATATTTGATCGCATAACGGTCGATCCTGCTCGTATGAACGGCCAACCGTGTGTGCGCGACATGCGTCTAACCGTTCGGCGTGTCGTAGAATTAACGGCCACCTACCCAGACCGGGAGCAATTGCACCAGGAATATCCCGAGCTTGAAGACGAGGATATCCGGCAAGCTCTCCTTTGCGCCGCGGCCTATCTTGATGACCGCGTCCTTGATCTTGCGCCTAACGAAGTTTAAAAAGATCCCAGCCCCATTTTTTGCCTTGACTGATATACGCCTAAAGCGTATATACAGATTATGTTCACATTCATCGAATTGTTGCCGTTTGCCGCCGTTCGGGACAAGTACCTGAATGACGACGATTTTGCAGAGCTTCAGTTTTATCTGGCGGAACACCCCGATGCAGGCGATGTGATCCCTCACTCTGACGGATGCCGGAAGCTACGGTGGGCTCTCGAGGGTCGAGGAAAACGAGGCGGCGTAAGAGTGATCTACTTCCTGCGTCTCGATCCCGACCAAATCGTATTGGTGACAATGTATGCAAAGAACGTGCAAGAAAACATTGATCCAAAATTACTCCGCCGTCTAAAGGAGACGTTTGAAAATGGCTAAATTATCTGAAGAACAATTGGCTGCTTGGGAAAAGACCCGCGATCTAAACGCGGAGCTTTCACAGGCTTTGGGCGAGATGAAACGTGGCCAGTGGGCGCGAAAGACGGAGATTATAACCCAACCGGATGGATCGGTTCGTCGTGTCATCACCCGGCGCGACGGCACGATAGAGAAGGATGAAATCATCCCACCGAAAAGAGCGCTAGTCGCATTAGCCAGGGCGGCAACGGGATTATCTCAAGCGACATTCGCCAAGCTGCTCGGCGTCTCGGTACGTACGCTTCAGGAATGGGAACAAGGGCGAAAAGCCCCTTCCGGCGCTGCGATTACATTGCTGAAAGTAGCGGCGCGACATCCTGAAGTGCTACAAGAGCTGGCAGCATGACAGCTCAACTCAACTTTGTGCTTGACGACGTGTTCAATTCTTTGAAGGCGTGCCAAGTCTCTGGAATATTCGCGTCAGAGGGCATTCACGGGCCCGATACTATACCCGCGGCGTGCCCGGCTTGGGGACCGGCCGGATCGAGCCATCCCAGGCGGCAAGGTCCGGAGGGGATAAGCGCAGTTTGGAGTTTAGAATCTCATCCCATGTGACGTATTTGCCTGTGTACGTCGATTCTCGTCCCATGATGGCGGTGAGGGTCGAGCCACACAAAAACCGAGTGTCATTCGGCAGCTCGCCGCGCCGCAGCGCCGCAACGAAATCGATATGTTCCTGGCCATGGCTTTCGTGCTGGTTCGGGTGTTCGCGAAAAACCTTTGCATTGTCGCCCGTTATCTGTGCTTTACGGCCGACAATCGTACCAAAGCCTTTCGTCCCGACAATCTCTTCTCCGACCTTCGTGTCCGTGCCCGCAATCTGGCGGCACATACTGGTCATGCGGACGCCGTTTGCGTACTCGTATTCGACCGCGAAGTGATCGTAGATGTTGCCGCCGCGGTCCGTGTGGTATTGCCGTCCACCCATCCCATAGGCTTTGACGGGATGAGCCTGCATGATCCAGTTGCAGAAATCAAGGTTGTGGACGTGCTGCTCGACGATATGGTCGCCGCAAAGCCAATCGACGTGGAACCAGTTGTGGAAACGGTACTCGGGAAGCGTCATACCGGATTCACGCTCTCGATACCAAATGTTGCCGGTGTTAAAGTAGGCGTGGAGAGACTTGATTTCGCCGAGCGCACCGTCATGAATGGCCTTGACCATATCTGCGTAGTGAAAGACATGCCGGCTGTTGAATCCGGCCAACAGGCCGACGCCCTTTCGCTTCATTTCGTTCTCGAGCGCGAGTATCCGGCGTACGCCCGGCGCATCCGTGGCGCAGGGTTTTTCCGCGAAGATATGCACGCCTTTCTTCACTGCATACTCGATATGGTCCGGCCGGAAACCGGGAGGAGTGCAGAGCAGGACATAGTCAACGCCGGAGTCGATCACCTTCTTATACGCATCCAAGCCGGCAAAGCAACGGTCGGGCGTCACCTTGATGCTGGTTTTCATCGCGGGATTATTTTGTTGAATCTTCTTTAGTCGAGTCAGGCTGTTTCTGACCCTGGCCTTGAAAATATCACCCATCGCGACCAGCTCGATATTCGGGCCGGCCGACGTCGCATCCCGGGCGGCTCCCGTTCCGCGCCCCCCGCAACCGACGAGGCCCACACGAATTCGGTCCTTACCGGCTCCGTAGGCCTGCGTAGCCATGGAGACCCCTGCTAAGGTGGCGACCTGGGTGCTGGTTTTGAGAAAACCGCGACGAGTCATTGGTTCTTTTTCCGGTTTCATAACTTTGATGCCTTTCCTTTAAGTGAACGATTTGCATAAGAAACCGCCTCTCGGATGGTATAAACATTAGCTATTGAGACCATTCGATGAGTCGTTGTCATAACGGCCATCATAGCAGAGCGACCGTTATATGCAAGCTTTTACTGGGGTTCCGGATTATCCGTCTGCTGATGATCTAACGGTTGTGTTTTTCGTGCAGGTTTGATACCAAGAAAAAGCAATAACAGGCCGAGAACGCCAAGGAGGATACCTCCCAGTGGAGTTGTATCGGAGCCGCCATTGACGGCGGGTATTTGGGCGATGTAACGAACCGACATCAGCGCTCCGACAGACGGCAACGTGGCGGTGTTATAGACTTTCTTTCGTGTGTAGCCGCCGTTGTATTGCTTACCCTCCACAGTAAAACGATAGGAAATCTGGTAGTTATGATCCATCGGATCGTCACTCTGGCCGGTGGCTTTCCTGACATCAGTCACCGTCGCCTGGGTCGTTTTCCCGACCGCAACCAGGGCCACGCCCCGCACGCCCACCAAGACCAGAAGAACCCCAACGACGATCAATATCAAACGGCTCTTTATCGACTTGGTCATACGTACCCCCAAACAGATTTCATTTGCTCCGCCGGCGCGGAGCATTCGGTTAACGTGACTTCTATCGACAGAATTGCCATTGGTCTAAAACCATTTCCGCGAAAAGTAAGGGAATGGAGGGTAGATTTTTGGGAGCAACGGCCTATGAGCCGATTGTTCCATGAGGGGCCCCTTTACTACAGGGCGTTAATCGTTAAGCCGCGTCCCCTGAATTTCCCTGGTTCTTGAAGAAAGGCGTATCGCCTCATGTTTGACAACTCCACTCTTAAGGGATAGCCCCACAATGTTGCCCGCCGGGTTTCTCCTGAAGGTTATTTCGAGGGCAATATCACCGGCAACAAATCGATCCGCTGCAAC
>CAYZAT010000122.1:0-11650 GCA_964476475.1 uncultured Pirellulales bacterium
ATTGATATAACGATCCGTTTCATACTCCATCCCGGCATAGGTCAGCATGGCCTGGGTGTACCAGGACCCCGGCGTCCACCGGCCGTAGAGACCGAGGTAAATGCCGTCCGTATCGGTCTTATTTCTGGATCCGTAATAGTCGATTTGCCCGCTGGAGTAGCCGGACGTAATACCTAATAACAGTTCATCTGTCACGTAATTATCGATGCCCACGCCGAAGCCGTAGGTATTGTATCGATATCCAAAGACGCCGCTCTCGGAGTCTCGGTCGCCGAAAAGGCCGTACTCTTTGATCCAGATGCCCCAGGGCGCATCACCCAGAACGCTTGTGCCGTTGCCCAGCGCAACGGACCGGCCTGAGGGACTCACATCCGTCGTGACATCCATGCCCGTCATCGGATCGGATCCCGCCATCGCCAGCAAGGGGCCGTTGCCCGGGCGGTTCGATCTGGCAAACGAGCCTCGCTGAAGTCCGCCCGAGACGGCGCCGATGTAATTGGAGGTCATTGAGGTCGTGATCGGACCCAGGGTGGGGCGGGTTTGACCGCAGAGTTCGTCAAAAGCTTGGCGGACCTGGTTGAAATTCGCCAGACCCTGTAGTGCCGCGGTACTGCTGTTGCCGCCCTGATTTGTCGCGATAAATTGCAGGGCTTCTCCGACGTTCCTTTGGTTTTCCGTACGCCAGATGTTCGGATCATTGAATGCCATCGCCGCGATGCGCAACCATACCGAGTTCGGATCGTAATCCAGCCCGGCATCCGCCACGGATTGGACCAGGGCCGTGTTCAGCACGTCGAAGGTGCCCTCCACGGAATTAGCGGCGATGATCTCGTATTCATGCGCCCCGACAATCGTGTCCACCGCAATCGCCTGAACGGTGCCGCCGTTAATGGTGACATCCCCGTTCACGTTGAGTTGGTCGCTCGTGTCATCGTTTGAAATTTCGACGGCGTACGTGCTGTTGGGTTCGAAGACCACGTTGCCGTTGACGGTCAGGGTTCCGATGGAGTTGCCGGGAGAGATTGTACCGGAATTAAGGAGTGTTGTCGGCGCCGACACATTTACGGTGCCGTCACCGCCCAGGAGGCCGGTATCCCATACGTAGAGTTCGTTGCCGACATCGACCAAACCGCCATCGGAGACTAAGACACTCCCGGGTCCCAGGTTGTCCGGACCCACGCCGCCGATGTGAAGGTTTTCGAGAACCTGGAATGATGAATTCTCGCCGGTGACTAAAACGTTGCCGGTGGGGTAGTCCTGGGGATCGACGCCGTTAACATCGGCTCCGCCCACCATGGCGTCCGTGGCGGTCACTCGGCCGCCGTTGGAGATGGTCAATTGGCCGTTTCCGCCGATACCGACGCCTAACGTGCCGTTCGATTCTCCATCGTCGTTAAGCTGCCAGAACGAGCCATTACCGTCAACCGTCGCCACGCCCGTGCCGCCCGGCTCGAAACCGATAATCCCGAGTAAGCCGTTCACGCCGCCCCCGTTCAAGACATTCAAGGTTCCTGTTCCGGAGGTACCTACTACGAGCGTATTCGCCTCTAACAACGATCCTCCGCCCGTCACGGTTGTCGTTCCGGTAGGATCAAAGCCCGGCGTGTTCGGATCAACTTCAGATCCGCCGAGTAAAAGTCCACCGATATTCACAAATCTTGAAGCGACCTGACCGCCCCCGCTGATCGTCAGCACTCCTTCCCCGTAGGTACCCACTGTGAGCACATCCGTTCCCAACAACGATCCTCCGCCCGTCACGGTTGTCGTCCCGGTAGGATTAAAGCCCGGCGTGTTCGAATCAACTTCAGATTCATTGAGTGGAAGTCCACCGATATCAACAAATCTTGAAGCGACCTGACCGCCCCCGCTGATCGTCAGCACTCCTTCCCCATAGGTACCCACAGACAATATGCGGTTGTTTTCCCAGAGAGAACCCGGGCCATCGACCGTGACCGTGCCAGAGCCCATCGGGACATAATTGGGATCGAAATCCGTCCAGATCACATCCGCCGGCATTCCGCCGAGGTACGCGTTTCTGCTGACGAGCCCACCGCCTTCTCTGACGCCCAGCGTGCCGTTGCCCCACGCGCCGACGACGAGATCGCTGTCATGATCCCAGAGAGAGCCGGAGCCGGTGACTTCAGCGATCCCGTTGACACCCGGTGCGGCGCCGATAAAGGCGGAGGTATCTGTAACCCGGCCACCGTTGTTGATCGAGAGGGTCCCATCACCTGAGAAGCCCACTTCAAGATGTGTCGTGTTCCAACGAGATCCTGCACCCGTGACTGTCGCCGTACCGGTGCCTGTATTCAGATTGGCGCCGGGGCCCAGATAATCTCCAATTTGAAGATGATGGGGATCATAGCCGCCGATGACGCCCTGGTAAGAATTCACAACGCCGCCGCCCGAGACCGTCAGCGTGCTGCCGGTGCCCTCCGACCCGACGGTCAGGGTGCCGCTGTCGAAATCCCCGTTGTTGCCGACATGAAGGAGGCCGTTTGGATTGTCAACGATCACCTGTCCACCGTTGGAAACGATGACTTCACCGTCTCCTTCGCCTTCAACGACATGCGGGTCAACACCGTTAATCCGCAGCGTCGATCCCGCTCCATCGACGTTGACCCGGCCCGTGCTGTCTTCCAGTTCGCCGACGATGGCGGCATCGGTTTGTACCTCGCCGCCGTCGAGGATATTCAAGGTTCCGTCGCCGCTGTAGCCGACATAAGTCGTCGAATTACCTAAGGGCGCGTTAATAAGTATGGAGTCATCACCGGTCACGGTGACCGTACCGGTGCCGTTGGGATCGCCCAGTTCGCCGGTCTCGATATCGAAATCACTGGTGTCGAATCCGCCAATGAATAACGTTTCTTCAATGATCGTCCGTCCGCCGTTAGAGATGGTCAGCGCCCCTGTGCCGAAGCCGCCGACAAACGTATTCTCGGAATTGATCCACGTCGTGCCGTCACCGTCCACCGTCGTCGTGCCGATGCTGTCCGGCATCACGCCAATTCCCGTCGAATCGCTGAGCACCGTTCCACCGTCATTGACATCCAGCGTGCCCTCGCCGAAAAATCCCACATAAAGACTCGTCGGCTCTGTGATCCGCAGCACGGAACCTTCGCCCGTCACCGTCACCGTCCCCGTACCGTCAGGATTGGGATTTTCCTGACCCCAGTTCGTTTCGGTGCCGAGTTGGTTCGGTTCGGCGCCGCCGATATACATGTCCGCGGCGTTCACTTGGCCTCCATCTGCAACCGTTAGGCGGCCTTCGCCCCAGGCTCCCACAATCAGTGTACCGTCCAGGTCTTCATCAAAGGGATCGTCCGCATCCCAGGTGGACCACATCGAACCGGTGCCGGTGACCGTGGCCGTTCCGGTACTGTTCGGCCCGAGGCCGACGATGCTCAGGTTGTTGCTTACCGTTGCGCCTGCCGAAACCTCTAATGTACCGGTGCCGCCGGCCCCGACGGTCAATATCTCGTTGACCCACGCCGAGCCGGTCCCGGTGACCGTGGCGGTGCCCGTCCCTTCGTCGTGCATGGTGGCTACTTCCGTGTCACCCTCATCCTCAAAAGAGACATAACCGCCGACGTAAGTTTCGACCGAGTTCACATCCGCGCCGTCCGAGACGGTCAGCGTGCCGGTCCCCACGGGGCCCACATATAGGGTGTCATCCCCCGTGACGGTAAGCGTCGAACCTTCGCCGGTCACTGTCACTGTGCCGACGCCGTTGACGTCTCCAAAATCGGCCAGCATGTTGGGATCCAGTTCCAGGTCGTTCGGGTCAAGACCGCCGATCAGCATCGTTTCGGTCGTCACTCCGCCTCCATTCGAGATTGTCAGGTTGCCTTCGCCCCAGGCGCCGACGATCACCTGGGCGGCCGACCATGCCGAGTTGGCGTCCTGTACCGTTACCGTGCCGACCGCATCGGGACTTAGTCCAAGGACTCCAAGCTCACTGCTGACCTCGCCGCCGTCGTTGACGTCCAGAGTGGCCTCGCCGAAATAGCCCACATAGAGAGAAAAGAAGTTCGCTACATCGAGGGACGAGCCCTCGCCGGTTACGGTTACCGTGCCCGTACCGTTGGGGATAAGGTTCGGATCGTAGTCCTCCTCCACAACATCGAACGGCATGCCGCCGATATACATATCAGGCGTAGTCACATGTCCGCCATTTGAAATGGTCAGATCACCCTGGCCCCAGGCTCCCACCACGAGATTCGTATTATTAATCCAACGAGAATCAGAACCGCTGACTTCCACGCCTCCAACGGCATCGGACATGACACCGATCATGCCCGTTTGGTCTGCAACCCTGCCGCCGTCAGCGATTTGAAGCGTTCCGTCACCGGAAAAGCCGACCATCAAGCTTTCTGTTTCCCAGCGCGATCCCGCGCCGGTGACGATGGCCGTGCCTGTGCCGTCGCCCAGGCTGGTATTGGGATCGAAGTATTCCGCCAGGGTTTCAAATTCCGGATCGGTACCTCCGATTATGCCCGAGTCGGAACGCACGAGGCCGCCGCCCGAAACTGTCAGGGTACTTCCGGCGCCCACCGACCCGACCGTTACTGAATTGGCGACATCAAGAAGGCTATTGGCATCATTAACAATTACCTGTCCCCCATTGGAGACGATCATATGTCCTTCACCCTCGGCTTGCACATCGTGAGCGTCAACCCCGTCGATTCGCAGGGTCGATCCTGTTCCATCTACATTGACGAGGCCGTTGCCGTCTTCCAACACGCCAACGATGACGGCGTCGGTCTGCACCTCGCCGCCGTCGAGGATATTCAAAGTCCCGTCGCCGTTATAGCCGACATACGTCGTATTGCCTCCACCTCCTGAAGGCGTGGCGCGAAGAAGCGAACCGTCGCCCGTTACGGTTACGGTGCCGGTTCCGTCGGGAATCGGATCTTCCTGGCCCCAGTTCGTTTCGGTGCCGAGCTCGTTCGGTTCGGCCCCGCCGATATACATTTCTACCGCGTTCACTTCGCCTCCGTCCGCGACCGTCAGGTGGCCTTCGCCCCAGGCTCCCACGAGCAGCGTACCGTCCAGGTCACTCTCGTAAGGATCATCCAAATCGGTTATGTTCCATGTCGAACGATTGCCGGTTACGGTGGTGGTACCGATGCTGTTGGGTCCGAGACCGATAATACCCAGGTTCGTAGTCACAGTTCCACCGGCCGAAATCCCCAACGTGCCGGTACCGCCGGCGCCGACGGTCAGAATCTCATCCTGCAGCGTGGATCCGGTTCCGGTGACCGTGACGGTACCCGGGCCTCCCTCGTGAATGGTCGCTACTTCTATCGGACCTTCATCGTTAAAAGTCGCATAACCCCCAATGAAGGTTTCGGTCGATTGAACATCCGCACCGTCAGAAATTGTCAGCGTTCCGGTGCCAACAGCGCCCACTTTAAGGGTATCGTCCCCCGTGACGGTGAGCGATGAACCTTCACCGGTGACCGTGACGGTGCCGACGCCGTTGACGTCTCCGAAATCGGCCAGCATTTCGGGATCGATCTCAATGTCGTCGGCGTCAAGGCCGCCGATCCAGACCGTCTCAGCCGTCACGCGGCCCCCATTCGAGATCGACAGGTCGCCCTCGCCCCACGCGCCGACGACGACTTCGGTGGCCTCCCAGGCTGAACCGGAACCGTCCACCGTCATCGTGCCGACCGCATCCGGCCCCGCCCCGATAATTCCCAGCGCGCTGGTGGCCTGTCCTCCGTCGTTGACGTCCAGTGTGCCGTCGCTGAAATAACCCACGTAGAGGCTCGTTGAATCAGTGACTTGAAGCGTTGATCCATCGCCGGTTACCGTTACCGTGCCCGTGCCGTCGGGAATATAATTGGGATCATAGTCCTCGTCGATCACATCGAACGGCATACCGCCAATAAAAACATCCGGCGCTGTGACCAGGGCGCCGTTTGAAATGGTCAGATCGCCTTCACCCCAGGCGCCCACGACGAGATTATCACTGAGTCCCCAGGCGGAGAATGGATTGCTCACATTTGCGGTTCCAATCCCGTTGGACGTCATACCAATGATACTCATCTGGTTTGTTACCGTACCGCCGTCCGTGATGCCAAGTGTTCCGTCACCGGAGAAACCCACCATAAGATTGGGTGTTTGCCATATGGATCCTAAACCGGTCACGGTGGTTATCCCTGTGCCTCCGCCCAGGTCCGCTTCCGGATTGAAATATTCCGCCAGGGTACCAAACATGGGATCGTGGCCTCCGATGATTCCCGAAGGGGATGTTACCGATCCGCCCGCTGTGACTGTGAGTGTGCCCAACTCCCATCCGCCTACCGTCACCGGTCCCAAAGGATTCCAGGTGTCCGGTGAGCCGATAAGTACGGGAGTGACATCACCGCTTGTGGTGACGGCCGCCCTTAAATTCTGTGGCAGCGGAGATAAGATGAGTGTTAAGATGAATACGGTGAGTTTGTAAAGAGAGATGTTTTTACGTTCCATAACATGTCCTCAAAAGGTGTTTGTCGACGGTGTTTTATGGACAGATTTTATGCGTTGATTCGGTGGACAGGGAATTTGATGTGTTACGACATTTTCATCACTGACCGGGTTTTCTCCTTGGGTTACAAAAACGTCTCCTGCACGACATGGGCGCACTTTACTTCGCGTAAAGTCACTCCCTATATATATTTCCTCCCTGATCTCGCGATTCTACGCAACAACGTTTATCTTGTTACCTGAAACGCTGTGATTATCCTCAGTGTGTATTATATATTATTTCAAAATCCAATGCAAGAGATTTCTGGTTTAACTCGGGAGAAATAATCGCAGTCGTAAAAACTATTAATGATTTCCTGCTCTTCGGGGGATCGATGTGATTTTCAAAGCCGCGATCATTGATTCTGCGAGCGACAATCTATGGCAGGGCAGCGCGAACATAGCTTTCAGCGTCACTGCTTGTTGTTCTTTTAGGAAACCGCTATCTCGCCGGATATGTGTCTACGGATTCACGTACGATCTTTCGGCCGGGCAGCTTCTCAATGAGCATGGAACTGTGTGATTGAGTGGGGGTGTATTGTTCGGACGCGACGGTGATCGAACCTTTGTTTACCGCAAGTGCCGCTTTCTGATCGCTGTTATTGATCTCCAGCGATGCAGATAGCGTTGGATCAAGCTGAGCGGCAACCGACCAGGGTCCCATGCGAATCGTTTGATCATCGAGTATATCGGATGAAGCAAAAGGACGCTTATCCTCTATGTCCAATATTTGTATGATAGTCAGATAACGCATCTCCTTGACTTTTCTTGTGGGCGAGACATTCACGTGCCATTGGTCGGAGTATTGGATGAGCTTTTCTCCGGAGGTTCTTTTTCGCCAGTTCAGGGCCGGCGGGTCGAAACGGTTGTGAACGTCGATCTTCAAGGGGATTGAGGCAAAGAAATCAACCTGGCTGCGAGCGCAGGAACCGGTTACGGCAAGGCGATTCTTCGCCGAACCGGTTGATATCTTATCCGGGCTGTGTAACAGCCAGGACCAATCGGCAGGGTGGTCGGCCTCGAGTTCGTCGTAGATGCCCACAATCGACGGTCTCAAAAACGCCATATGGCGACGAAAGCGAGTTAGCCCGGCGTCGCCGTAGGCATTTGAGGCATCGCCAAGGCAGTAGGTGATACGCTGACCATGCAGGTAGCGTGCGATCCAGCCGTATCCGTTTGGGGTTCCGGACGATTGCCCTTTGTTGTCGATCAGGACGGTGTTGTGGCCGCGCGAGTGCTTGTACCAACCGTTGAAGTGGTCATCGGCGTAGGCGATGTAATAGCCCGAGTTGGCAAACAGACGCCGACCGCCGAAAAGGATATTGAAGGCGTTTTGATCTGCGTGAGCGTGGTTAAACGATCCAAAAGGGCTGGAACGAAAGGCCAGCATTAGATTGTGGGCGGGATTTGCGAGGTCCGTGTGCATGACGGCCACGCCAACATCGTCAAACAGACGGGCCTGCGGCAAATCGAACGATCTGCGAGCCGGCGCCGGAGAGTTGTCTCCGGTTCGCAGTCGGTGCCATCTCAGAGAAGCGTCCGATTGAAGTGTTGTCTCAAGCGATTTGAGAGACTCTCGGACGTACCAGCCGGCATAAGGATCGTCGAATCGTTTGCCGAGAACGTCGGCGAAGGCCAGACGGGAGAGGGGGGCGAATTGACGTCTTTCGCACCCGTCGCCGAATCCGTCGGGTTCCGAGCCGGGCGGCCACGTATAGAGCATGTAATAGATCGTATTGAGATACCAGGGATGGGCGAAGAAATCGACGCCGGTGAGTTGTCCGAAAAACGTCGGGATTGAGACGAGAGTCGTGAAATTCGTGCCGAAATAGCTGTTTCCGTTCGCCCAGCCGCCGTCTTCACCGCCCAATAGCGGTACCCGGGCGAGCCAAAGCTCATAGACATAGGAAGCCCAAAGTTCGGCCTGTTCGATTTCGCCGAGGGTCGCGAAGGCGGCTTCCGTAAATTCGTGCAAAATATGTTGCCAGATATGGGCGGAGAAGATTCTGGTTTCGAGGTTATTTCGCCATTGGTCGAACATTCTGCCGGCGCGGAAGGCAATGGCCCGCTGGAGCTTGGATTTTTCCTGGGGCGTTAGCAGATCGAAGCACGAATCGTAGGGCAGGACCATCGACCGAAGGCACGTTCCATCAGCGAAATCGCTTACTTTCCGGTCGGTAACGCCTTCGGGATCGAATCCGGCTACATGGGTCGCGTAGCGGATCGCCTGTCGGCCGTATTTCCTCTCGCCTGTGATGAGATAGGCCTTCGATAAGCTTTCGGCCGCTGTGCGGAGCTGGTTTCCGAGCGCTTTGCTGGCCCATTTGGCGTAATTTCTTTGTTCGTAAGCGTTTGTCCCTTTTTGTTTCGGCAGAGCTGAACTTTCGGAAGGGGGCTGCCGGCCGATAAACCTGTCGGCGGCGGCGCGGATGGATTTGGCCTCTTGTGAGCTTTTCATGCGTTCCCGGAAAGCGGGTAGCTCTCGTGTTGTCATGAGGATTCGAGGATGGCTTGTCGGGCAGGCGGAGAGCATTTGATTCGGCGGGGGACTGAGATAGGTTCGAGCCGAGTCGGAGATGATGAAATGGTAGATTTTCGATGCGTCCTGGACTTCTCCGTTCTTTAATATCTCATAGGACCAATACCACGTACCGGATTCGAGCTTCGTATGTGGATTGAAGATGGCCCAGGGTAGTTGATCTGATTTTATCGTTGTTTCGTTAGCCAAATCCGGATTTTGTGATAAACGGACACGATATCGGATATCCTGACCTTTCACTATCGGCCATAGCAACGAAGGAGGATTCGTCGGGACTGTGGTGCCGTTTGGAGGTTGGATCGTTTGCCTTGTCGCCGGGTGGATAGCCTGGGGCATCGTTCGGGTTTCTGACAGGCCCGTTGTGTAGAAAAATATCGCGATGAGTAAGATGTGTGTTGAACGGGAAATCATGTGTCGTCCTCTTCTCGTTTGTGGATTGTTGTTGCTATAGCCCTGTGACTTTCAGATTATCCCACCACAAGTCCGTGTGCCAAGTCCGAAAGCCGATAATCCCCGACGTATGCTCGGGATTGGCGACGTCGTCGATCGTATCGAGGTAAACAGTCCCGTCCACGGCGTAGGCGATCCTATTGGCTATTCTCGTGATGGTAATGTGATAGGTTTTATGCTGTTTGCATTCGTAGGCGAAGTTTTCCTGCAACAGGTTGAAGCCGGGATCGTCTCGAAATCGAAAACGGGCCTTGTCGGGATTGCCATTGGCTAAGAAGGTAAAGACGTAGCCTTCTAACGTGTGATACTTGCCGTATTTTCCATCGGCTCGTTCATTCTTTGATTCGGATACCGGCTCGCCCGACGGATCGGAGAACAGAAAGAAGAAGTTAATATTGTTTTTGTCTTCTTCGGAGGCAAGGATATGGGCGTCGAATTCGACGCGAATGTCCCCGGTGAAAACCTTTTCCAGCCAGATCGTCGATGCGTCATAATCCTCACCATTATTGTCGAGATTGGCGTCGGCCCGAAGATGCCCATTTTCGATTCGGACGGCGTTACTTCCTTCGTGCCACCAGCCATCCGGGAGCGTCGGGAGGCCACCGTACGTGTTGAAATCTTCCTGGAATAACACTTTCTCAGCGGACACAGGAGACGGCGAGCGACAGGAGACAATCAATGCAAGAAGTATTCCTACAACGAATAAGAGATTGGTCTTGATTGAAGTAGCTCTCATATTCATGCGCTTTCGGTAAAGTGTATGTGCCGAATCGTGTCGAGGGCATCTCGCCCTCGAATCGCGGGCAAGATGCCCGCGATACGTTTCTGTGTTATGGTTTCGTTTCTGAATCGTTTCTTACACAGCGAAAACCGTAAATATCATATCCGAAACAGACATCGGCGTAGCCGGGATCTTCATTATAGCGATAGCCGGACCGGCAACTCTCGGCGCTGAATTTCCAGGCGCCGCCGCGTACGATTTTGGTCTCGCCGGTTTCGGGACCTCTGGGATCTTGCTTCGGACTTTCCGTGTAGTAGTCCACTTTATAGAAATCGTTGCACCATTCCCAGACGTTCCCGCTCATGTCGTAGAGTCCCCAGGGATTGGCGGTTTTTTCGCCGACCGGATGAGGTTTTCCGTCGGAATTTTTCTCATACCAGGCGTACTCTTTCAGTTTTGAGTCATCATTGCCGAAGAAGTAGGATGTTTTCGTGCCCGCCCGGCAGGCGTATTCCCATTCGGCTTCCGTTGGCAGGCGGTATCCGTTGGCGCTGAAATCACATGTCCAGGTCGTGACATCGTAGCACGGTTGAAGTCCCTCCGCCTCGGAACGGGCGTTGCAGAATCTAACGGCGTCGGACCAGCGGACCTGCTCGATGGGATTTTGGCCCCCTTTCCAGCGGGCGGGATTATCTTGCATCCGTTTCTCGTATTCCTCTTGAGTCACTAAATGCGCATCGATATAGAATGAACTGACCGAGACCTCATGCGGCGGCGAGTCCACTTCGCTTTCCTCCCCCATGATAAACGAGCCGGCGGGAAGAAGGACCATCTTGGTTTCGGTTTCGGCTTGGGTCTCGTTCGAGGTTTCCTTCGGTTCTTTGCGTTCGCAGCTTTGAAGGAGGACTAAGGCTCCGAATAAAACAGATACGACGATAATAGGGTGTTTCTTCATTTTCGGTTCCTAAATTAGTAATTCGGCCATATTTCGTAGCCATCAGGATTTCTGAGACATTGCCGGCAACGTGCCCGGATTTGTTCGGCGATGTCCACGGCGTTCGGTTGGTCCACGCAGAGATACCCGGCTTCCTGGTAGAGTTTCCTTGTGAGTCTGTGACCCTGAGCGACGACGTCATCCTGGGCGCCGCCCATTCTCCTCCATTTTAGACTGAGGTCTTCATAAGCAGCTAAGTTTTTGGAATCTTTTTTCCGGGTTAGCGCCCTGGTCTGCCGGGCCAGATCGTTCATGTATGCGAGCGTCTTCATATTGTCCCTCGCCCGGTTGTAATCCTGAGTGATTTCCTGGGCGATGGAGGACATAGCGTCGAGATAGGATTTCAACTCGGGATTCGATTTCCTTCTCTGATTTAGAAACTTCAGCACGTCGCCGGCAAGATCCTGATACTCGTCGATTCTCGCCATATGCT
>CAYZAT010000123.1:0-11634 GCA_964476475.1 uncultured Pirellulales bacterium
TATCAAATTTGTCTGCACCGGCTAGGCCCTGACCATAAGCGAACCATAGCGTCAACAAGACCGCTTGGTTGGGCCTATATTGCTCAGGGCCGATATGATGATGCACTACGACTATGGAATGAACAACTTGAGATGATACAAAAGGTGTATGGTGAGGAACATCGTCTGGAAGTGCTCTTCATGATTAACATTGGCGGTACGTACACATGGGCAGGCAAATGCAAAGAGGGGGAAGAGATATTAGTCAAAGCACTGGAAATCAACGAGCGTGTATTCAAATGGCCGTTTTATCTTGAAAAGGGCAGCACACATCTGGCGAGGAACTACCTGAAACAGGGACGTTACGACAAAGCGGCGCCATTGTTACATGAAGTAGTCGAAAGTCAAATCCTTAGATTCGGTGAAACCGACCGAAAGACACAGGAATCCATTACGGACCTCATTAACCTCTACGAGGCCTGGAACAAACCAGAAAAAGCCAACGAGTGGCGAGCAAAAATGCCTGAGGATAGTCGTTAGTCGTTTGTTGTTAGTGAATTGTTCGTTGAAGACACTTCGTCGTTCTAAATACCAACGACTATATACTATTCACTTTGCGCAGCTATTCGTTGTGGTGTTTTTCGATATGGATGCGAACGTTTTCCCTGTAGGGTTGGGAATCGTTGGAGGCGGCTTTGTCTATTTTGTACTGAGCCCAGAAGATTTTTACGGCGGTAATCCCACAGCCAACGCCCGCGACGACGAATACAATCGCGAAAAGGATAGCGAATAAATCCCTTAGGATATAGATCAGGAAGGCGAAACCGATTAACAGTAGCCCGACGATAAAAAGCCCGGCTGCAACATTCCGCGACGCCTGGGAAATTACATTTGAATAGAAACGGAAGCTCATGAGAGATCTCCGTTCATAAAGGAAAAAGCGGGTTCCGATATGGAACCCGCTTCACATTCAGTCTCTTTTTAGTACATTCCGCCGCCTGGAGGTCCTCCGGCGGGGGGCGCTTCCTTCTTTTCAGGAATCTCGCTGACGACCGCATCCGTCGTCAACAGCAACGAAGCAATGGACGCGCCGTTCTGCAACGCGGCCCTTTCGACCTTCGTGGGCACGATGACGCCGGCCTTGACCATATCGCCGTACGCTTTACGGAGGGCATCGTAACCGAAGTTCTTGTCCTTGCTCTCCATGACCTTCTGAGCGACAATCGAGCCGTCCAATCCCGCGTTCTGGGCGATCTGCTTGATCGGCGCCACGACCGCTCGTCGAATGATATCCACGCCGATCTTCTCGTCGCCGGTGGCTTTGATCTTACCCAAAGCGGGCAATGCCCGGAGCATCGCTACGCCGCCGCCGGGAAGAATACCTTCTTCGACCGCCGCGCGACAGGCATGCAGCGCGTCTTCCACGCGAGCCTTTTTCTCTTTCATCTCGGCTTCCGTGGCGGCCCCGACATTGATCTGGGCGACTCCGCCGGCCAATTTCGCCAATCTTTCCTGGAGCTTTTCGATATCATAATCGCTGGTGGAAATATCGATCTCGTTCTTGATCTGCTCGATCCGGCCCTTGATCGCATCTGTGCCGCCGCCGCCCTCGATAATGGTCGTCGAATCTTTGTCGATCGTGATGCGTTTGGCTCGACCGAGCTGTTTCAGCTCGATACCCTCCAACTGCAATCCCAGGTCCTCGAAAATCGCGTCGCCGCCGGTCAGGGTGGCAATATCGCTGAGCAGGGCTTTACGCCGGTCGCCGAAGCCGGGGGCCTTGACGGCCGCGACTTGCAGGATACCTCGCAATTTGTTGACCACCAGCGTCGCCAGCGCCTCGCCTTCGATATCCTCGGCAATCAGCAACAGGGGCTTGCCCTGTTTGGCGACCTTCTCGAGCAGGGGGACGAGCGATTTGACGGAGCTGATCTTCTTTTCGTGCACGAGAATGTACGGCTTGTCCAGCACGACCGTCATGTTCTGCATATCGTTGATGAAGTGAGGGCTGAGATAGCCTTTATCGAACTGCATACCCTCGACGAGATCGACGGTCGTCTCAAGGGACTGGCCTTCCTCGACGGTAATGACGCCGTCTTTGCCGACCTTTTCCATCGCCTCAGCGAGTTTCTTGCCGATCTCCACGTCCTGATTGGCCGAACACGTCGCGACCTGCTCGATCTGCTTGCTCGACTCAACGGGCGTACACATCTTCTGGAGCTCTTTGACCATCTGTTCGACACCCTTTTCGATCCCGCGCTTGACCTGCATGGCATTGGCCCCGGCGGTGATGTTCTTAAGACCCTCGTCGAAGATGCTTTCGGCCATAATGGTCGCGGTCGTGGTCCCGTCACCGGCGACGCTCGAGGTCTTGGAGGCCACCTCTTTGACCATCTGGGCGCCCATATTCTCATACGAATCCTCAAGCTCGATCTCCTTGGCCACCGTCACGCCGTCTTTCGTGACGGTCGGCGAACCGAACGATTTTTCCAAAACAACATTTCTGCCGCACGGGCCCAGTGTGATTTTCACCGCTTTCGCGAGCTTCTTCACACCTTTCTGAATCGAGGCGCGTGCGTCAGTACCAAAAGCTATTTTTTTAGCTGCCATGTTTTTCTTTCTCCTATTTTGTGGCTACTTCCCGTTGTTCTTTTCACTATTCGATCACGGCCATGATGTCCGACTCGCTCATGATCAAATACTCCTTGCCGTCGATCTTGACTTCCGTCCCGGCGTAGCTGGTGAAAAGGACGCTATCACCCTTCTTAACTTGCAGTTTCCTGACGCTGCCGTCGTCAAGTATTTTGCCCTCGCCGACGCTCACAATCTTACCTCGTTGCGGTTTTTCCTTCGCGCTGTCCGGCAGGACGATGCCCCCGGCCGTCGTGGTTTCTGCATCGAGACGCTGAACGAGCACCTTATCTGCTAATGGTCGAATCTTCATTTTAGCCTTTCCTTTCAAAAACTCTTTCTCGTGCGGTTAATCGTTTAATGTCGTGCGCCAAACACACCGATGACGTCTTGTCTTCTCAAACATACTGCTTAGTTCCTGATCCGAGGTTTTTCTCCAAACAGGCGGCTGTTATATTTTTTCAGGAACAATCGGTTCAATTGTTCACGTAAAATCTGCATATCCACAGGCTTGTCAATCACGCTGAAAACATCCAGTTGAAGGGCTTTTCCGAGCAGCGATTTGCCCGCGGTGCTCGTCAGAAGGATGCACGGCACCAAAGGGTTTTCGATTCGGATAATTCGGATGGTCGCCAGCCCGTTGGAGCGCTCGGAGTCCATATCCACGATGGTCGTATGAATCCGTTTGCGTTCGATAATGTTGACGAACTCGGACGCACTCTCAGCCACCATCAAATTCACGCCTCTGGGCCGAAAAATACGCCGGAGCGCCTCAGGCCATGCCCAATTGGCATCACTGACCAAAACGTTCACTTCTTCAAGTTGTGATAGATTCGATACCATATTCATTGCATCCTGGGTTCAAGTTGAGCAAAAGTCGTGCCAAGTGTTTTTCTTCCAGCCAAAGATAACATATATATCTATTTAATAAGCACTTATAGGATTTTCCGGCGATTCGTGACGACCTGCCAAAAACTCATACATAGCCCTTTTCTACTGCCAACCTGACAGATTTCGACGCAGATGCGGCGACTTCCGGCTTGTAACTCCCGGTTCGTTTGACTGTTTATCGATTGAATCCGCGTTGCCAGCCTTTTGGCTCAGGATTTTATGGGCGGTCCAATGCATGGAATCGATTCAGAATATTTCAGAAGGATGCCCGGGAAATGAAGGCTTCACTTCCTGTGGCGAGGCGTTACAATATAGGAAATAAGATGTTTGTTTTTTATGTTAACTTAGATAAAACATGTACCGATATAGCACTTAGAATCCAGGGAAACCGTACCCGATTGGGTAAAAACAGCTTTGAAGACGATCAACTGTCGTTCAAGAAGATCATCTTCCACTGTTCCACCTGGATTCACGAAAGGAGATATACGATGACAAAGAAATTTCTGACGGTATCAGTTCTCTTGCTGGTAGTATGCTCCCTGAGCTGCCAGAGCTGGTTCAGCCCGAAAAAGCCCAAAAAACGGGCAGAATCTAAGGTTAGTGCGAGTGATTTTCTTCGCAGCCAATTTCGCGAGCCCGCCGCGGCGCCTCGATCCACGACGCCCCCGGCCGAAATCATACCCACGCGCATGGATAACGAGCCGGTCGTTACGGAAACAGGCATGGTAACGGTCACTGAATCGGGATCCTCCATCATTTCGAGGACGTATCCGTGGCCGGAGTGCGGCATTGTGCGATTGGACAAAGATATGCCGAAGGAAGTCAGTCTGAACAATCCCTTCGAGTATTCCATTCGTATCACCAATCTTACGGAAACAACACTGACCGGTATCGTGGTCACTGAGGAACCCGCGGAGCATTTTAAATTCACAAGAGCGATTCCGGCGCCGGATGAAGAAGAGGGCAAAAAGCTGATCTGGCAGATTTTGTCTCTGGGGCCCAAAGCCAGCAGGCAAATCAAAATTACCGGTATGGGCACTCACATCGAACCGCTGCAACACTGCACGACCGTTATTACACCCGTGATCCCGGCCTGCGCCAGCGTTCAAGTGATCCAGCCCGCATTGCAGTTAACGAAAACGGCGCCGGCGGAGGTCTTGTTGTGCGACGTGATTCCCGTCAGGTATATTGTCACCAACACGGGAACGGGATCCGTGAAAAACGTGAAGGTAACCGAAGCGCTTCCCGCGGGCTTACGAACCACGGACGGCAAGAACGCACTGACGTTCAACGCCGGGACCCTCATGGCGGGGCAATCCCGACAATTTGCCGCCGAGTTGCGGGCCTCCAAGACCGGCAGATATATCGGCAAGGCCGTCGCGAACTCAACCACGGGAACAAGTGCCGAATCGCCCCCGACGGCGACGACGGTCGGCTTGCCCATCCTATCGCTCAAAAAGACCGGCATGGAAACGCAATACATCGGCCGGCCCGTCAGTTATGAGATTACCCTGGCAAATAAATCAGACGTGTCTGCGAAAAATACCGTTCTGGAAGACCTGATCCCCAACGGCGTGACAGGCGTCCAGGCGACGGCCGGCGCCAAAATGTCCAATTCGAAACTGGTCTGGGAATTCGGGACGCTCGAACCGAATATGTCCAAGAACGTTCGCGTCTCCTACATTCCCAATCGGGCCGGCATCCTGGCAAGCAGCGCCACGGCGACGTCCTACTGTGCGGAGTCCGTAACGGCATCCGCAAGGACAACAGTCACGGGCATTTCCGCCCTGTCGCTGGAAGTGGTGGACGTCGAAGACCCGGTCCGCGTGGGATCGCACGCGACCTATGTCATCCGCGTGGAGAACCAGGGCTCGGCCACGGCCACGAACATCCGCGTCGGCTGCCTCCTGGAAGATTACGTGCGATACGTATCCTCCGCGGGCGCCACGGCCAGCTCGCAACAGGGCCAGGCGTTAAGATTCTACCCGCTGGCCAGTTTGGCGCCGAAAGCCACCGCGGCCTGGCGCGTCGTCGTCGAAGCGGTCCGTCCGGGCGACTTACGCTTCAAAGCCACCATGCACGCCGATCAACTCTCTCGTCCCGTCGAGGAAACGGAGTCCACGACCCTGTACGAGTAGTTGAGTCGTCATAAACGAAAAAGAGGAGCCGACACCACGGCGTCTATTTCGCGTCGTGGTGTCGTTTTTTAATATCCACCCGCACCCCTCACCAACAGCGTAAAAGAAATAACTATGATGTCCTCCCTTTATCCAAAACAAAATTGACGATTGACAATTGATGATTGACTAATGATTATTTCTTCGCGTTCTTCGTGATGAGTTGTTTTAAGTCGTAGCCAGATCTTTCGACTCCGCTTCGCTGCCCCTTCGACATGCGCAGGGCTGAAGGCTTATTCAAGATGACAAAAGCGGGGAAACAAAAGCCTTGAACATCGAATTTTGAATGTCCAATATCGAAGTATGAAAAAATCCTGTCGATCCCGTTATCCTGTCTAAAATCTATGAGCCGAGGGGTTTGGCGCGCCACTTTCCGATGCCGTCCCACCAGAAGCTGATATCGTCGATCACGGCCTTGTCCGGTGAGATCTTTGTCGTCATTGCACGAGGGCTGCAAGCGTTTTGCTTACAGCCCTCGTTATACAAGCTGCGCCACACAGGCGGCCTGTATCACCGAATGCTTTCCGTTCTACAATAATCCGTTTCAAGGTGCCGCGGGCGGTATAGGAGGAACAATCGGCACACGTTGGTAAAACGCCGTGGCCGGAAAGGACACCATCGGTCTGGCCCCTTCAGCGAAGGGGTCCTGGTCGCCGCCGTACACCGACGCGACCCAGACGGCTTCGAGGCGGTCGGCGGACGCCTGTACGAGCGTGCCGCTGACCACGATCTTCATGGTGAGGACATAGTTCTCATCGATCATATAGCAGACCTGGGTTCCGTCAAACGTATCCGGCCCCGTTCGGACCAGCTCGCCCCGCGCCAGGTAGCGCGATTGATTGCCGGTGCTGATGCCGTCCGAAACGAGCGAGAACCTGTGGTTATCCGCATCCAGCGGGGCCACGGTGATCAGAATCTGTTCGCCCCAGGGCTCGTTCGCGCCCATATAGCTTCCGGCGGGCGACCACTCCGACACGGCTTCGACCGAGACGTTGTCGATGACGGGACCGATATGCACGGGCTCCATCGTGCTGAAAATCTCCAATGTTGCTATGTCCGCATCCGCGACGAAGAAAAATGTGCATAGCTTCCACTTCATATCCACGTAGGTATTCTGCTCGGCGGCCACATCGAAAGAGAAGTCGGCGGACTGGCCCGCGGCTTGAGCGCGCACGGTCTTGTTGGGCTGGTCCTCACCCGACCAGCCGGTCATCGGACTACCCGACAGAGAGAGCCGGACCCGATAGGTCTCGCCCGGAATCGTCGGGAAGGCCTGGCTGACGCCGCCGGCGCTGGGGCTGGCCGCCAGTTCGAGGCTGTGACCGCCATCGGCCGCCCGCCAAATCTTGGGCGGATCGTCCGGACAGACGCCAAAATAATCGATCATGCCCTTGATGACGGTCCAGCCGGTGATGGCCGTATTGCCAACCTCCAGGTTCAGGTCCACACGGCCCGGCATGGTCCAGGTCGCGGGATCCTTCGTATATGTCTCGAAACTGCCGTTCTCGATGAGATTGCCTTTCACGGCCTGCGCTGAGCACGTCATCAGCACGGCAAGTCCGGCCGTCAGGACAACGAATCTACCTGTGTTTTTCTTGATCATGATTTTGTGCCTCCTTTTTCGTTCAAGGACAATGCAGAACGACTGGCATTGTTTTCATTTTTTTACTTCATCCTTTAGAGTTTCATGCGTGGTTCGGTGACACAGGGCATAAACGAACACTTGCTAATGCGGCATCTCTTTATCTCCTAAAAAATTTCATCAACATTGACTTTATGAGTACGAACATCCGTAGAATCACCTGGATTCCGTTGTTAAATACGGAAAATAATCCGGATATTGCGCACATCTCTGATTTTGTCGGTTTTTTTCTCGTCCGGAGGCTATTGATCGAAGGAGGGCTTTTTCTTATAATATAAGGTGTTCGCTTTTGAACCGTGATCAAGGCTTTGAATCTTCTTCTCAAGTACGGGCGGTAGTGAGCTGGGGTACGGAGGACACCTCAGGGGCAGAGAGCAGAGGCGCTTGAATGAAGCGATGCGACGATTACACCGACATGGGCGGGATGCGGGACGAATTTCTCACGACCCACTGGTCGATGATTGAGGATGTCACCCTAAGCGATGATGAGAAGAACCGCGCCTTAATCAGCCTTCTGATCGAGACGTACTGGAAACCGGTGTATTCTTACTTACGACGGCGGGGTTACGGCAACGAACAAGCCAAGGATCTGACCCAGGGATTCTTCCATGACGTTGTTTTAGGGCGGAAACTGATTGCCCGGGCCGATCACACGAAGGGAAGTTTCCGGTCCTTTCTACTGGTGGCGCTCAATCATTATGCGAATGACGTGCGAGACGGCCAGGCGGCACAAAAACGCATTCCTAAAAACAAACTCGTTTATCTCGATCAGATCGACTCGCCTCATCTACCCGATGCCGTCACGAATTTAGGGCCCGAGGAATCCTTCAATTATACGTGGATATCGGGATTGCTCGAGCAGGCAATGGACGATGTCGAAACGACCTGCTCTCGCGAGAACAGGACCGTGCACTGGAACGTCTTCCACGACCGGGTTCTCCAACCCGTTATGGACAATACCGTGCCCCCTTCCATGAAAGAAATTTGTGACCAATACGGCATCGAAGACGGGATCAAGGCCTCGAACATGATTGTTACGATCAAAAGGAAATTACAGGCGGCAATCGAACGGCAGCTCCGTAGAACCGTGATTTCAAATCGCGAGATCGATGATGAGCTTGGACAGATCGTGCAATTTCTCTCGGCGAAACGAGCGGGTTAGTCAACCATGGACAAGAAGTCAATCTATGGTCTGGAACGCGAGCAATTGCATCGCATTTTTTCTGCGGTTTCAGACCCGTCGAGGTCATGGGAGACAGAAAGCGCCGGCCGTGCGGTAGTTACCCACTTAAAGGCATGGCTTGATACTCCGTTTATTGACGATGGTCCAATATCCGGTTCTTTTCGAGAGGCCCTGCGGCGCTCCGGCTACGATTATACCTCACTGAATGATAAATCGTTAAGCCGCATTCTATCAGATCCGAAGGTCGATTTGGAGATTCTTCAATCCATGAACGATTGTGCCGGGACGTTGTCCCGGAAGACCGGAAACGAGGCCGAACATGCATTTGCTTACGTCGTTTATTATGCGACCATCGCCGGCTCGATTGTGTTTCACAAACGAAAGATCGGCACCTATTCATACGAAAGCCTCACGGCGTCGTTTACCGACCTGCTGGAGAAGACGTGGATCCCTTCCGAACTCGTGGATTTGTATTCAAAAGCTCGGGACCTCTGCCATGAGAAGTCAAGCGGCAAAGAAAGGACACACCGGTCGGATGAAGAAAGTCCATCAATCCGGAACGACGGCAGATGTCCGGAAGGTACTTCGGGCGCATCAGGGGAAGGAATAGGCGGCAATATTGGACGGTATACACTCCAAAGCATTCTCGGTGAAGGAGGGATGGGCATTGTGTTTTTAGCCGAACAAAAGCAGCCGATTCGGCGCCGAGTCGCCCTGAAGGTCATCAAGCCCGGTATGGATTCGGCCCGCGTGATTGCTCGCTTCGAGGCCGAACGTCAAACCCTGGCTCTGTTGGATCATCCGAATATCGCCCATGTTCATGATGCGGGAACGACCGAGTCCGGCCGGCCGTACTTTGTGATGGAGTATGTTGAGGGGGTCGCGATAACGGAGCATTGCGATCGATATAAGCTAAGTATTGAGGATCGTCTGGATTTGTTTCAAAAAGTCTGTCATGCCGTTCAATACGCCCATCAAAAGGGTATCATTCATCGAGATATTAAGCCTTCAAACATCCTGGTTACGATGCAGGGTGAGCAGGTCGTGCCTAAGGTGATCGATTTTGGTGTGGCCCGAGCCATGAGTCAACCGCCGACCGAACGGACGTTGTACACTGAACAAGGGCAGTTATTGGGTACGCCTGAGTATATGAGTCCGGAACAGATGGGAATGACCGGCGAGGATATCGACACGCGCTCGGATATTTACTCACTGGGCGCACTGCTGTATGTGTTGCTGACCGGTGTCTTACCCTTCGATCCAAAGAGGCTCCGCGAAGGCGGTATTGATTGCATTCGGCAAACGATTCGTGACGAGCACCCGAAAACACCGAGTAAACGCCTTTCGAGTTTGGGCCACGATGCCGAGAGGATCGCTCGAAACCGTCGCGTTGAAGTTGGAACACTCGCCAAACGTCTGCGCAAGGAACTCGAATGGATTCCCCTGAAGGCTCTGCGAAAGGAACGCGAGCATCGTTACCAGTCGGCCTCTGAGCTGGCGAATGACGTCCGGAACTATCTCAGCGGCATACCCGTGACGGCCGGTCCCGAGTCGGTGGCTTACCGCTTCAAGAAATTCGTGCAGAGACACAAAACCCTCGCGGCGGGCGCTGCCGCAGTGATCGTTGCCCTTTTGGGTGGGATCATCGTCTCGACCATTTTCGCCATCGGACAAGCGCGTGCCCGTGATGAGGAGCAAGCGGTTTCCGACTTTCTTCAAAATATTGTTATCGCCTCGCTGAATCCGCTTCACGTTGGCGGCCGGGAGATCACCAACCGTTCTATTCTTGATGCGGCATCGGAGGGTATCGAGGGGAAGTTCGCCGACAGGCCGCTCGCGGAGGCATCCATCAGACAAACGCTGGCCATCGCCTACTTCGCCTTGGGATTGTATGAGCAGAATGAAATGCAGACAACGCGTGTGCTCGAGATCCATCAAGCCGAACTCGGAGCCGGGCATCCGGTGACTCTCGAGTCGATGAAGTGTCTTGGCTGGACGTTTTTTTACCAGAGCCGTTACGACGAAGCGGAACAGTTGTTATCCAAAGCGGTGAAGGGCCTTCGGGGTGTTGTCGATGAGGGGCATTGGACCCGGCTTTCGGCCCTGGCCATGCTTGGCGCCGTATATTACACACAGGGACGTTTCGATGAGGGCGAGCAGCTTATGTCCGAAGTCGTGGAGACCGCCCACCGTGTGCTGGGCGAGGAACATGAGTATTCACCGATTTTCATGGGCACGCTGGCGGCCGGTTATCGCCTTCAGGGCCGCTACGCAGAGGCAGAGCCGTTGTTCGAAAAAGCTCTGCAGATTATTGTCCGTGTTCGCAGCGAGCGAGACTGGGAGACACTGCAGTTGATGCACTACTATGGCGAGCTCCTTTGGGACCTGGGCCGATACGACGAAGCCGAGCAACTTTTATGCAAAGCTCTGGAGGGTCGGCGCGACACTTTGAGCGAAGAGCATTCGGATACGCTTAAGACAATGGTCTCTCTTGGTTGGTTATACCATAGTCAGGGTCGTCACGAAAAGGCAGAGGAGATTTTTCGCAAAACGCTGGAAACAGCCCACAGAGTGTTGGGCCAGTCGCATACATGCAGTCTGACCGCGATGCACGGACTTGGCGCGGTATATTTGGCCCAGAAAAGATATGACCGGGCGGAACCGCTTCTCCATAAAGCGTGTGATCTTTTATGTCGTTTACTCAGCGATGAGAATTGGGCGACGCTATCTGTTAAGAATACATTGGGTAAATTGTATATGGCCCAAGGACATAATGTGAAATCAGAAGAATTGTTTCTTGGGACAAGAGAAGTCCGTTATCGCAAGTTAGGCAGGAATCATCCGAGTTCGCTGGAAACGATGAACGACTTGGCCGTACTGTACAAACAACAAACACGCTATGATGATGCGAAATATCTGCTGCTTGATGTAATAAAAGGACGGCGTCTTAAGCTCGCAAACGCTCACCCACACACATTGCAGTCTCTGAACAACCTCATCGAACTCTATGAAGCTTGGGGCATGCCGGAAAAAGCAGAAGAATGGCGAACGAAATTGCCGTGATGACGGTGGAACACAGTTTGATCTTGAGCTTACTGCCTAAGGGAGCATAATTTATCTTCGTAAGCAGA
>CAYZAT010000124.1:0-11613 GCA_964476475.1 uncultured Pirellulales bacterium
AATTCAATATACACGATTTTCGTGTAGCCGTTGGGCAGTTTCACTAACAGCACGGCGCCGCCGTTCTTCTTGGCCTTTTTGATCTCATCATTGAACTGCCTCGTACTACTGATCGGCTTTCGGTTGACTTCCTTGATGAGCGTTCCCGGCGATACGCCTTTTTCCGCGGCCTGGGAGCCGGGATCGACTTCCACGACGATGACGCCCTTTTCATCTTCGTAGCCGAAACGTTCGGCCAGTTCGTCCGACAAATCCCGTACGGTGAAGCCCAATTCTTCCGTCGTTTCAGGTCTTAACGTGCCGTAAAGCTCTTCCGTCGCGGGACGTTTGCCAAGTTTAATCGTAATGGGTTTACGGTCGCCGTCTCGTAAGATAATCAACTTGATTTTCGTGCCCGGTTTGTACATCGCCACGCGGTTGAGGAACTCGTTATTGTTTCCAACGGCTTCGCCGTCAAGTTCGACAATAACGTCATATTGTTGTAATCCGGCCTCTTCCGCGGGCGTTCCCTCAACCACTTCCGTTATGATGATACCCTTGGTGTCTCTGTCCAAATCCAGGGATGTCGCCAAGCCGGGGGTCAGTTGATCGAAAGTGACCCCGATGTAGCCTCTTTCAACAGCCCCGCCTTCACGAAGTTGCTTATAAACATATTTGACCATATTGATCGGTATCGCGAAGCCGATTCCGATGTTGCCGGTGGCGCCGACGATCGCCGTATTAATCCCGACGGCCTGGCCGTCCAGATTGAGCAGAGGGCCGCCGGAGTTACCCCGGTTGATGGCGGCGTCGGTTTGAATGAAGCTTTCAAAATTCGCCAGGCCGACGCTTCTGCCCTTCGCGCTGACAATGCCGGCGGTCACGGTGTGGCTCAGACTCAGAGGATTACCGATCGCCAGGACCCATTCGCCGACTTCGAGCTCGTCGGAGTCCGCCAGTTCGAGGTAGGGTAGATTTTGGGCCTCTATTTTGATTAATGCGATGTCCGATTCCGGATCGGTTCCGATAATCTCGGCGTCGTACTTTGGGCCGTCGGCCAGTTCGACCTTCACTTTCTTAGCGTTTTCGACCATATGGTTGTTGGTGAGGATGTAACCATCGGCGGAAATAATAAAACCGGACCCCATGGTTGTAACCGGTTGTCGGGGTTGACTCCGCGGCGTCCGCGGACGAGGGGTGCGCGGGCCGAAAAAATATTCGAAAAGATCGTCGTCGAACGGCCACTCGCGGGACGACGAGGACTCCCGCGAAGGGGCGAGTTCCGCTTTGAGGCTGACTACCGCCGGAGACGCTTTCTTGGCTATCGAAGAAAAGGCTTTGCCCATGTGACGCAGGGCGGCAACGCTCTCCTTATCCTGTGCGAAAACGGAGATCGGTGTGACGATCAGCAGGAGAAAAAGGAGATACATTGAAGGAATACGAGAAGCTATTCTGTTCGATTTCATGCTGTCGGTCTGCATTTTAGACTCCTATTTGACTCTTATTTATGTGGATGATAGGGTGTGCATCGCAAACCGTACTCAAAAAAAATGGTGTGCGATGCACACCCTACCCACTCGGGTTTTCATCAGGAAGAGAACAAAAGCGTTCTCTACTACTAAATAGACGCTTCCTATACGATTTTATCGCAGGAAAGTTCGGCAGGCCAGCCCTTTTTTGCACCTTCCGTTCCAATCGTAAACGATCCCAGGCGTTTTTCCCCGCAGAAGATAGTTTTCCGATAGATAATATGATATTTGCGGCGATTTCGACGGCCGAGTATAATGCAAAAGACGTAATAGTGGAATTACCCGATAATTTGGAGGTGCATAACATGAAATTGCTTTGGATTTTTAGAGCCATTTTTCTTGTCGTTGTCTCAGCAGTTATTTTCGTTAATATCAGTACGTTGGAGATCACGAAGGCAGAAAATTCCACCAGTTTCTGGACGGTTTCATTGAGCGGCTTGGGGATGGCGATATTTGTTTTTGTTCTGGATGTATTTACACCCAAGAAGAAACTGGCCGCTTTGGCAGGAGTCTTTTTCGGCCTACTGGTGGGTGTACTTATCAGCGGTACTCTGGCGCCAATCGTCGATATGATGGCTGAATCATATAGCGTTCAGTTAACCCCGGAGGCGGTCTATGCAATCAAATGGATCATCGGGATATGTATATGTTATCTTTCCATCGCTATCGTGATGCGGACCAAAGACGACGTTCGTTTCGTGATCCCCTACGTGGAATTTGCCAAGCAGACCAAAGGGACCCGACCGCTGGTTCTGGATACGTCCGCCATTATTGACGGGCGCATTGTCGATTTGTGCCAGAGTAAGTTGTTCGACGCCCCCCTTGTCGTGCCGCGCTTCGTACTCAACGAACTGCAGTTGATCGCAGATTCGGCGGACAAGCTTAAACGCAACCGAGGCCGGCGGGGACTCGACATCCTGAATAAGATGCAGACGGATCCTGTGATCGATGTGGAAATCGATGACAGCGTTCTCGCGGAGATCGAGGAGGTCAGAGGCGTCGATCAGAAGCTGATGGTATTTTCAAAAATTTTCAATGGGCGATTGGCCACGACGGATTACAATCTCAGCAAGGTCGCGCGGGTGCGCGAGGTGGACGTGGTGAACATCAACGATCTGGCCAATTCGCTCAAGGTGGTGGCCTTGCCCGGCGAGACGATGGAAGTGAAAATCATCAAGCCGGGCGAAGAAGCGGAACAGGGCATCGGTTATCTCGATGACGGCACCATGATCGTTGTGGAGGGCGCCCGCAATAAAATCGGACGGGTTTTAATCATCAGCATCACCAGCTCGCTTCAAACGTCGGCCGGCAAGATGATCTTCGGTAAATTCGAGGGATTCGTACAGGAGACGAACTCGAGTGGGAACAATCGACGAAGACCGTTTAATAAAAGATCCGTCAGGTCCAATACCTCGGGAAACAACCGAAATAGAAATCCCAAAAAAGGCTAAAGCGCGGTAGTATCTGCAGTGCACATTTGGCTTGTTGTCCTTCTCGATCCGGATTTCAAAAGGCAGACGAGGAATGTGACCACGCCGAGCAGATAACCGACGGTGAACAACCCCTCATGAAAAGAGGAGGCATAATCCGGTTCGGTGACACGCACGCCGGCGATACAGAACGATTCCATTACGATCAGGGCCGACAGCAGGAAGGCGAGCCAGCTTGAAAAAGTCGGCTGAATGGGCCGGGCAGAAGCAGAATGGCAAAGGATGATGACGGCGAACAAAAACACGGTTACGGAGATGAGGACGGGATACAAGACCGGCGAGGCCCAGATGACGGGGATGAGGAACAGGATATCCCAATCCATGATCGAAGCGGGCCAGTCGAGCAGGACCTTCAGCCAGACGTAGTAGAAAATGTCCCAGATGGCGAAAATAGCAAAAAAATAGGCGAAGCGCTGCTGGCGATTCCGACCGAACAACCACGCGCCGGTGAAGATCAGGACAATCGTTGCCGTTTCCCGGCCCATTTCGGTTAGAAGAATTCGTACGGACATCGCGGTATTGCCGAACACGGCCATGGGAAATGTAAATCCATCAGGATGGAAAATTTCCCTCAGATAGACCACGACGGCGGCTTCGATATACCCAAAGGCGATACTGAAAACGATGGCGATACAGAGTCTTTTGAGTGTGGTTTTAAGCGGCTCAGAAAAAGGTTCTGTTAATATTTCTTTCGCACACATGGCGTCACACTTTTTGCAGCTCGTGTAGAATGGCCGGAATAATCTGGTCCTCCGGGACGATGGAAATTCGCCGTCCGTTGCGATAGATATAAGCTTTGTTCCTGGCCGCGCAGATGGCTAACTCGGCATCGGCGGCCTCGCCGGGCCCGTTGACGACGCACCCCATCACGGCGACGCGCATCGGCGTATCGAGCCGGCGCAGCGCTTTTCCCACCCGGCGCGCCAGCTTAACGACGTCGATTTCGGCCCGGCCGCACGTCGGGCATACGATCAGTTCAGGATTCGAGCGTTTCCGAAGGCCGAGCGCATCGAGAATCTTTTGTGCGATCCGTACCTCTTCAACGGGATTGCCGGCGGCGCTGACGCGAATCGTATCGCCGATACCTTCGGCAAGAAGTGTACCCAACGCAACCGCCGAAGGGATGGCCGCATCTTCGGGTAAACCGGCGTGTGTGAGACCGAGGTGGAGAGGATAATCGAACGTCTCGGCCATGCGGCGGTTGATCTCGATGGTCCTGAATGTGTCGCTGCTCTTTGCACTGAGAACCAGGCGTGTGAAGTTGCGATCTTCGAAGAGTCGAACGTATTTCTTCATCTCCCGCAACATGAGTGCGACGCGTTTATTAACGGGAACATCTTGTTTTTTAAGATCTCTTATACTGGCTTCGTTGACGCCGGCGCGAATGGCCGTCTTGTGCATTTTGGCGGCGTCAATAATACGCAAGATATCTTTTCGTTTCTTAATGTTCCCGGGATTCAATCTGATTTTGGCCGCACCGGCTTCGATCGCTTCCACGGCGCGATCGGCACTGAAGTGCACGTCCGCGATCAAAGGCACATTTACTTTCTGAACGATGGTTGCGAAAGCTGTCGTGTCGGCGCGCCGCGGCACGGCGATGCGGACCAGTGGGCAGCCCGCGTGTGCGAGTTGATTAATCTGCCGTACACACCGGTTGATGTTTACCGTCGGCACCTTCGTCATGGACTGGATAACAATCGGGGCCGACGAGCCGATCTTCACCGAGCCGATCTTAATCAGCTTTGTGTTTCTTCGTTTGATCATGTCGATATTGTAACCTCTTGGGCACACTCTGACAAAGATAAAGCCGGTGAAGAATCACTTGTTGTAAGGCGCGAGGGGATCCTCGTACATCCCGCCGAAGTTAATGTGTCCCCAGGGGGCGGTTGCCCTATCCACGATCCGGATGAAGGCTTTCTTGCCTTTGCTTCCGGCGCAATCCGCCAACACTCTCTCAAAGGCGTTATCCTTCTTGCCGGTTAACCGAACTATCTGTTTGCCGGTTTCGGCTTCGATGAGCGCGATGTACAGGTTCTGCCGGTCGTTGCCGCCGGACACAAAGAGGATGTAGCTCTTTTCTTCAAGTGTGAAGACCGGGGATTCGATGACTCCGGTTCGGCCATCGTCGAATTTGTCCTGCCCGATTTCGGCCGTGCCGATAAAGTATTCGCTTCTTGCCTTAAAGTTGCTCCGTGTGGAAGTTGTGAATACCGAGGCGAGATTGCCGCTCTTGAGAATCCATCCCTCACGGCCGGCGACGGAACTGAAATTGAATACAGGTTTGCCCAGTTCAGGTAATCTGACCCATTTCATCCGGGCGATCTTGATGCCGTCGAGACTATCTTTCAGCGCAGCGATGTAGTACCGACCCTCATAAAAAATGATTTCCGGTGCGGCCAGGCGCCAGCTTCGCACGAGCTTCGAGTCATCGTCGATACCGAAGTTCAGCGGATTGTCGGAACGATAGACCCAATTCAAGGCTCGCTTGCCGTAAAACTGGTTCCGGAAGTAGTAAAATAATCCCGGCTCGACTTCGACGACGTGGGGACATTCGTTCTGAAACCGGTCCGGCCCTACCTTCCCCCCATACGAGACCACACAGGAATGGCTCCACGTTTCCAAATCGGGCGATGTGCGGCAGAAACCGTAGCCTCGCCCGCCTGGGAGAGCGGTGTAATAACAATGCCAGAGTCCGTCGATTTGGATGAGCATGGGATCGCGGGTAATACAACCCGGCCCTTCACTGAAGATTCCGGTCTTCCCGTGGGGCTGGATGATGCGCTTGAAGTTCTTACCGTCTTTGCTCGTGGCGCGGCAGATGTTCGCATAGTCGCCGTAGAACATATGAAACGTGTCGCCGACCTTAATGACATGCGGTGCTTGCAGCCCGCCGGGCGTTTCGCCCAATGAAGGATCGGCTTCCATCGCGATACCCAACGGTTTCCAGTTCGTATCCGTCAGGTTCTTGCCTTCCCAGCCGTAGAAAAATCGCGTCTTGCCGGTCTTACCGCCGGCTCTCGTATGGCGAATACAGGACCAGAGTTGCCACGTGCCATCCGCCGCCTGCCAGACGGCGAAGTCCACCGGCTGCTGCCTCTCGGTGGCGTACTTGTGATCCATCGGATTACCCGCCACCTGCCACCAGGCCCCATCAATGACCGGGACCAGGATTCGCTCGTCCGACGTGCCGCCGTACACGCTGACACTCGATATGAAAAGATATATGAAAAATACGAACATTCGTTTCATTATTGTGTTCTCGCTAAATATATTAACCGGTGGAATGATCCGTTTCGTCAGTTTGACGATTCTCAATAATGGCCATCAGATCGATGGTTAGCTTACCGAAGTCATGAGCACCTTTCTCGGAGCGATTTAAGCCCAACAGAGCGACGGCATTTTTCTTGTGGGGCTTAATTGCGAGAAACGCTCGAGGCCGTCCGTTCGAACCGGCATGATAGCCCGCCACGTCAAGGGTGTCCACTCCCGTGCAATACCAACCCAGGCCAATGGGGCCATGACGATCTTCGGCGTACTGTTTTAAGACTTCTTGATAGAGCATATCCTTGGAGATATAGCGCCCCTCCATCACGGCATTGGCGAAACGAGCCATGTCCTCAATCGTCGAGGCGACCTGTCCGGCGGGAGCATCAAAAAACGGCAACAACACGGTGAAGGATTTTGCGTTGATCGGCTTGCCGATGTAGTCTCTAACCAATTGCTTGTACGACTTGCCTGTGATCTTCTCCATGACATCGCCCAAGATGCCGTAACCATGTGACGAATATTGAACATCATCGCCGGGACAAAACTCCAACTTCAACTTGCCATGGTCCCAAAGCTTCGATTCATGAGAAACCCCGCTCGTATGAGTCAGCAAATGTCGAAATGTAATTTGATGTTCGCCACAGTCTTCGGGAACAGTGTCTTTGTACCTGGGATGGTATCGGCCGATCTCATCATCGAGGCTCGAAATCTTCCTTTCCTGAAGAAGCTGGAGAAGGATCATGGCCGTCACCGGTTTGGATACGGATGCGTAAACATCTTTCTTTTCCAATCGGTCATGCCCATAACTTTTAATCAGGATAATACGACCATCTCGTATGAGAGCTACGCTTATATAGTTATAGTTGACAAGCGTTTCTTTCATTCGCTGATCGACCTGTGCCGATAAATCGACATCCAATTTGTTGATTCCCGTCCGATCGCAGGTAGGACCGTAGAAGAAGGCACAGCCTGTTAATAGGAAGAGGATAGAGATGACTTGCAAGAAAAACGCGATCCATTTTATCTTCATGACGACCCCAGCCTACTATGTTTAGTGAAGCTTCCAATTTGACAAAATCAACGTGATAACAAGAGTATAGGCGAGGTTCAAAATTATATCAAGCTGATTGAGCCGCTGCCGGTCTGCAGATTGAGCTTTCCGGTTCCCTGGCCGATCGTGCCCTGGAGTTTCTTCTTGCTGACTTTCCCGCTGCCGCTGCCCGAGTGGCGTGTGTGATCGAATCCCCCGTCATGTCCTCGCAGACGATGGAGCCATAGGACGTGTGCAAAATTCTCTGGCACATCCTACCGCGGAATGCCATTCCCGTAAAAACGGGAATCCATTAACATTGCGGTATTTTTAGATCCCTGCGTTCGGGTCTGTCGAAGAAGTCTCCTCGTGGCATTTGAGATTGCCGCGCGATTCTTCGAATCGCTCGCAATGACACAGAAACGCCCTTTTCGTCATTGCGATGAGCAAGGCGACGAAGCAATCTCTACTTTAGCAACAAGCCCTTTCGCTGGGATGACAGCGAAAGTCAATCTCTTCGAGTTACCTTATTTTGATGGAACCGTTGTGCGTTTCAAGATGCAATGTTCCTTCGCCCGTTCCAATCGTTCCTTTCAGCTTATTTTTGCCTACTTTTCCGGTCACCGTGATCGGCAGATCGGTGTGGACGGAGCCATTGCTGGTCGAGGCGTCCACGCGGGCAGAAAAATCGACGGGCGCTGTAAAATCGATACCGCCATTATGGGTTGTGATTGAGACATCGCAGACTGACGGAGCCGTCTCAGAATAAACCACGTCAACGCCGCCATTATGGGTATGCAACCTGGAGTCGCCGGAGATGTGCCGGCAATTGACCTCACCATTATGTGTTGTGAGTACGGTCGTGCCGGAAACGTTTTCGGCGGTCGTTTTGCCGTTATGCGTTGTCGCATCAAGGTGGCCGGTAATATCGTCGATGCTCACGGCGCCGTTGTGGGTAATCAACTCCAGGTTCGTCTCATTCGGTAGCTGAATGTCATAACTGACGCTCACGGATTTATTGATCAGACGGGTCGGTTGGTCGATTTTGGCGGTGAGCCGGTTGCCGGAGGGGACGAGGGTGACTTCGACCTGATCGGAGAGTTCCTGGGCTTCTTCGTCCGTCCCCGCCCGCGTGACGATTGTGGCGGTCAGCATACATTCGGCCACGTCGGCGCCGTGGATAGTGATCGAGCCGTTATGCGTTTTGGCGGCGAAAGTCGAACCCGCCGGCAGTGGGGCCGACAGCTCGACGGTGCGCTCGTATTTACCTAACATGACACAACCCAAATTAATACAGCATCCGGCTAAAACCACCGTTAAGCACAGTAAGGAACTCAACATAGCTTTGATCGCATGACGGTTTTTCATGTCCTTATCCTTTCACGTTCAATGGATTCTGCTCGATTCTTAGCGCAATCGCTTACTGTCTTTCCAACATTAGTCGTTTATCTTCTACATTTGTTTCACAGAAAATAGCTTTTTTCGCCCAATTTTAGTGTCCTTGTGGTTTTTTATGAATAGATAGCTTTCTCACCTGTATAGATTCCAGAGAAATTTCATCTTGTCAAGCGTTTCCGCTTTCAGGTGCGGCTTTTTATGTAAGTTTGTCCCTAATCTGGCCGATTTATCGGGGAATACGGACTTTTCCTTGACGTCGATAGGGTGAATGTGGTAAGAGATTGGAATAGGCAAAATGGGTAAGATCCATAGGATCTAACCTGTAGCTTCTTTGTTGTCTTTGGGAGCCTTTTAAAGACTACAAAAGTAGGGTCGATATAAAAGACCGCCGGAGTCGTATCCTCCGGGAGCAAATCTTTGCCGTGTGAGTCTAATGCCCAGCCTCGAAGGAAGGAGGCGAACTCGAAACACGGACGATATTTTAGAACGGTATTCATTTCGGGAACCTCACGGCCAGAGAATGTTATCGGTCTATCATATTCAAATTCTTTGTTGGAGGCTTATTATGTGTAAGACAATGAAACATCGGGTCATGTTGGGTTTTGTACTGAGTCTGATGCTGACCGCAGTATCACAAGGCGCCGATCCCAGTCTGGTCGCCTGGTATCGGTTTGATGGAGACGCCTCGGATAGTTCCGGCAATAACCTCCATGGCACCGAAATGGGAGACCCAACGTACACAGAAGGTGTTTTCGGCCAGGCGATTGACCTCGATGGAGACGGCGACTACGTGGATTGCGGGGCTCCTCCTGAGTTTGATATTACCGACTTCATCACTTTCACATACTGGATTAAGGTCCGTGCGTTCGACAAGCAGTGGAATACGGTCCTCTCCAGGGGTGACGATTCATGGCGGTCGTCCAGGGCGGACCTAAACAGCTTTATGGAAGCCGCTGTGGGCGGCACGACCGGGAATTATACCTACGGGGTCACCCCCGTGGACGATGGCCAGTGGCATCACGTCGGATGGGTGTACGACGGCACGATGAACTATTTGTATGTCGATGGTGAGATAGACGCAACTGAAGAAAATTCCGGACAGATCACCGTCAGCAGCTATCCTCTTTACATCGGAGATAATTCTCAAGCGACAGGACGCTACTGGAACGGTCTCATAGACGATGTGATGATTTTCAACCGGGCACTCAGCCAGGAGGAAATTCAGGTTATTATGCAGGCCAGTGCCGGCGCGTATCCGATTGCCTCCAGCCCAACGCCGGCCGATGGGGCGATCCACCCGGATACGTGGGTGACGCTGTCCTGGCGAGCGGGCGATTTTGCCGTTTCGCACGATGTGTATTTGGGCCAGAGTTTCGGCGATGTCAACGATGCGACGATTGAGAGTGACACGTTCCGAGGCAACCAGGGCGAGACCTTTTACATTGCCGGTTTTCCCGGATTTGCCTATCCTGAGGGCCTGGTTCCGGGCACGACGTACTACTGGCGAATCGATGAGGTCAACGACGCCGACCCGAACAGCCCGTGGAAGGGAGACGTCTGGAGCTTCTCGATTCCGCCGAAGACGGCGTACAATCCCGACCCGGCCGACGGGGTCGAAGCCGTCGAGTTGAATGCGAAACTGACCTGGACGGCGGGATTCAATGCAAAATTGCACACCGTGTATTTCGGCGAAGATTTCGACACCGTCGCGAGTGCCACAACAGGAATGCCTTCGGGGACGACCAGCTTTGATCCCGGCCCGCTCAAAGCGGCCAAAATATACTATTGGCGCGTCGATGAATTTGACGGGGTGCAGACTTATACAGGCGACGTCTGGAACTTCACGACGGTGGGCGCCGTGGGTAATCCCAATCCTGCAGACGGGGCGGTCGATATTACACAGACGCCGACGCTGACCTGGACGCCGGCCATCCCCGCCGCATCTCACCAGATCTACTTCGGCGATGATGCAGAAGCCGTGAGAAGCGCTACGACAACCTCGCCGGAATACAAGGGGACCCAACCGCTTGGCGACGAGAGCTACGAACCCGATAAACTCGCATGGAATGCGACATACTATTGGCGTATCGACGAGGTTAACGACACCAATCCCGACAGTCCGTGGGTCGGAAGAGTCTGGAGTTTCACCACCGCCGACTACATGATCATCGACGAGTTTGAAGGATATACCGATGATGACACGGCCGGCGAAGCGATCTGGCAGAGCTGGATCGACGGTTTTGGCGTGGCCGACAACGGCGCTCAGGTCGGTTACCTGCTTCCGTCGTATGCCGAGCAAACAATTGTGCACGGCGGTTATCAGTCCATGCCACTGATGTACGACAATATCGACGGCGTCACGAATTCGGAAGCGGTGCTGGCGTTAAGCAAGGCCCGTGACTGGACTGAGGAAGGCGTAGCGGAGCTTTCGCTGTGGTTTAGAGGGCTGCCGGGTTCTGTCGGCAGCTTTACAGAAGGCCCCGCCGGGACGTACACTATGACCGGCTCCGGCACGGACATCTGGAACGTCGGCACGGCCGGCGATTATCGCGATGAGTTCCACTTCGCCTATAAGACGCTCACCGGGACCGGTTCGATCACGGCCCGGATCGACAGTCTCCAGAATACGAACGGTTGGGCCAAGGCCGGCGTGATGATTCGCCAGACCCTGGAGGGCGGCTCGAAGCATGCCTTCGCGGCGATTACTCCGAGCAATGGCGTCGCATCTCAAGGCCGTCTCGACACCGGAGGGGACAGTTTCAATTATAACGAGACCGGATTCGCCGCGCCGCATTGGTTAAAACTCGAGCGCGATATGGCGGGTAACTTTACGGTGACACATTCAGCGAACGGTACGACCTGGCAAGCCGTGGCGGGCGCCACGCCACAAAATACTCAGATGGGCTCGAATGTCTATATC
>CAYZAT010000125.1:0-11559 GCA_964476475.1 uncultured Pirellulales bacterium
GTTTAACAACTCTGCGGCATTTTTATCTGTCTCCGTTTCAAAGGGACGGTCTTTTTTGACCGATGGTAAAGACAAGAAGTGAAATGTGTGTATCTTGTTCAGTCGTTTTGCTTTCAGATATCTCAGTAACGCTTATTCTTGTTTCCTTGTTATCTATGTTGAATTCGATATACTAATCCGATTGTCTGCCTGCTTTAGTTATGCTATCGTATGGGAAAGCAATGCCGCATTCGCCTCGAAAATCTTCAGTGCGAATCGCTGTTTCGCCATCGGGTACCCCGGAAACGGCCAAGCGACATTCGAGCCGAGATTGGGGGCGACGATCGCACGACGTTCTCTTCTTCGCGCTTTTCTATCTTTATCTCTGGCTCTATGTGAATCCGCGACTGATCTATCACGGGGCGGGAGTCATTACCAATTTCCCGGTGTTCTACAGAGGCGGGTCTTTTTTCCTGCCGTTTTTGTCTTACCCGGGCGGGCCTGTCGAATATCTGGCCGCGTTTGTTTCGCAACTGTTCTATTATTCCTGGCTGGGCGCCTTCGCGATTACCGTTCAGGCCGCCCTGATGAGCTTGTGTATCGAGACCATAGCGAACGCGATACACTCAACGCACGTCCGCGGGATTCGTTTTCTGCCGCCGATTCTTCTGCTTGTTTTGTACACGCAATACACTTATTTTTTGGAAACCACACTGGCTCTTTTGACTGTGCTGCTGACAACATGCCTATACGTGAAGGCCGCGTTGTCACGGACTAAGAACTTCAAATGTGTCGGCGTTTTTCTGATTTTGTCCGTCATGGTCTATTATCTCTCCGGCGGTGCCTTCCTGCTTTTTGTCGTTCTTTGCGCCATGGTCGAATTGATGTTCAGGGCCCGGTGGACGAGAAGCCTGTTCTATTGTTTAAGCGGCGTCGTTATTCCCTATGTGCTGGGACGTCTGATCTTCGGTGTCAGCCTCATCGATGCCTTCAGCAACTTGTTGCCCTTCTCATGGAAAATTCTGAATTATGATGCTCGCAAAAGGGCGATCACCATCGTCTATGTGCTGTATCTGATCCCGCCTCTGACGCTTCTTATCATTGGTCTTTGGCAAATGCTCCGGAAGAGACGATATTCGAGAAAAAAACGAAACGAAAAAGCGTCCGGCAGGAAGCAAAGACCTGTTGTCTTTAATCTGCCGACACGGGTATCCGTCTGGTTCAGACGCTCACCCAAACTCCACCATGCCGCCGGGCTATCGCTTTTGCTTGCCGTCACCGGCTGCGCCGTTTTCTTTTCGCGCAATGAGAATCTCAGAACCCGGTTTAAGGTGGATTACTGTGCCTACCACAAGAAGTGGCTGGACTTGCTGACGTCCGCTCAACGTTGTCCGACCGATCCCTTCGTCGCCTATACCGTGAACAGGGCACTCTATCATCGAGGTCGGCTCGGCTACGATATGTTCTCCTGGCCCCAGCATCCGGATTGTCTGTTTCTCTCTGATAAGAAATACGAGTGGACGTACTGGCAGATCTTCGATTTTTATTTAGACCTCGGTGTTGTCAACATGGCGGAACACGCCCTGACGGAATCTCTCGAAGAGCTCGGGGAGCGCCCCATGATCCTGCAGCGACTGGCCTTGATTAACATGGTCAAGGGTAATGGGGATTCGGCCAACATTTATCTCAGCGCGCTGAGCAAGACGCTGTACCACGCCGATTGGGCCAACCATTATCTTAACCGCCTCCGGACCGATCCCAACCTTTCTTCAGATTCGTATATCCAGCATTTGCGCTCTTTATGCCTGGACAAGAATTACTCCGTATATGCTCTTTCCAAGGAAAGGACTCTTTTGCAGTTGCTGGAGAAGAATCCTCGAAATCGCATGGCGTTTGAATATTTGATGGCCTGGTATATGCTCAAAAAGCAGTTAGGGAAATGTGTCCAAAAAATGGAAGGTATCCGTGACTTAGGCTACGCCGAACTCCCCCCACATTATGAAGAAGCGGCCCTCATCTATATATACGCGACAGGCAAGTCTCTCGATCTCGGCGACTATCGAGCACGTCCTCAAAAGCGTCAACAGATTGAAGACTTTACCCGGATCCTCAATCGTTACGGCGGGAACAAACAAGCCGCCTCCAGAGAACTGTCAGAAAAATTCCGTAACACCTATTTTTTCTATTATAGATATGAATCCTCCGGCCCGGAGAAATAACTCAGTCGCATAGACGTATGAAAGCACAATTACAAAAAACCAGAAAAGCCAAACTCATGTACGCGACCATCGGTTGTGCGCTGATCGCAATCGTTTTGCTTTCTGTTTGCCGCCCGCCGAAACGCTCGATCACAGAATACCGTCCGATCGATCAACCTGCAAAAATCCTTCCGGATTATTCGGGTGCTATGATCCCGCCGAACATCGCGCCCCTGAACTTTCACGTACAGCACCAGGGAACCGGCTACTGTGCCCGCGTCTCTTGCGAAAGAGGAAAACCCATCGAGATATTCAGCAAAACGCCCTTGATTTCGATTCCGAAGCGGGCCTGGCAAAAGCTGCTTGACGCGAACCGCGGCCGGCAGCTCCGTGTGGATATTATCGTCAAATCGCCGGAAAACATATCATCTCCCGAAGGGCGAAACGACGAATGGGTCCGCTTTCAGACGCTCACCTGTGACATTGCGCGTGAGGACATCGATCCCTACCTGGTCTATCGAAAGATTCGGCCGGGCCATAGTACCTGGCGGGAGATGGGGATCTATCAACGTAATTTGAGCCGTTTCGATGAGTCCGTTATATTGGACAGCGGGTATTTCAAGAACGGCTGCGTCAACTGCCATACGTTCTGCGGACATCGCACGGAAAAGATGCTCATCGGCATCCGCAGCAAGGCTTACGGCAGCTCGGCCTTGCTGCTCGAAGGCGACCGCGTCCGAAAGATCGGGACCAAGTTCGGATATACCTCCTGGCATCCGAGCGGCCGGCTCGCCGCCTTTTCCGTCAATAAGGTCAAGCAGATGTTTCATTCCGCCGCCGCCGAGGTGCGGGATGTGATCGATTTCGATTCCTTGATGGCTTATTACTTAGTGGATTCAAAGACCGTCAAGACCACAAGGGACCTGGCCCGAAAAGACCGGCTCGAAACCTATCCGGCCTGGTCCGCCGACGGTCGTTATTTATACTTCTGCAGCGCACCGATCACGTGGTCCGACCGGTCCGCCGTTCCCGAATCCTACGACCAGATAAAGTACGACCTGGTCCGCATTCGTTACGATCTTGACCATGACCGGTGGGGCCCGCTGGAATCCGTGCTCTCGGCCGACCAAACGGGTCTGAGCCTCCTTCTTCCGCGCGTCAGCCCCGACGGTCGCTGGCTGCTGTTTTGCATGTGTGATTACGGCTGCTTCCCCGTGTATCGTCACAGCAGCGATTTGTATATGATGGACCTCGACGCCGCCCGGCAAACAGGCAAGTACACATACCGCCGGCTCGACATAAATAGCGACAACAGTGAAAGCTGGCATTCCTGGTCGAGTAACGGGCGATGGATCGTTTTCAGCAGCAAAAGAGACAGCGGCGTATTCACCAGAATCTATATTGCGTATGTGGATCAGGATGGCCAGGTGTACAAGCCGATCCGGCTGCCTCAAAAAGATCCGACGTATTACAACTCATGCCTCTGGACCTACAGCGTCCCCGAGCTGATCACCGAGCCCGTTCGTCTCACAAAAGAAACACTCGGAAAAGTCGTTCGCGGCTCTCGGAAAATACCCATCCGGATGCCGATTACGATGGCGACGCCCAAAGCCGGAGGATTGCCGGACCATTCTGAGCCGTGGCAGACCGAACGCGAGTAACCGCGGAGATGTGGAGCGGGTTGCCGTGGCCGCCTCATGGTCGTGAAGATGCAATCGCCAACAACCAGGATTCAATAGTCAATAAATACCGGTTGTTTGAACTAAAGGCAATATTCGATATGGCCGATAATCATTAGATATTGTGTTCCTAACGTATCCATATAAATGGGGTTGTGTCTGGTATCTTTATGAATGACGAATCTATCGGCCCGGGAAGTCTCCATTCGGGAGCCTCGAGTATGGGCGGCATAAGCTGGGTGATCAAACGATTCTTGCCGGTCCTTCTTATGACAATCGGTACGGCTGTCGGACTGGCCTTTTTCCGTGCGTCTGAGGTCTTTCTGATCGGGCTTCAGGGGATGCTGGCGGGCGGCCTGCTCGGCTGGATCGCCGGGCGGTTCGGGCGGAAAGACCCGGCGGCGGCCTGGAGTTTTCAGCAGCGATGCTGGCTTGGAGTGAGCATGACGGTCGTTTATGTGGCGTCGCATCTTGTGGCGCTGAGTTGGCTCAAGGCCGGGCCGGTGGATACGCCGTTATATTGGCTGGGTGAAGTAGTGCGGGGATTCCAGGAGGAAAGTTTTGTCAGTACGGGCCGGTTCCAGGGATACCAGGGGAAGATCGAGGGCGGCTGGTGGATCGTCATGACGGTCGTGGATGCGGGATTGTTTTGGTTTTTGTTTATCGTGCTTTGCGTGGTGGGCGTGTGTCCCGATCGAAAAATTGAAAGTGATGCTTCATCCGGTGCGGTTGAAAATCCACCACAGGACATAGTGGACTGGACTCAAAAACGTGATGCGAACGGCGCTTTAATAGAAGCGAAATCGAGAACGGCATTTTTCGCTACACTTTTTGTTCTGGCCGGCCTCAGTGTCGCCGGCGGTTTCTATTGGCAATTCGCCAACGGGGCCCAGCCCGAGATGACCTTTTCATCCGGGATAGCAGCCATGAAACAATACGAGGGACAGTGGCGTTTCAGGGAAGGGCGAGGATTGTTTCCCGATGACGCCGACGCGCGTTCGTTTACAATCACGCCGCTGGGTTTCGGCAGTCTTTCATTGAAAGGGGTAACGAGCAATTTTATGTTGTCTCTCAATCAGGACGGACGGAATTTCCGCGGCCTTTTATTCATGACGCGCGAGTCGGGGGGCGTAGGACAATTCTCTGCACGCGTGCGATTTGCTCCGGATGGGAACATGCTGACGATGTCTGTGGTCCATTTTCAAATCGGCGGACGACGAGACCTTGTCCTTGAGGCCGAGAAGATTTCCGTCGATTAAATTCCAAAAGAATTTGTGTGTGTGATCGTCCATTGACAAGCCGTGATACGTTCGGCGGCGTTGTGATGTCTGTAGGCTCAATAGGCGGGCGTTGCCATTTCACATTCCAGCGCCATCATGACCAGGACCAGGATAATGAATAATACGACGATCCATAGCACATGAAGGTGTTTGGCCCTAATTGTATCCTTTTCGCTCAACATATCTTTCTCCCTGTGTCTATCTCATTATAATGAATCGTTCTCTTAAAGTTCAAGGAAAATTATGCGGATCAAGCGAAAACGAGGTCGATAGGCGCAAAAAAAGAGCCTCGCAACATACGCGGCGAGGCTTTGCGATCATCATCAATTATCTTTGCTTAGTCCCAAAATTTCCTCTTTTCTTCGAGCAGTTCCCTCGCTCTTTGCTTGACGTTCTCTTCTTTGGTTTTGGGATCTTGGTATTTGAGGATATCTTTCCGGCTTTCACCGAGTTGTTTTCTTAAACTCTCGAGCCGTTGGAGCAGCCGTTCAAAGCCCATCTGCTTTCGTTTGAGGATCACGTCATATCTCAGGGCAACCACCTCTTCCAGTTCGGCGATGAGCTTTCGTTCCGATTCTTTATTTTTCGTGGATTTGATTTTGAGAACCAATTCATCCCGCCTTTTTTGCAATTTCACGTCCTCCAGGAGGACTTCGGCCCACTCGGGATTCCGTCGGCTCTCATCGAAAATTCGGTTATATCTCCTGCGAACCAAATCATACTTTTTGTTATAAAGGTCTGTATTCGTATTTTTCAGCCTCTTCAATTCCTTGGTTTCATCCGGGACATTCTTTTCCAGCCATCCGAGGAAAGCGGCGCGCCTTTCTTGAAGCCACTTTTCCCACCGTTCCTTTCCAATCTTTTCCAATTCCCCTCTCGCGTGTTCCCAAAGTTCGTTTCTGAACTTTTCCGCGTCTTTTTTACGCAGCCCGTCAAGCTCTTTCGCCTTTTTCGGATTGCGTTTCTTCAAGCTTTCCATAACGCGGTTGGTTTCATCTTCCGTTAATTCGTACCGCCCTCGTCCTCGCCCTCGTACCGACCTCTCACCTCGACGGTCGTCCTCATCAAAGATACCATCATCTTCTTTGCTGTTATTGTCGGCCGGGCAGGGTAGGGCGGCGGTAAGGACCGCCGCTGCAATCGCCAAAGCCAAAATGATTCCGCGACGTTTCTCCATGTGGTTTACCCCTTCCAGAAATCCGTATTGATTTCTGCCAATTCCATTTCCAATTCAGTGACGGTCGTTTCATTTTCGGTGATATCTTCGCCTGATTCTAAGGTGCGTATTTCATATTCGATCTGTTCGATTTCCGCGGTGAAAACCGCCAGGTCCGCATCGTCTGCGGCGATATCGTCGCTTTCCCATAAGGCGGTCGGCAAAAGGGAAGCCGTATAGTCGGCGTTACCGGGCTGCTTTGTGGATTTTTCGGAGAATTGCAGGCTAACAATCGCCAGGATCGCAACGGCCGCGGCGATGCCCGCCGCTTCGTAAAGCCGTCGCCTGAAACGTTTAACTCTTCTCCGACTCAGAGATAGGGCGATTTCCGCCTTAATATTGGCGATCAGCCGATCATCAGGCTCGGGGGCAGGATGCTTGTGGAGAACCTGCTCCGCCTGCTGAAAATCTTCAGCATAGCGGTCAACCTGCTCGGCATCGAAGAAACTCGCCAATAATGCCCTTAGATTTTCCTGATTTCGATCATCCATATTTTCATCCCTCCATTAGCTGTCGCAGTTTCTTTAATCCCCGGTGCGCTTTGGCCAGCGTAGTCCCGATCGGCTCGGAACGCATCCGGGCGATTTCCTTGAAACTCATTTGTGAATAGTAACGCAGCAAAATAAGCTCCCGAGTATCCGTATCCAATCTTTGTAACTGGATTTGCAGCCTGTCAATCCGTTCATCTTCGGCTTTTGCCGGTGCCCTACTATCGGATTCGATCTGCCCCTGCCGGGCCTCAATGAGTTTTTTTCGTCGTTGCTTACCTCGTAAATGGTCGTGAAAAAGGTTTGCGGCGATTCTGAACAACCAGCCTTCAAACGATCCGCCTTTGTACGAACCGATCTTCTCCACTAACTTGACAAATAGCTCGCTCAGCAGCTCATCGCTAAGATCATGATTGCCGGTTAATCTATAAAAGTAGCCATAGCAACGATTTGCATACATATCGACAATTTGCGAGAAGCACTCGTTACTGCCGTCCTTGCAACCAATGATTAACTTAGCTAAGTCATCGTCTTGTGCCATGTTACAGCATTTTTTTTCAAATGTACAGACGGTATTGGTCAATGATTTATTGCATGAATCCCGGAAATCACGTTTTTCACGAGCATCCGTGCCGCCCAAATGGGCCTCGAACAAGGATCAAAACAGGAGGATTCCAAGACAAAGCACTCGCCTCACTCAGTTATAGGACCTAAATAATAGCTTCGTTTGCGTTTTTCCCGGCTAACTTCCAGGAGTTGCGACGGGATCAGAAATCGACGTCCTCCTCCGGTTCGTCCTCATCAACATCCAGCTTCCATCGCTCCGTTTCGTCCATTTCGTCGATTTCCTTTTGCATGTAGCGAATGATCTTATCCTGAAGCGGTGCCAATTTCCCATACCAGTTAAGCATGCCCTGATAGCTGGCGACCAGCATATCCAGACGAATGAGCTGCCATTTCGTGATACACTCCGGCTCCTTGATATTCGAGAACGGATCGCATCGGAAGGTCCTTTTACCGTCCGGATCAATCTGACAGAATTCGCAATCTTTACATTGGATCATTTTTTGGCTCCAGTCAATAAAATAGTCCCAACGGCACCGTCGAAAACACCGTGGAGATGCGTTGTCCCGGGGCGTCGTCATCACTGGACGGTGTATTTTTGCCTTGACGCATAAATTTTTATTTGCTTTCCAACCGCTATATACTATCATACATCTTTAATATCCAGAAGTTCTTTAAGACAGAGTTTTTAAACGGATTTGGAGAAATTGATGGCAAAAGCGCGACGCAGACGCAAAGTGGGCAGTAAGAAAAGGCGGGCCCGCTGGAAAATTCGACATAAAATAAGCTGATCGCCCCTCGGCGTTTTTGGCACGTGAGCAGATGCGTCAAACGATGTTTTCCCCGACGCATAAGCTCAAGGTGCGGCATAATTCATGGATCACTTCACTATCACGTTCAAACCAGACGGCAAACACGTCTCGATTCATTCCGGCGCCACGCTTGTAGAAGCCGCGGGTCTGGCCGGCATCATCCTGAACACGGTTTGCGGCGAAAGGGGGACATGCGGGAAATGCCGGGTCATTCTCGAACCGGATTCTCGTGAGGTCTTGGCTTGCCAGTACCGTATCGAGAGTGACCTGGTCGTCACCGTACCCACGAGTTCCAGATTCTTCGAGCAGCGCATTTTAGCCGATGGAATCGACGCCCGGCGGGCATTTCAACCCGATATTTATGAAGATTACGCATCGACCGATCCCGCCGGAGAAATAGTCGGTGTGGCGGTTGACATCGGTACGACCACGGTGGTGGCCAGGCTTATCGATATGCGGGACGGGACGACCCGGGCCACGGAAGCCGCGCTTAATCCGCAAACACGGTTCGGCGACGACGTGGTCAGCCGGATCGCTTACGCCGAGACCGACGAGAAATATACGGAGCTGCATAATACGATCATCGATGGCATCAACCTGCTGATCGAGAAGCTCTGTGAGAAGGCGGCTATCGACACGAGCCAAATAGTTGAAGTATGCGCCGTGGGTAATACGACCATGAGCCATATTCTTCTGAGCTTTCCGATCGCCCAACTCGGCCAGGCGCCGTATAAGGCCCATTCGCTCGATGCGCATGACCTGTGCGCCGATCATCTGGGCATACAGATCAATCCCGCCGGAAAGATCCATACGGTCGAGAATATTGCCGGTTTCCTTGGCTCCGATACGACCGCCGTGGCGCTGGCGGCGGACATTGTCTCCGCCGAGGAGATGACGCTCATCGTCGATATCGGCACCAACGGCGAGATTGTCCTTGGGACGAAAGATAAGCTCTATGCCGCGAGCTGTGCGGCCGGACCGGCGCTCGAAGGGGCGCGCATCACCTGCGGCAGCAGGGCGGCCGACGGGGCCATCGAGGCGGTCATCGTCAACGAAGAGGATATTGACCTGGACGTCATAGGAGACTGCCCGCCTCGCTCGATATGCGGATCGGGTCTGATTGACGCGGTGGCCGTCATGCTGGAGCTTGGCATCATCGATCGTACCGGACGGTTCGCGGACCCGGCGACACTCGAAAAAGCACTGCCGCCGGCTATTTTCTCCCGTATCACCGAACGGGATGAGCAGTTGCGCTTTATCCTTGCCGAACCTGCAAGCGAGGATGACGAGCCGGTGTTCCTGTCTCAGCAGGATATCCGCCAGATGCAATTGGCCAAAGGCGCGATACGCGCCGGTATCAAATTTTTGCAGCAGCACGTTGGTATCGAAGATACGGATGTTCGGCGCGTCCTGTTGGCCGGGGCGTTTGGCAACTACATTCGACCCGAAAGCGCCTTACGGATCGGCCTCTTGCCCGCCGTGGGTGTCGAACGAATCCATTCCATCGGCAACGCCGCGGCGTCCGGTGCACAGATGATCCTTTTGAATCGGCGGTATCGCGCGCAGGCCGGCGAATTGGCTCGAAAAATAGAGTATATCGAAATCGCCCACGAGCCCGATTTCCAGATGGTCTTCGCCGAATCAATGTCGTTCTGATTATTCTCTATTAGACCTGCGCCGCCATCCCCAAGCATGGATTTCGTCGTCTATTTGTCGAAAGTGTATTCGATATCGATTCGGCAGGGGGGCTGTTCCGCGGAACGGACGGTCGAAGAAATCGCCGCGGCCCCGTTAAGTGGAAACTCGATGTCGTCGATCCACGCCTTGTCATCGCCCCGCGATACAGAGCTGTCTTTCGAGTAGGTCCATGTGAACGTTCTGAGGCCCGCTGTTACCTCGAACGACACTTCGGCCCAATCCGATTCCCCCGACCATGTGCCTTGCGGTACACCGTCAATGGCAAATTCTAAATCGTCATAATTCGGCTCGCACGAGATTTTGCGATAGAAGGCGATGGGGCCTGATTCGCACTGGAGGCTTACCTCCAATATTGAGCTATTGCCGTGATCGATCGGGCCGGATTGGGCGCTGAAGGTACCGGAATGCCTTTCTTGCGATGTGATGACCCAGCCGGTCTCTTCGGACCGTTCCCACGGGAAGTTGCTGAAATCCCCGGTCTCAAAATCCTCGGTTGTGATAGGTTCGCCGGCGAAATCGGTCAGGTTCTCATCCAGCACGTGGAACGCCGGGCGGGCATCGTCCAGCCAAACAGCGCCGACGAGGGGCGTGCCGATCATGTAGAAATCGTGCAGGCGGGCATAGCGTATCGGTCCCAGGTGACTTCGTCTGGCCCAGTCCTGAAGTTTCACAATGGACGCATCAAGGCTCGTGAGCATGACATTAAGCGAACCGCCTTTTGGCTCGCCGGCGTAGAGAATCCAGGCGCCGATGAACGGCTCCTCTCCGAGCGGACCGTAGTCGAGGGCATACGTTTGACCGAGGCCAGTTCGTTTGGTCAGGATATTTTCAAAGGACGGCCCTTCTCTCAGTTGAATGGACCCGCCGTCGGCGTCGGAAGCGATAACCAGCTCGGCCTGACCGTCCCCGTCCATATCCCCCGACGAAAGGGCGTAAATGGAACCCATATTCTGCTGCCGGGTTGCCACGTCGCCCAGGGTATCCATATCGACGAAATAAACAGATCCGCCGGATGTGCCGGTTCCAACGGCTAAAACGTTTCCCCAGGCCGAGCGCACCTTGATGATATCTGAGATTTGTCCCAAAGCGCCCCGCACGCCTTCGTTCGTAAGTGTCAGGGCGTTGAGTTTTCGCAAGGCCCCGCCGATTTCAGTCGTGCCGATATAGACGGATGCTTCAAGGCCGCCGCGTACGTCCATTGCCGTGATGCGTCCTAAATTCGAGTGAGAAATGATGTCTCGATCGATGTCGGTCAGATCAACCGCACGGAGCGTCCCGCCTGAATCCGTGGAGGCCACGAACAGGCGGGGCAGGGGGGGGCTGCCGACACTGCCGGTCGCCAACGCTGTAATCTCCTTGAGGTCTTCCCTCGAGGCCAGGACGTTGCCTTGCCAGTCGCAAAACTCAAGCACACCATTGCGGTAGCCCGCAACAATGATGGACTGGCCCGTTGGGGGAACCGTAATGACGGTTGCGGCCATAAGAGTCGGTTCCGAAGGAGAAGGAGGCGGGGGAGTCGTTCCATTTTCGACCCGGACGGGATTCGGCGCCATGGCCGAATTGTTCGTGCTGTCCGTATCGGATGGCGCGTTCTGTCCCGGCGTGATTTCAAGGAAAATGTAATACCTGCCGGTTGCGGGTAAGG
>CAYZAT010000126.1:0-11496 GCA_964476475.1 uncultured Pirellulales bacterium
AGCCGGGATTGATGGAAAAGCTGGATTTGTCATTCGTAAATCAAGCCGTGGAAGAAATCGGCACGGGCGCCGAAGATGTCCTGGAGATACTCCAGGCCGTCCAGAGGCACTTCGGCTATCTGCCTAAAGAAGCGCTGGAGCGTGTCTGCGATTTGACGCAGATCACCCCGGCGGCGATTGCGGGTGTTTCGACATTCTATGATCATTTCAGACATCGTCCCGCCGGCCGTCATACCATTCGGGTCTGCATCGGCACCGCTTGCCACGTTAAGGGGGGGGGACGAATTTATGATGCCTTTCAACGTTATCTCGACATCCCGGATGAAGAGGATACGGACCGGCAGAGATTATTTACTATAGAGAAAGTGGCATGTTTGGGATGTTGTATGCTGGCTCCGGCGATACAGATTGATGACATTATATACGGGCACCTGACCAGCGAGCGGGTTTCATCGGTACTCAGGGATTTTGTTGAGCAGCAAAAGTGCGACGCTCAGCGAGCGAACGGGCGGGATTTCGCACAGAATACGAAGAACCTCAGCGAAATACGAATATGTTTGGATTCAAGCTGCGTGGCGGCCGGCAGCGCCAAAGTGTACGAGGCGCTACAGAAAGCCGTCGAGGAGACCCATGCGCCCGTTGTGGTTAAAAGCACGAGCTGTTCCGGAATGTCTTACCTGTCTCCGCTTGTAGAAGTGTTTTTGGCGGGTGGATCGTCATTTCGCTACGCCCGGGTACAGCCGCACGATGCCAAAGGTATTGTTCTGCGCCACTTCAGGCTGGGGGGGATTAAAAAAGTCACCCATGCTGTCTCGCAGGCCCTGGATCGTCTTTTAACCGATGAGGGGGCGGAGTCGGTGGCACGCTATTCCATTGACGTGCGGGACCGGCAGGTAGCCGATTTTCTCGGCCGGCAAAAACACATTGCAACCGAGCACCACGGCCATATCGATCCGGTGGATATAGATGATTATATGTCCCACGGTGGATTCGAAGCGCTTAAAAGGTGCATTCAAGAAATGAATCCCGAAGACATCATCTGTGAAATAGAACGGAGCGGCATGCGAGGAAGAGGCGGGGCCGGTTTCCCGACATACCGCAAATGGGCTGCGGTGCGAAGTGGGCAATCCGATCAAAAGTATCTCGTCTGCAACGGGGATGAAGGCGATCCCGGGGCTTTTATGGACCGGATGCTGATGGAGTCTTATCCGTATCGCATCGTCGAAGGGATGGTCATCGCCGCGTATGCGGTCGGAGCGAACAAAGGGTACTTCTATATCCGGGGCGAATATCCCCTCGCCACGGAGCGCATCGGTCAAGCGATTGAAAAATGCGAACAGCGTGGTTTTCTCGGCGACAACATTCTCAACAGCGAATTCTCGCTGCATTTAAAAATCGTACCGGGCGCCGGCGCCTTTGTATGCGGGGAGGAGACCGCCTTGTTGGCGGGTATCGAGGGCCGTCGGGGGATGCCGCGATTGCGACCGCCGTTTCCCGCCCAGAGCGGCCTCTGGGGCCAGCCGACCCTCATCAACAACGTCGAGACGTATGCCTCGGTGTCATGGATTATTCGCAACGGCGCTGAAGCGTTCGCCACACTGGGGACGGACAGCAGTAAGGGGACAAAGGTCTTCGCGCTGGCGGGCAAGGTGGAGCGCGTCGGATTAATTGAGGTGCCGATGGGGATAACCGTGCGGCAGATCATCGAGGATATCGGCGGGGGGGTTGCAGGCGGCTTGCGGCTTAAGGCCGTGCAGGTCGGAGGGCCGTCCGGCGGATGTGTACCGGCGAAACTGGCCCATCTGCCCGTGGACTATGAAACGCTGACCGACATCGGGACTATGATGGGCTCCGGCGGTTTGGTCGTTTTGGACGAAAACGATTGCATGGTGGACATCGCACGCTACTTTTTGGAATTCACCCAGGACCAATCGTGCGGTAAATGCACGTTCTGCAGGATAGGCACCCGTCGAATGCTGGATATTCTGGAGAAGTTGTGTGCCGGGCAAGCCGGCATGGCCGACATTGACGAGTTGGAGAAGTTGGCGCAGATGGTTAAGACGACGAGTCTGTGCGGCCTGGGCAAGACCGCGCCGAATCCGGTGCTTTCCACGCTCGAGTATTTTCGGGATGAATACGAAGCTCACGTCGAAGGGCGCTGCCCGGGTGGAAAATGCAGAGCGCTGATTCAATTCTCAATAACAGACGATTGCATCGGTTGTACGATCTGCGCGCAGCGCTGTCCCACCGATGCGATTGCGATCAAACCCTACGAGAAACACGAGATCGACAATGAAAAATGTATTCGCTGCGGGACATGCAAAGAAGTCTGTCCGGCGGATGCGGTTGAGGTTCACTAATCCATGCCGAAACTGTTTATAGATAATCACCACGTGGACGTCGATGAGGGCGCGACGATTCTCGATGCCGCCGAAAAACTCGGGATCGAGATTCCCACGATGTGTTTCATGAAAGGTTATGAACCTTCGACCAGTTGTATGATATGCGTGGTGAAGGTGAATGATCGGCCCGGTCTGGCCCCGGCTTGCGGTACGCCCGCCGAAGAGGGCATGCGTGTCGATACGCAGTGCGAGCAGGTCCAACAGGCACGGAAGGCGGCGCTGGAATTGCTGCTTAGCGATCACGTCGGCGATTGCCTCGGGCCATGTCATGTGATCTGCCCGGCCCAGATGAACATTCCGCTGATGATTCGCCAAATCGCCGCCGGAACGCTCCGCGAAGCGATAATGACGGTTAAGAAAGATATCGCACTGCCCGCCGTCTTGGGGCGGATCTGCCCGGCTCCGTGCGAACGAGGATGCCGGCGGGCCGCTATTGACGAAGCGGTGTCTATCTGTCTGTTGAAGCGGTACGTCGCCGACGTCGATTTGCAATCGGCAAGTCCATATGTGCCGGACTGCAAGCCCTCACAAGGCAAAAAAGCGGCGATAGTCGGTGCGGGTCCGGCCGGTTTGGCCGCCGCTTATTATCTCCAACAAGCCGGAGTGGCTTGTATCGTTTTTGACGACCGCGAGAAGCCGGGGGGGATGCTGCAATACGGGGTGCCGCAAGAAGAATTGCCAAGGGATGTGCTCGATAAGGAGATTGCCGTCATCGAGCGGTTGGGTGTGACGTTCAAAGCCAATACGCGAATCGGCACGAAAGTGTCGCTGGAGCAGTTGACCAGGGAGTTTGACGCCGTCTTTGTCGCCGGTGGCGCGGATGCGGAACCGTTAGGGCTAACGACAGACCGAAACGGCATTGAAGTGGATAGAAATACATATCAAACGAATCTTCCCAATGTGTTCGCCGGCGGCGATGCCGTTCGCAAACGAAAACTCGCCGTTCGGGCTGTGGCGGACGGCAGGGAGGCGGCCGTTTCCATCGTCCAGTATCTGTCCGGCCAGGAAGTCAGCGGGCCGGCTAAACCTTTTAATACCCGAATTGGAAAAATCAAGGATGATGAAAAAGAAGCCTTCGCCGCCTGTGCCCGTCAAGATCAGCGGGTGACGGCATCAAAAAGCGGCGACGGACTTACAGACGAGCAAGCCCGCCGGGAAGCCGCCCGTTGTCTGCATTGCGACTGTCGAAAAGCAGACCATTGCAAGCTCAGGCAATACTCCCAGATATATGAGGCCCGGCCAGGTCGATTCAAAGGCGAACGCCGGCTATTCGTCCAAAACATTCAGCATCCGCAAGTCATTTACGAGCCCGGCAAGTGCATTGATTGTGGTTTATGCATTCAAACCGCGGCCAAGGCGGGCGAGGAGCTTGGATTAGCCTTTATTGGCCGTGGTTTTAACGTTCGTGTGGAGGTGCCGTTTGATCGGTCGATGAAGGAGAGCCTCAAACGCTCAGCCGCCGAGTGCGTCACGAATTGTCCGACGGGCGCCTTGGCGTTTTCGACAGAGTAGCAAATTGATGAGCGAACAATATCGATTGTCAAAACGTAGTCCTGTTGGGGAATTTCCCTGTGAATGGATAGTGTCGTATGATTTTTTTGGAGACGTATGATGGGATTGAGAAATATGTACAAAAGCGATGTTAGGAGATTTTTGTTGGCTCTCGCCGTAAGTGTTGCCGCATTAAGTCTATGCGTCACGGCCCGAGCGGCGGATTGGCCGAACTATCGAGGGCCGAATTATGACGGCATATCGAACGAATCCGGCTGGACGGCGTCTTGGCCGAAAGACGGCCCGAAGGTGCTGTGGGAACGTTCGATCGGAACGGGATTTGCCTCGATGTCCATTCGTGACGGCCGGGTTTACGCCATGGGCAATATCGACGATCAGGACATTCTCTATTGTCTGGATGCCGACACGGGAAATGAGATATGGAAGACGTCCTACCCGTGTCCTTTGTTGAGCAAGAACCATGAAGGTGGCCCTTGCGCGACACCCACCGTCGAGGGCGGCGCCGTATATACCCTCAGCAAGAATGGCGATGCCATCCGTTTTAACGCGGCCACGGGTGCGATCGTTTGGCACAAGCGTCTCAATGAGGACATGGGTTTCAAACACCCCACGTGGCACTTTTCCAGTTCGCCTCTTATCATGGGTAATCTGGTCATTCTCAACGTGGGTACGTACGGCGTCGCATTGAACAAGACAGATGGCAGCCTCGTCTGGCAGAATGGCAAAGGAAAGTGTGGATATGCGACGGGGGTGCCTTGCACCATTAACGGTCAGGAATGTGTGGTGATGGCCGTCTCCGTCGAAGTGGTGGGACTGAATCCAACAACCGGCAAGGTGATGTGGAAGTTTCCATGGAAGACCAGCTACGATATCAATTCTGCGGATACGATTATATCGGGGGACACGGTGTTCATTTCTTCCGGATATGGCAAAGGCTGTGCCCTGTACAAAATCGATGGAAATAAGGTCACCGAGATTTGGCGAAACAAGAACATGAAGAACCAAATCAACTGTTCCGTCTTATGGCAGGGACACGTCTATGGCTTTGATGGACAAGTCAACGGTTCGGGCAAGCTGAACTGTGTTGATTTTAAGACCGGCCAAACGAAATGGTCGCAGAGAGGATTTGGAACGGGCTCGCTCATGATTGCCGACAAAAAATTGGTCATCCTGGGTGAAAAGGGCAAACTGGTGATTGCTGAGGCCTCGCCGCAGAGTTACAAAGAGCTTGCGTCCGCACAGATTCTGCCGAAAAAAAGATGCTGGACCATGCCCGTTCTGGCGAACGGCAAGATCTTCGCCCGTAATAACGCCGGACAGTTAGTCTGCCTCGGTGTCAGCGGCTGAAAGAGAGTTATATGGTCCACGGATCGCGGGTTTTTCGGAGCCACCGGCCCAGTTCGTCCGTGAGTTCGCGAACGACCTTGGGTCGCAAGTGGGCAATGTTGTTGAGTTGATAAGGGTCCTGTTGGTTATCGAACAACAGGACCTTTTTCTTTCCATCTGCTTCCGGGGTGATTGCAAAAGTGTATCGGTGGGTGCGCAGGCCCCGGGGGCCCCCGTGCGGACCCGAACAGTTCAGATACAACGCCGAAGCCGGCCGGGATCCCGATTGCCCGAGCATGATGGACGAATAATCGGTGCCCTCCACGTCGCTCGGCGTCGAATCCTTCAAGCCCATCAGCCCCAAGAGGCTGGGCATTATATCGGCGGGGGTCAATAGAAGATCGTCGCGATGCGGAGGGATGTTGCCCGGCCAGCGGATGATAAACGGGATTCCGATGGATTCTTCATATACGACGCTCTTGTGCATTCGATGATGAGAGCCCATCATCTCCCCGTGATCGGCGGCAAAGACAACAATTGTGTTCTTTTCGAGGCCCTGGTCTTTGAGTGCATCGAGAATCCGGCCGAACTGTTCGTCGGTGCCCGTTACCGCGGCGAAATAGTTCTTGACGTGCTGCTTCGCCTGCGGGTGGAGATTGTCAGGGTCCACATTCGGACGATTGAGCAGGTCTCTGTAGCTCTTACCCTCATACATCTTTACGTACTTGTCCGGCACCTGATCAAACGGGGTATGGGGTGGATTGGGCGCGATGAACAGGGCGAACGGCTTCTTCGGATCGCGATATTTGCCCTGCGGATTGCGGATGTATTCAATCGCCACGTCGGCTTCGTGTTTCGTGGACCATTCGTCAAAAAGGATCGGCTCGGTGCGTTTGGCGTTCGTTGTCCAGTAGCGCGGGTTCAAATGCTGGTCCCGGCAGTTATAGGCGTGCCAGAATGTAAAACCGTGCCGTCGCTCGGGGGGAACGAATTCGTCCCAGACGATGCCGCCTCCCGGCTTGCCGGGCCGGCCTCGCCGCCGACCGACGTAAGGCTCGTGCGGTTTGTCCAGATGCCACTTACCGAGATAGCCGAGGCAATAGCCGCTCTCGTGAAAGACGTCGCTCAGACACCGTTGGTTCACTTTCAGCATAACCTCGTGGGCGGAATTGCAGTTCGTCGTCACGCCATTCGAGATGGGATACTTACCGGTAAATAACTGGGCGCGAAACGGACTGCAAACCGGGTAGCTGCTCACGGCGTCGGTCAGCACCAGACTCTGCTCACAAAACGCATCCAGTCGTGGAGTGATGACCGGATCCTCTTTCATATAACCAATGGCTTGCCTGCGAAACTGATCGGGGAACATGAACACCAGATTCGGTCGCTTGACATCCTTCGGTTCTTCAGCGGCAAGGGAAGCGGTCCCGGAAAAGGCTATTGTTGCCGAAATCGCTGTTGTCTTTTTTAGGATATCCCGTCGGGATAGAGAACGACTCATTTCTATTTCCCTCAATTCTTTTTGAAATGGAACATAACCGCCCGGCTCTTGGGCGCGTCAAATGTGAAGCGGCCGGAAGCGCTTTCGCTCAAGGTTTTCTCTTGCTTGCTGATGATGTCATAGCGTTTAACGGTCCACGTGCCGGCCGCCAGGTTTGCGACGATGTTTTTGTGTGCTTTGTCGGTTCCGAGCACATACTCCCGGCCCGACCACGCCAGGCCGCGGAAATTCTCATGCAAATTCGAAAAGGTACTCAGATCGGGCGTCATCTTCCAAAATGTGATATGTTCGTCGATGATCTCGCGCAGATACTTCAAATTGTCAGCGGACGTGTGCTCGGTGGGATCAAAACGCCCCCGGAAATACTGGCCAAGTTTGTTGCCGGGCTTTTCACCAGTCGTGCCATAAGCACCGCCGAGAAAAACGCCTAAATGCGATTCAATTGTATCGTGCTCGGAGTGTTTGTCGCCTTTGCCCTCGTAGCTCAACTCGTCGTTGACCGTTGGCACGTTTCGCTTACCACCGTTGGGCTTTCGGCGCGCTTGCTGGATCACGTTTGCCGAGTCGGGCAGGTTGCGAATCTTCTTCTGGATGATCATATGGTCATACCAATCCGGCAGCTTGTCGAAATTCGCCGACCAGAGAGTGCGAGGATGCGAATGGACGCTGAGCGGTGTGGGATAGGGCAGATATTGCCGGATGATGCGCCCGCATCGAGCGATTTGCTCCTCCGAATATTTCGGCTTTTTGATCTCGTATTCGTTGCACAGACACATCCAGACGTTGGGGTAACTGCCGTATCGAGCCGCGATGTACTTGAGATATGGCAGATATGGCTCCGGATCGCCATCGTTATGGGCGGCGCGCAGAACGGCGCGCGACTCCTCCGTGTCGGGCCCGCACAGAATCAGGTCAGCGATCAGATCGTGTTCCCATGCGGTCTGCACGGCCAGATCGACTCGCTGGTGGAACCATCGGGGATTCGGACGCTGGCAATCGTCGCCGGAGTCGGAAAGTTCGCCTTGATCATCGAAGAACGGTTTTTCCTTCGGATTGACATAGCGGTCGCCGTACGGGGTGAACCGGAGTTTCTTGAAATACTCCGCATTACCGATGATGTCTTCGGCGATATCGTTTCCGCTGGGTTTGCCGCCCGCCTCATAGCCGGAGAGGAATGTATATTGCGTATTACCGAAGATATATGGATGCGAGCCGTCCGAACGCTTGTACCACCGCCCGCCCGGGCTGTCGTCATCGACGATCCAGAAGCCGGGATGGTCCGAAGCCGTGACGGTGATGTAATCGCCTTGTTTCTGCCCGCGAAGTTGTGGCTTATTGGAATGAACTTCAACAAGGTCCCAGCGTCCTGTTTTCGTCGGGCACAATCGCATCTTGAAAATGTTGCCGGACGTGCCGCCTTTGCCGTCCCCGTCCCAGAAGCCGTGAATCTTATACTCCGGCGTCCCGCTCTCATGCCGGAACCGCACCCAGAAATCCATATTTCTCGCCGGAATGTCCCTCGGCCTTTGCCGCGGCCCGACAAAACTCAATTCCACCACAGAATACAGTTCCCCCTGAGCCAATTCCTTACCGCATGCCGGTAGCGACATTATCCCAAACACTGCCGCAGCAAGCAAACAAAGTCCCTTATTTCCAGGTCGTGCCACGTTTATTTATCCTTTCACTGAATGAGGATCATCCATAATAATAATGTAAAGTATATAAGCCGGACGGAGGAAAAGCAAGTCGCCGGAAGGGAGCCGGCATCGTATGCGTGGGGGCCATTGCCAATCACGAGCGATCGATCGTCGCACCGTTGCCAATTTCGCCCATCAGCGCCGACCAGGGCTTGATCCGAGATTTCTCGTATGACTTCCAGTTAGCGGCGTCCGTCGGGCTTCCGTTGCAAACATATAACCAGATTCCTCCTTTGCCCCGGTCGTGGTCCGTTGAAAAGTACAGCGCATAGTCGTATGGGAAACGACTCACTTGCTCCATCTTCACCAACGTGGGGTAGTATGGCCCGGGCGTCGGCATTCCCGGAGGTCGCGATATCAATTTGCCCCGTTTCTCAAAAGTGAAGTGAGTATCTGAAAGCTTCTCTTTGGCCGGCCCGGGAACGTTAATTGCTCCTTCTAAAGCGATAAGGGGGGCACGGACCATTGGGCCCAAGGTTGCCATCACGACGAGAAGCTCGATGAGGGTAAAGGCCCGTTTTTTCCCGTTCGTCATATGCCTCCTATTTTTTTCAAACGCCGCGCTGTATTAACACCAGAAAACATTATAATTCTACAAGAAGTGCATGTAAAGCTTTTTCCTGGCGGTACAGGATTCCGATCAGATACGATGTGACTGAAAACGGTGATTTCAATGCCCGACTCTGAAGAAAAGCGCGCAGTGGCTCTCATTTTTCCACATCAATTATTCGAAAACCATCCCGCTCTCTCCGTGACTCGCGATCTCTATCTCATCGAAGATGGTCGTTTCTTCACCGATTTCAAATACCATAAGAAAAAACTCTTGTTCCACAGAGAATCCATGCTGGCTTACGAGAAAGAGTTAGTTTCTCGAGGGTATCGCGTCAGATACATCCGACACGAAATAGCAGAGTCCACATCCTATCTGGCGGAACTGATGTCAACGAAAACATTGAACGCGGTCTTTGTTGCGGATGTATGCGATCATAAACTAAAGCGGCGATTGCAGAGGGTATCGGCTCAAAAGCATAAGCGCCTGCACGTCATGGAGTCTCCCGGGTTTGTCACCACCGGTGAGCGGTTGGAGGATTTCTTCGCCACACGCGAGACGTTCTCGATGGCAAGCTTCTATATTCGACAGAGGAAGCACCTTGAGATTCTCGTTAAAGACGGTAAACCCATTGGCGGCAAATGGAGTCTTGATGCGGAAAATCGTAAAAAGCTGCCGCGCAACCTGCGCTTCCCCGAACCGAAGATGCCCAAGACCGCCCCAATGAAAAAATCGTTTTCACACATTGCCGCAGCGTATGGCACGAATCCCGGTTTTCTTGACGACTTCATGTTTCCCGTGACACGACGTGATGCCCGCCGGTGGCTCGATGATTTCATCGAGAACCGTCTCGTATGGTTTGGCGATTATGAGGATTCGATATCCGCACAACATGTGTTTATCTTTCATTCGGTCTTGTCGCCGCTGCTCAATGTCGGTCTCTTGACGCCGAAAGAGGTCTTGGAAAATATTTTCGACGCCGCGGAACGCCATGACATCCCGCTCAATAGTCTTGAAGGCTTCGTGAGGCAAATCATCGGGTGGCGGGAATTTGTCCGCGGCGTTTATCTGTTCATCGGAGATAAGCAAAGGACATCGAACTTCTGGAATTGCTCCCATAAGATTCCGACGGCCTTCTATGATGGAACGACGGGCATTGAGCCCGTGGACGTCATCATCAGGCGAGTCGCTCGTTGCGCTTATTGTCATCATATCGAAAGATTGATGATTCTGGGGAATTTTATGCTCTTGTGCGAAATTCATCCCGATGAGGTGTATCGTTGGTTCATGGAGCTTTTCATTGATGCCTATGATTGGGTGATGGTGCCCAACATTTACGGTATGAGCCAGTATGCCGACGGGGGACGGATCACCTCAAAACCTTACGTCAGTTCGTCGAATTATATCAGAAAAATGAGCGACTTCGGCAGTGGATCCTGGTGCAGGATATGGGACGGACTTTTTTGGCGATTCATCCAAAAACACGAAAACGTTTTCGCGGAGAATGCCCGATTGCGCGTGATGACGTTCCAGCTACGGCGCATGGGCAAAGAAAAGACACGCGAACACGTCAAAATCGCAGAGGAATTCCTGAAGCGCCTGTTGGATTAAATGGCACCCTTGGATTCCCGCCCATCGTTCACCGAACGCCTGACGTAGAAAAGAGGAGCCGCGCACCGTTTTATGAATATCTCTGGCCGTTTTACTCCTGGGGCAGGCGCATTTTCTCGTAGAACTCGGCGTATTTGTCTTTGTCCTCGGTCTGGCGGTAGGCGATCGCCGAACGGGGATGCTCGTTCAAAATGCCGGTGACGAAATACGGAATGATGTAGCCCCACTCGATCTCCTGTCGCATCGGGATCATATAATCCTGAATGACCTTGAGGACAGGTGTCAGATTGAATTTCGGGTTCTTCAGGAAACCGACCAACAGTTCGAGGCAGCAGTTGCCGGGGCCGCGACCGATGCCGAACAGCGAGCCGTCGAGGTAATTGGCATTGTGGATGATGCCCTCGATTGTATTCGAGAAGGCAAGCTGCTGGTTGTTGTGGCAGTGCACCCCGATGGTCTTGCCGGGCAGGTGCTCCTGGTAGAGTTTGATAAAATATTCAATTTGTTCGCAATAGAGCGCGCCGAAGCTGTCGACGACATAGACCACATCGACGGGGGTTTTCGCAAGCTGCTCGAGCGCTTCGACAAGGTCCGGCTCGATCTCCTTCGAAATAGCCATGATGTTGCAGGTTGTCTCGTAGCCAAGATCGTGGCATTTATGTATCAACTCGATAGCGCTGTCGATATACTTGACATACGTCGCGGCCCGGAACATGTCCACCGGACTTTCGTCGGCCGGGGCGAAGTGTTGCTCTTCGACGCGGTATGAGTCCACCATGACGCTGACCTTGACGTCTGACTCGATGCCTTCGATGATTTGCCGGATCTTGTCGTCATCACAATATTTCCACGCCCCGTAATCTGCCGGCGGGAATAACTCCCGGCTGCTGCGGTAGC
>CAYZAT010000127.1:0-5617 GCA_964476475.1 uncultured Pirellulales bacterium
GCTTCGAGGAGCCGGACGTTGTTCAATCCAATATCTTCAAGGGAAGATTTACCGTGAATCGCCGCCGATTGCAAGCAAATATTGCTACGGATCGGAGCTTTTTACTTTCGTCCCAAAAAAAACTGGCGGAAAGAGTTATTTTTTTTTAGATTAAAGTCTGTCGTTTAACGTCATATAAATAGCATAAGCTTTAGAGCAAAGCTAATTGGGCTGGATTTAGATGCCGAACGATGAGCGTCTAATAGCACAACTCAAGCGCGGGGATAAGGAAGCCCTGCGTGAGATATACATGGAGTACAAGGACAATCTATTGACGATTGCGACGTCCCTGTTGCACGATAGGAATGCGGCTGAAGACGTTTTGCATGATGTCTCTGTGTCTTTTGCCGGGAGCGTCAGGCATATCCGGCTTCGGGGAAGTTTGCGAAATTATTTAATTGCAAGTGTGGTCAATCGTATCCGGGACCAATTTCGGAAGAAGAAGCATCATATGGTTGAGCTTGACAACGCCGGTCAGATAGCGGCCGATTCGGTCGATCCTGAACGGTTCGCCGAATTCAGTGAAGAATCCAGGCGACTCACAGATGCGTTGGCCCGGCTGCCGTTCGAGCAGCGTGAAACCATTGTGCTTCACTTGAACGGTCGGATGAAATTTAAGGAAATAGCCCAAACGCAGGGGATTCCGATTAGTACGGTTCAGGGCCGATACCGCTACGGTCTCGACAAACTCAGGGCAATCTTAAAGGAGCGATGAAGGAATGGAGCCAGGGGACAATTTAGAACGGGCTATCGAGCAATTGCACATGAGGACCCGCGCCGAGACGGACAGGTCTATTCTCAAGGATGCTTTTGCCGCATTTCTGGAGTCTGCTTCAGGAGGATCCACCGGGATCGGGGTTCGCCGTTGGCCCGTAGCGGGGCTACGCAGGTTCGCCGTGCCGGCTGCCGCAGCCGCGGCGGTTGTCGTCGGTCTTTTTCTTTTTGTCGGCGTGCCATCTGACAAGACGGTGTCGTTGAGTCAAATTCAGTCCCGCCTGACGAAAACAGACAATATCTGTATCTCGACGTTTCGGGCGGGCGAAGCCGAACCGTTCCGACAAGTATGGGCATCGACGCCATTAGGTGTCAAGCTCTTCAAAATCGGAAGAGGCAATCAGGCCCAGTTCACGCTTTGGGATGTGCCGCGTAATGCGAAAAAGACCAAGTATGTTCATTCCGGCTATATTCAGACGGAAGTCATTCCTCAATCGATGCTGGCCGAGCTTGAAAGATCGGAGGCCGAATCCTTTGGCCTCCTGCCTTTCGCTGATGCGAACGATGTGCCTGCGGATGCCGAATGGGCGCGTTTAGAAGACCGGGAAGGGGCTGCCGACATACCCGGTACGGAGGTCTATGATTTGACCTGGGCGACGAAAAGTGCAACCGGCGAGATTGCGATGCAGAACAGGTGGCGCCTTTTTGCCGATGGGCGATCAAATATGCCCAAGCGGGCAGAATGGTACGCGAAACTCGCACCCGAGGACGACTATGGATTCGAGCTTTTCGCGGTCGTGAGTTATCCCACGGAGAGTGATATTCAAAATCTCGTTCGAAGCACGTTCGGACCACGCCCGTCGGACGATCCGGAATACATCGGCACGCCCGGCGCCGATCGATAGACATCCTCACCGACAGATCAGCCATCTCTTACTTGATAACGGAAAACGTACGTATTTCGCCAGAGAATAGCCTTCTTGTTGTGTGACACGGACTTCCTGCCCGTGAAAACACGGCCAAGATGGCCGTGCCACCTGATCACAAGTACAAAACGTGCAAATTCACGTGTTAAGCTGTACGTGTGACAGTTGAAACTCATCGACTATTGTGGTAAAAAGGGATCGGAAGAATGAGTGTCTATCAGGGACGATTCCAATGGCGGTTCAATTTATTCTTGGTCGAAGCGGCACGGGTAAAACGCACTATTGCATACGAGCGGTGGTCGATGCGCTGCTGGAACCGGGGGACCAGCCGTTAATTTTGCTCGTGCCCGAGCAAGCGACGTATCAGGTGGAACGGGCCATCCTGGCGGATGATAGAATCGCCGGCTTTCACCGGCTGCACGTCCTCTCATTCGACCGTCTCCAGTTTTTGCTGCTGGGCAAAAATACCGCCAGGCCCAGTCTTTCTCGCATCGGTCAGCAAATGATCGTCCAGCGCATTCTGCGTGAGAACGCGGATCGGCTTAAGCTCTTTGGCGCAACGGCGCCCCGTCCCGGCTTGTCCGGGCAGATAGCGCGAACCATCGCCGAACTCCATGACTACGCCCAGACTCCCGAGGATGTGGATCACTTGGTGAGTCAACTGGCGAAAGAGGAACGAAGTCAGTTGGCTGCCCTGAAATTCGCAGACATCGGTTTGATTTTTAAGGAGTATCTTAAGTTCATCGAGGAGGACTTTCTCGATCCGGATGCTCAATTGATGCGCGCTTGCCGGGCCGTTTCCGTGTCACCACTCACCCGGGGAGCACAATTGTGGGTTGACGGCTTTGCCGGATTTACGACGGCCGAGCTGGCGATCCTCGCAGAACTGCTGAAAGCCGCTGCAGATGCTCACATCGCCCTCTGTCTCGATGCATCGAACATGGACATAACCGATCCGAAAGCGCAAAACCTTGACATCTCGGGTATGTTTTATCCGACGGAACGAACGTATGCCACTCTCGTTGACGTTGTCAAAAAGAGCAAGCTCAAATGGGCTCAACCTATCCTCCTTGAAGACTCGGTTCGGTTTTCGCGATGTCCTCAGCTTGCCCATATCGAACGTGAGATCTTCACGCCGGATGCTGTGCGTCTGCCGGCAACGGAGCATGTTCGCATCGTCTCGGCGCCGGATGAGCGAGAGGAAGTTCGATTCGTGGCTCGGAAGATACTTCAGTTGGTTAAGAACAAAGGATTCCGGTATCGCGACGTCGCCGTGATCGCCTCGGATCTCAGCCGGTATGAGCATTATATCCGGGCCTATTTCGACGACTACAGCGTGCCGTATTTTATTGATAAGCGGAGATCGTTGAGCCACCACCCGATTGTTCAGCTTGTTAACTCGGCTTTGCGCGTCGTGGCCGGGGGCTTTTCACACGGCGAACTCTTCAGTTATCTCAAAACGGATCTCGTGCCTGTGGATCGTTACGATGTGGATGTGTTGGAGAATTATTGTCTCGCCTTCGGCATCTCCGCCGGCGATTGGCTAACGGACCAGGAGTGGCATTTTGCGCATGGGGAACATGAGACATTCGATGAGCCGCGAATCAACCGAATTCGTCGTGAAATCCGTCGGCCCTTGATGGGGCTTCGGAATCGGCTTTATCCGGCCGATCGTCCGGAAACGAGCCATAGTGCCGAACAGTTCACGCGGGCGGTTTTTGGTTTTCTCAATGATCTCCACGTGCGCCGCACTCTTGGCCGGTGGATTAAAGAGGCCGTTGATCAAAACGAACGGGCAACCGCCGATGAACATCAGCAATTCTACAGCAAATTCGTGGATGTATTTGATGAGTTGGCCGATGTTTTTTCCGGCTGCACGATGACGATGGAGGAGACGCTTGACATTCTCAATTCGGCTTTTTCTCACATGATGCTGGGCCTCATACCGCCAACGCTGGATCAGGTATTGATCGGCTCCATCGAGCGCAGCCGGCATCCTGATCTGAAGGCCGTTTTCTTAATCGGCGCCACGCAGAAACAATTTCCCACCCCCTTTGTCGAGGATAGCTTGTTGACCGATGACGACCGTGTGGCCGCGGAGTCTGCGGATTGTGTATTAGCCCCCGGAGCAAGCCAAAGCCTCGCCGAACGCCAGTATTTGGCCTATATCGCTTTTACCCGAGCTGCTGAATTCTTATATGTGACATATCCTTCGGTCGATGAAAAAGGTTCCGCCATTCCTCGCTCTCCGTTTGTGAGTGATCTCGAATCGTTATTCGACAGTCTCCATGAAGAATCCGTCGCGGGCCAAGCCATTCGGATAGAGCAGGTTCACAATGAAACTGAGCTTGCGGACATGCTTTGCAGCCAACTCGGTAGAGATCGCCTCATCTCGACCACTGACGATCATTGGAGACTGTTGGGCGAGATGTGCTCCGATGGGCAACTTAAACCGTTGGGCGATCATATTGTCTCCATTTTGCACTATGATAATAAAGCCGCATTGGATACAGAGGTGGTTCATGACCTTTTCGGTCGAAGGGTGCATAGCTCCGCGACCCGGTTGAGTACGTATGCCGCGTGTCCGTATCAGCATTTTGCTCGTTACGTTCTGGAACTGAAAGAGCGGGAGGAATTCAAGTTCGAGCCGCTGGACCTGGGCGCTTTCTATCATCGCATTTTAGATGCCGTCGTGAAACGGCTTAACCGGGAAAGCAAAGATTTTCATACAATCGACGACGAAGAGCTTCTGAGCCTCCTCCGAGAAGAAATTGAGAGAATCGTCAAAGAAGATACCTTCATATCGAATTTTATCAGCCGACGGGGCTATCATGAGTTTATTATTCATTCGGCCGGTGAGATTCTTGAGGAATGTGTTCCGTCGGTCGCTCAAATGGTCCGGGCGGGACGTTTCAGACCGGCACTCTCAGAAGTGGCATTCGGGCGTGTCAAAGATGCACGAGATAACTTAGGCGTCTGTGAGTTTGTATTGAGTGACAATCGTATTCTGTCTCTGAACGGTAAGATCGACCGGTTGGACGTGGCTCGCGTGGACGGTGCAGAGGTTGCCATTGTCTTCGATTATAAGCGTAAGGATACCACTTTCAGTTGGTCGAAGTGTTATCATGGTTTGGATATGCAGCTTCCGATTTATATGCTGGCGGCTCGCCGCGCAGAAGATACGAAAATAGATAAGGTTGTCGGGGCATTCTATATGCCCATTGAGGTCAGCCCGAAAAAAGCGTCGTTCCCTGAAATGTTGAAGGAGGCCGACCGTTTCAATCGTAAAGCCAAAGGGATATTCAGCGGGGATTTCTTCCGGCAGCTCGATTGTTCGGATAGCAATGCATTCTACAATTTCTTCGTGACGCAAAAGGGCGATCAATACGGTTTTGACAGCCGAAGCGGTGCCTTGAAGCCGGACGTTTTCGAGAAGGTATTACAATTCGCTGAGGACAAGATCGTCCAATTGGCGAAGAAGATGACATCCGGCCGGATCGACGTCGAGCCGTATCGTTTGAACAATGCCTCGCCATGTAGTTACTGTAAATACAAGGCCGTCTGTCGGTTCGATTGGCGGATCAACGCCTACCATTTCCTTGAGTCCTTCAACAAATCTCAGGTCATTACGCGGATAGGAGAAGCAAATGGCTGAGAGAGGGATTCAATGGACCGATCAGCAACAACGGGCGATTGCCGCTCGCGGAAGCGACGTTCTGGTCACCGCCTCAGCCGGAACGGGAAAAACCGCCGTCCTGTCGGGGCGGTGCGTGAGTATCGTATCGGACAGAAAAATATGCCCGGACGTTCGCAACGTGCTTGTCTTGACGTTTACCGAGGCCGCCGCCGAACAGATGCGCTCGCGAATCGCCGCGCGGTTAAGAGAGGCGTTTTTGAATCGGCGAGACGATCATCTCCGCCGCCAGCTTATGTTGCTC
>CAYZAT010000127.1:5627-11480 GCA_964476475.1 uncultured Pirellulales bacterium
GGGCGCCGATATCAGTACGATCCATTCCTTTTGCAAACGGCTCATTACGGAGCATTTTTACAAGCTCGATTTGGATCCGGCGTTCAGCGTTATTGACAGCGACGAACAGAGGCTGCTCAAATCGGAAGTGCTCGAGAGGAATATCGACTGGGCTTGGCAGCAGGACGACGTCCGGGCGGCGCTCGAAAAGCTTTTGTATCGGCGGGATTTGTGGACGAGTGAGGGTTTTCTTCGAAAGATCACGGAGATCAGCGATTTCTTAGACGGCGTTGTCTCAAAAGAGGACTGGTACGAAAGGGCGGCCCGGCTCACGAGAGTCGTCAATCAAGGGACTGTCGGACTTGGGGACAAACAGAGGCACATCATTGACCGAAGGGTGCATCGCATTCTCGATCAACTTATCCATGTGAAGACGTTATGTCAGAGCGAGGGGGGGGATTCGGCTTGGGAGGATAAATTTCAGGAAAGTCACGTCGAGCCGATTGTCCGATGCGCCGAGATGTTGGAAGCAGGGGATTGGGACAAGTGCGCGGAACTGATCCGAAATTACAGCAAACCGACAACGAGAACCCCTAAAGAGATAAACGAGTCTGTTGCCAAACTCGTTAAGAATATGGCGAAGAAGGCGGTGGATTCTTTCGCGGAGCTATCTCAACTGACCATTCTCAATCCCGATTATCTGGACAGACTCGGCGATTCGGTCGAATTGCAGACGATGGTGCTGATCGAGCTTGTGAGGAAATATGACGAGCTTTATAGTCGGGCCAAGCGGGCGGTGAACTGCCTGGATTTTGCCGATCTCGAACATTATGCGTTGAGGCTCTTAACGTGCGATGAATCTTCCGGCGATGGACCGTTGCCTTCCCAGACGGCCCTGACGCTTCGTCAAAGGTACAAGCATATCTTCGTCGATGAATATCAGGATATCAACGCCGTCCAGCAGAACATCCTCGAATTGCTTGGCTCCGGCGATAATGTTTTAGGCGTCGGCGACGCCAAACAAAGCATTTACGCTTTTCGAGGGGCGCAGCCGGACATCTTCCTCGATCAGGTCAACCTTGCTTCGCTCGATTCGGGGAATATTGCCGGCGGGCTGCGCGTGGATCTGAACGTGAATTTCCGGTCGTTCAAAGGAATTCTCGATTTCGTCAATGCCGTATTCTCACGCATTATGACGGCGTCGTTCTCGAAGATCGATTACGACGAGGCGGCGATGTTGAATCCGGGGCTTGCCGATGAGGATTCGCAGCGGGGATCGAGTGATAAGTCGAAAATTGTGGAATTTCATATCTTCGATGAAGTGAAAGCGGGGGACGAGGAGACGCAGGAAGAAGCGCACAATGAAACGGGTCTTGTGAGTGCCCGTCGGCGTCAAGCAGCCATGATCGCCCGGCGCATCCGCCGGATGGTCGGGGCGGATACGGGAAAAGTGGAATTTCAAATCCTCGATAAACAACAAGATACCCTGCGAGATGTCGAGTATCGAGATATTGTCCTGCTCATGCGTTCGTTGGCGAAGAAGGCGAATGATTATGTCGAGATTTTCCGGCTGGCGGGCGTTCCCGTGAGTTGCCAGGCCACCGCCGGGTATTTCGAGGCCACCGAAATCAGCGATATGCTGTGCCTGTTGAAGGTGTTGGATAATCCTCAACGTGACATCGAATTAGCCGCCGTCCTGAGAGGGCCGTTTTTCAACATCACGGACACCGAGTTAGCGAGAATCAAGATATGGAAGAAGACGGTTCCACCGCCCAATACATATTATGACCGGGTGCTTGGGTACAGTCGTTCCGGCAACGATGCGTTGGCTGAAAAGCTCACGTTCATGTGGGACCGAATCGGGCGTTGGCGGACGCGGGCGCGGCGCGACAATATTGCGGATTTAATCTGGCGGATTTACAGCGAAACGGGCCTGCTTTCCTTTGTTTCCGCTCTGCCGAACGGCCAGGCCCGCCGGGCCAATCTGCTCAAGCTCCACGAGAGAGCCATCCAGTTCGAGGGTTTCACCAGCAGCGCCGGCATCCCGTCTCTGAGGCGCTTCGTGGAATTCATCGAAAAGCTCCAGGCGACGGGGCGGGACTGGGCGCCCGCCGAACCGCAAGGATCCGTGGGCAATGCCGTTCGTATTATGAGCGTTCACAAGAGCAAGGGGCTTGAGTTTCCCGTTGTGTTCTTAGCGGAGGTGGACAGCACGTTCAATGTGAGGGATATTCAGTCGGATTGCCTGACCGATGTCAACGATACGCTTGGCTTGCAGATTATCGACCGTGCGTCGAGCCGTAAAATCAGCTCGCTCGCACATGAGGTGATCGCCGAGCAGAAGCGATCGACGAACCTGGCCGAAGAAATGCGGATTCTGTACGTCGCAACCACGCGGGCCAAAGAGCGGCTCTTCCTGACGGCGTCCGCGAAGCACAGCCGATGCAGGGAGATTCTTCAAAAGGGACTGTTCCTGGGGGATGGGCCCATCCCCGACTGGCAGCTTCAAACGTGCCGGAATCCTCTGGAATGGATGCTCTATGCCCTGTCGAATCGAAAGAAAGTGCACGATGTTTTTGAAACGGGATTTGCGGATCGGGCGACAGGCGACGATCTATTCGAGATGAAACTTCATACCGAGTCCGATTTACACCGGCTCTCTGAATACGTCCTCGGACTCACGTCCGGCAAAGCCGATCGACCTGCAGTGGATTTGAAGCTTTCGGACGCGAAAGACGAAAGATCAAATGTGTTTAAGCAGATAAAGAAATCTTTATCATGGCATTACGATTTCAACGAAGCCTCTTATTTACCTGCCAAAAGTTCGGTCACCCAATTGACGCACAGCCACGATGAATTTGTTCAGCATGATTACTCGCGGGCCCTGGAACGTCAGCCGGGGTCTGTTCGGGCCATGGAACTGGAAGCCGGGCAGCCTGTTGAAGCCCGTCTGATCGGTACGGCCACCCACCTTGTCATCTCCGAGCTTGATTTAGCGCGGCCTGTAACGTGCGACGAAATTGACGCGACAAGAGACAAACTCATCGCCGACAAAAGCCTATCGGCCGTTGTGGCCGAGTTTATTGATACAGAATCGATTCTCACGTTCTTTGAGAGCGAGTTGGGCCGATTGGCGCTTGATTCATCGAGTACCCTTTGGCGTGAATGGCCGTTTACCTTTGCGCTACCGGCATCCGAATGGGAAGGGATATCGTTGACGGAGGATACGATCATCGTTCAGGGAATAATCGATCTGTTAATACACACTCCGAAAGGTCTGGTGATTGTGGATTTCAAGACCGACGGGATTCCAGCCGAGCAGATCGTGGAACGTGCCGAATCTTATCGTCAGCAGTTAGCCCTTTATGGCAAAGCCGCTTCGGCTATCCTTCGTTCCGAAACGATTGCCCGATGGTTGTATTTCCTCACTCCGCGTTGCTCCGTTGAGGTATAGGTGCGATGAGACTATTTTCTCAGGATGCGGAGATTTTTGCCGTTGGTGTCAAGATTATCGGTGATGAAGTCAGACGGGCTTATCGATCCGGCAAGTGAAATCCCATTGTCTATCCCAATAACCACCGGGAGTGATATTGATTGTCTTCAATATTCGCGCCTTTGTCATTTCGACCGGAGTCCGCCGTAGGCGGGCGAAGCGGAGAAATCCGGTTCAGAACGTAAAACATGCTTCGATCAAAGCCAGATTTTTCGACTCCGCTTGGCTACGCTCGAAATGACACCAAGAGGCACATTCAATGTGTACAATGGGTGTGGTTTTCATATTAAGTGCCGTGTTGTTTGTGCCGATAACAATGACAAGAGCGTGAGATATGAAGAATCCGTTCCGGGAGCAGGAAAATGTACGCAACAAGACGTCTATCGAGGACCGGTTTCACTTTGGTCGAGCTGGCGGTGATCTCCGTGCTCATCGGTATCATGGCCGCTTTTGCCCTGCCGAGGTTTCGGGCGGCCGTCGAGCGATCGAAGGCTGCGGAAGCGTTTAACTATCTGGCGTGCGTCCAGGCGGCTCAAGAGCGTTATCATTCGCGTCAAAGGACTTATTCGGACGATCTAAGCGATTTGGACATCAAGCTAACAACGCCACGGTATTTCTCGATCGGCTCAATTCGTGTCGGCGGCACCGGTTCCCTGGAGGATTCCTGGACGCTGTCTCTGACGCGGTTCGGCGCCTCCGCGGGATATGGCGAGTACACGGTGACCTTCAACGAAGAGGGTTTTGCCGAAGAAGGCAGTACCATCGTGGACTATCCGGATATCAATCCCATACAAACCTGATCCGATAGTCCGGATCACCACGTGTCTTCATTATAGACGTTGCCGTCCGGCCCGTAGTGCCTGAAGGTGATAGTGGGCTCTCCAGCTATCCGCTTAATGGAAACCGCTAAGAAACCGCCTTTGATTCTCAGATAGAGGTGCATCGGTTTTCTCTGGGATAAACTGTAGCCGCCGGCGTGAATGTCCGAACTCGGGCCGGTTCCGTATTCACGCACGCCGGTATCAGGATCCACGGAGACATATTGCCAATGCCGGTCGCCGTTGATGACGCACATGTTCTTCTGGCGACCGATGAATTCCCGGATCTCATTACCTTCGTGCGTGAAACCTTTATTTGAATGATTATCGTTTTTCTTGATCCGGTCCGGCCCGACAACCGGCGTGGGGCTGATGAGAATGCGGTATGTGGCGTCGGATTTCTCGACGGTTTGGAAGAACCATTGCTTTTGCTCCTTGCCCCAGATCGTCTTATCAGGTCCGTCCGGCATTCTGTTGGGGCTGCGAAAATCCCTTCCCTCGACCATCCAAATCTGGAGGTCCTTGCCCCAGCGAATCGTCCGGTACGTTTTCTCGCCCATGGGGACTTGCTCGCGAAAGATCGCCAATCCCTGCTCCCACGTGAGATCGCCGTAGGTTTGCCCCGGCCAGCAATCGTTCCTAAGGGTGTCGTGATCGTCCTTGATGAAGTAGCTGGTGGTGACATTGTGAAAAGCACGCTGAAACGGCATGGCGTATATGCGGTTCCATTTAAAGCGGGCCAGCTCCTGGCTTTTGGCATAGGGAAGCGCTTTGTCGTAGTATTCGATGTCGCCCGTATGGACGAAGAAATCCGGTTCGAGTTCCCGCATCACGGAATAGATTTTATGACCGTTCTGCGGATCGTCTCGTCGGGGGTAATCCTGACAGGTGACCACAGTGAAAAACACGGGGGCCGGCACCGAAGGATCAGGAGCCGTCTTGAATTCTCCGTGGACGGTACAACTCGACTCGGTTGCTTTTTCGGCTCGGCCCTGCACCTTGAGTTGATATGTTGTTCCGGAGCTTAGACCGGAAAGTGTGAACTGCCGTATGAAATCTGAATGGGTGTGCACGGCTTGCCAGGAGGTAGAACGTGTTTTCTCCTTTGCTCCTTCCGGCCAATACGTGACGCGAACTTCTCCATCCGTGCCGGGAACGCAGCTTTCCATATCGTCGAGGATATGACCCTCCGGCACGGAATCCGCTTTTTTGGCAAAGGCAAGGCCGTTGATGTTTCGCTCTTCGTGTTTGGTCAGGCGCGTCCAGACGATGGCCGAGTTTTGATGGACTTCACCGACCTTGATACCGTTGGCCATATGGACGATTCCACCGTTATGTTTTGTCTGAAGGGTCTGGCCGTGATACGCTTTCCAATTGTTGGTATCCGGATCGCCGATCTTAACCGTATAGGTCCCCTCAGTGAAAACCCATGGACGGAAATGCGTTTCTTGTGCGCGTATGGCATAGACAAGCTCGTCATTTTGCTCGTTATAGACCATCACCACAGGTTGATCCACGCCTTCACAGGAACATTCCTTAAGATAACCGAGACGCTTGCGGCCA
>CAYZAT010000128.1:0-11466 GCA_964476475.1 uncultured Pirellulales bacterium
TCTTAACAAATTTAGATTTTATGAATTATTTTTTCATGAACTGTGAAGGGTTACAGCAAAACTAATCGTCTTTCTGTTGATTGATTTTTATTATCTCAATATCGGGGAGATGTTCCCAAAATTTATCATATGTATGATATGCACGAAGTGGCTTGACGATTCGCGGTAATGGATCGGGCCATATCTCAGGCAAATCCATCTCGCCGTCAACGTGAGGCTGATAGGCCAGCTTCTCCGTCGGCGGACAAAACTGCGCGTTAACGCCTTCTTTATTTCCACGAGGATCGACACGATACCAACCAAAATCTTGAAGATATACGGCATTCAATCCGTGCAAACAAAATGGCGGGCCATCATCGTTTATGCATAATCTTTGATAACAGAATCCCGTGGGAATCGAATTGGCCCTTAATAATGCCGCCAGCAGATGGCTTTTTGCGAAGCAGAAACCCGTGCCCTCTCCAAGAACATCGGAGGCAATGCACGTAACCGGATTTTTCTCATGGTCCATACTATGTTGAATGTGATCGCGAACCCAATTAAAACATCGCTTGGTAATAAGTAACGGATCACCTGTTCCTTCCGCTAATTCTTTTGCTTTAGCTGAGACACACGGATTGTCATAGTCGATCACTTCCGTCGATCTAAGATATTCTGTGTTATTCTTCATTGGTTTCCCCATCTTCTACGAGGATGGCTGTCACTTTATCCGTCAGAACCCGGCCTTTGTGTTTATGTTCAGGGCCGGCGGGAATAAAGACGCCGTCGCCCGGGCCGAACACAAGGACTTTTCCATCGAAATCTAATTCCATCTGCCCTTCGAGAATATAACCGATATGGCCTTTCGTACACCAGTCCGGCTCGATGAATTCCCTGGCAAACTCTACCAAGCGCAGTTTTCGACCGTCCCGTTCATAAGCTTTGAACCTGACGCCGTCAGCAGATACTTCCCACGGTAACGATTCAAACGGAATTCCATATGGCTCTGCTCTAATCATGATCGTTCCCCGGATAGATCCAAAGGGCCTGGCATCGACCCGCCTTGACGAATCCACATTTTTTGTAGAATTCTACGGCCTCGCCGTCCGCGATGACGGATTGTTGATGAAAACCTTCATATTTCTTCTGCAGGCGTTTGACAATCTCCATCCCAATCCCTTTGCCCTGATAGTCAGGATGTACGGTCAGATGAGGATAATAGACAACCAGGTAACCATCGGAGATCGCGTTACCGAGTCCGACCAGTTTCTCCCCGTCCCAGGCGGTTACTACCGTATGGGAATTCTTCAGGGCCTTCAGTAATAAATCGGGTTTCTTCGCTGAGGACCATTGAACGGATTCGTACAAAGCGACGACCTGGTCTTTTGGGATATCCTTTTGATATGTGTATTTCATTGGGTTCATATCACAATGTCCTTACAGTTTTTTACACATAAAAGCGACGATAAAGGGTAAATGATCAAATTTCTTCGTACGCTTCTGTGCAAAGCCTAATTTCTTGTACCATTTCTTGAGTTTTCTATGCTTCGAGATGAGACCTATCTCCACCCGCCGGATGCGCATCTTTTTCGCCTGCTCGAACACGTGGATAACTAAAGCCTGGCCGAAACCTTTATTTCTGTGTTCGGGCAGAACAGCGAGTCTTCCGAGATAACACACATCCGGCCCGGCCTTCTCAAGAGCCACACAGCCGCACGCCCGGCCGTTTTCTTTTAGGATGTAATATTTCAATCCTTTTTGAAAATCGTCTTTAACGCGCTCTCGCGCATTGAATCCAGCAAACCTGGGGCAATTTTCGACGGTAAGAGCGAACTTCTCCGCTACATCACGAAACGAATCGCGAAGAAGAGCGACGATCACATCCTTATCCGCTTGTGTAGCATCTCTGATAACCATTGTTCAACCTGATATTAATTGATTGATTTCATCAAGGTGCAGCTTGAAGTGCCGTGGGAAATCAACCACCATCGCTTCAAGTGATATTTCCTCGTCCAAGCCGGATATCCAAACATTGTTCAGCTTCTCGGCATTGATATACCGAATCACGTGGGCAAAGTGTATGTTGGCATATTTCCATAATTGAACCAGGTTGTTCCAGTCTTCCTTCTGATAATTCTGGATGGCAATCCATCGATCGTTATTCCCATGATTCGCATAATCCGGAAAAGTCAGGGGGCTCGATTGGTATTGCATATGGACGACTCGATGTGTGTTATTGGAGGCCGAATCCACCATATGCCCCACGATCTGCTTAATATTACGATTTTGACTGTTTCGTCTTTGGGTAATGACTTCATCCGGAAGTGCGGATAATTTAGGTTCCCATTCTTCGATGAGAGATAACAATTCCCGGCTGATTGACTCAAATGGATTCATGATGTTCCCCTTTATGATCTGTCGGCCAGAACCTTTTTAATAATTCGTCCCAATCGTTTTATCCCTTCTTCGATCCGTTCCCCGTCCGCGTTCGAGAAGTTCAGCCTCATATGATTGGCGCCGCCGCCATCGACGAAGAACGGCGTGCCCGGAACGAAAGCCACGTTTTCCTTAACCGCATGCTCAAATAGCTCCAATGCGGATAATCGCTCCGGCAGCGTGACCCACAAAAACATTCCCCCTTCGGGCCGGGTGAACTTAACTTCCGCCGGGAAGCACTTTTCAATAGCTGAAACCATTGCGTCCCGTTGTTTCTTGTACGCTTCGATGATCGTCGCGATATGCTTGTCCACGTCATGGCTCGATAGATATTGATAAACAATCCTCTGGCATAAAGAATTCGAATGCAAATCGCTGGCCTGCTTGGCCACGACGAGCTTGTCCATGATATCGCGCTTGGCGCAAATCCAGCCGAGCCGCATGCCGGGCGCAATCGTCTTCGAGAACGATCCTAACATCACTGTCTGGCCGTTTAAACGATTCCACATCGACGGCGGCGTCTCGCCCGTAAACCTTAATTCTCCATACGGGTCGTCCTCAACCACAACCGTGTTGTAGGGTCCAAATAGCTCGATCAATTCCTCCCGCTTGCGCCGTGAGGTGCTGATCCCGGATGGATTCTGGAAATTGATCACGGTATGGAACAGCTTCACGTGCTGCCCGTTGAGAACGCCTTTCAGCCGATCGACGTCCACGCCGTCTTCGAGAAGGGGCACCATATGAAACTGCGGTTCGTAAATCGAAAACGCCTGGATCGCGCCCAGATAGGCCGGTCGTTCGACGGCAATCGCATCCCCTCGGCCGATGAAGACTTTGCCCAGCAAATCCAAACCCTGTTGCGATCCGTTCGTGATCAAAATCTCGTCGGCGGAGATGGCCAATCCCTTCTTTGTTTGGTATCTCCGGGCGATACTCTCCCGGAGAGGTCGGTACCCTTCGGTCGTGCTATATTGCAGCGCCGAGGTATCCACCTCGGACAATACATTTGATGCGGCTTCGGCGATGGCCTTGACGGGGAAGAAACGTGGATTCGGCAGCCCACCCGCAAACGAAATCACGTTCGGATCTTCGGTGACTTTCAATATCTCGCGAATAAACGATTTCGGAATCGTTCTCATTCTTGAAGCATAGAGACTTTCCATCATTTGTCCTTTCCATAACCATTGTTTTTCAGCAACACCACCACACAGGCCCCGAGGACGGTAGCCGAGCCCACGACGGATCGCCATGACATGACCTCGTCGAAAGCGACCACGCCGAGAAAATAATTCAAGACCGGTACGAGCATCCCCAACAGCGAACCCGTCGCGACCTGTACGTAGCGAATGCCCTCCGTGGACAAAAGCTGACCCACTGTCGAGGTCACACCGATGGCGACCAGCAGCAAGCCCCCGGAGATGCCGATTGAGCAGGGCACCATGTTGGCCGGAACGACGACGACCCACAAGCCGATGACGCACTGGGCGAAATAAATGGCGTACGAAGAGTCGGTATCGTGTAACTTCTTGACCGCGACAAGGGCGATGCCTCCCAGCATCGCACCGAAGATAGTCAGAAGCTCGTATCGCCCGAGAGCGCCTAACCATGAGGAATCCCCACCGTTGTCGGCCGCCAGGAAGTAGATCCCAACGAAGGCCATCAGAATCGCCCCGAGTCGGATCGCCCCGATTTTTTCCTTCAGGAAGATAGAACTGAAAATGCTGCCGAAGATCGGAAATGAGTAGATCAGAACGGTTCCCTTGCCGACGCCCAGTTTCGAGATCGAGAAGAAGAAGATCAGGATGGCCGTGCCGCCCGCCAGACCGCGTAAGAGCAGCAGGGGCCCGTTGGCAAATTTCAGCGTGATCTTACCGAACAGCGCCGCCGTACCCAACATGCCTAATCCGACGATGAAGCGGAACAGTGTCGTTTTATACGGATCGATATCGGAGGCATATCGCACGAGTCCCGACATCAGACAAAACGCCACCGTGGACGATAAGATAAACGCGGCTCCTTTGTGTTCGTCTTTCTTAATCCATCGTTTCATATTGTTTTAACCTTTTCTCGTGCACACGTATGCCGCCATGAACTCGTTTGCGTAATCGGCCGTCTCTATGGCGAAACCCGCCCGTTCGAGCAAATCTTCCATGATCCAGTCGAAGGTGCTGTATTCTTCCCGTATGTGGGTTTTCACTTCCCAGACAAATGCGGGGCCTACTTTTTCACCGGTTGCTTTTACCCACTGATTTAGCCGGCTTTCATAATCATTCATGTCGAAGGAAGACACGACATCGAACAGGTACAATTTTCCTCCAGCCCGGCATATCTGCGCTAAACGTTTCAATCCTGCAAATTTCCAGAAGTCCGGCAGATGGTGCAACACTGCTGTCGTGACAATCGTATCGACCGGGATCGCGTCCGGCTTCAAGCGAGTTGAAGTAACCTTTGTAAAATTCGATGTCCATTTCTCTAACCTTCATGATGCGCGTACTTTCCTTTATATCGCAAGATCACTCGTCTTGCGGTTCATTGAAACAATAAAAAAAGCCTTTCAGGCTTCTGCTCCCTGAAAGGCTTTGTTCGTTCGGAATATGTCCTCAAATCCTCTTAGGGAGCAGCCTCCTTTTTCCAGCCGGCGACAATAACCACTACGGTCGTCCTGGCGGCAAGGCCAAGAAAGCTCGTGCGCATAGCCACCGCGGCCATCTCACGGCCGGCTAAAAACCTCGGCTTGTTGTCCCTAATAAGAATCATCTCAAATCTCCACCTGATAAATACAAAACATCAGTTTATACCATGAGCAGGATTCTGTCAAGCATAAATATCGACGAAATTTAATAAATACCAAAAATTATTTTACTTGAGTTGAGTCACCCTAAAAAACTCAGAATCATCGACGTATAATATTCGACGGCTTTCTCTACATCCGCAAGATCGATATATTCGTCCGGCTTGTGACATAAAGACGGTTTACCCGGACCGAAGATAACGACCGGGGCTCCCAATTTTGCAAAAGAAGGGCCGTCCGTCGTAAAACCGATGGCGGATGTTTCCTCGGTTCCAATCGCGGCACCCAGCGCTTCGACAAAATCACAATCACGGTCGGTCTCCATCGCCTGTACCTGGCGAATCACGGAGATCGCCGCCTCGAATTGAGGGTCGTCGGATCTCAGCTTTGCGAAAATCTGCTCCAGATCGGCTATCGTACGCTGATCGTCCTGGTGGGGCAACGTGCGGAAATCGATTCCTATCCTGCACTTGTCCGGCACGACGTTCAACGCCTTGCCGCCTTCGATGGTATTGACGCTCATGGAGCACTTGCCCAACAGATCGTGCGGTCCGACCGGAATCTCATAGCGATCCAGCTCATTGAGGAACCGTCGCATGGACGTGATCGCATTGACGCCCAGGTGCGGCGTCGAGCTGTGAGCGGTTTTACCCGTTGTAGATACTTCGAGCCAGAGCATTCCGCGATGCGCGGTCACAACGGCGAAATCCGTCGGCTCCGGGATCACAACCCCGGCCAATGACGGCATTGGGCCGTAGTTGCTGACAAATCTTTCCGCACCGCAGCTATCCGTTTCCTCCCCTGCCGAGGCGACGAATATCAGATCCCCTTTCAATGGGGTATTGGACTCGACGATCCGGCGGATCGCCGTTATCGCCGCGGCAGTTCCTCCCTTCATGTCCGTCGAGCCCCGACCATAAATCCTGCCGTCCGTTTCGACCGCGTCGAACGGCGGATACGTCCAGGCCGCCTCGCCGGGCTCGACCACATCGAGATGACAGGCAAAAAGCAATCCGGGCTTGTGCCCATCCGTGTCGCGGGCATCTTGCCCGCGATTCGAGGGCGAGACGCCCTCGACACGAGCGACGACATTGGCTCTGTTCTGTTCCCACGTATCGATATGGGACTCGATGCCCGATTGGCGGAATGACGCCGAAACGACCTCCGCAGCGGCTAATTCGCCTTTTTCGGGCGTACTCTCAGCTTGAATAAGTTTTTGTAAAAGTGTTTTGACCATAAATATTCCTTATAGAGAAAGGAAAAATCAAGAAAACAGATTTTTCTTTCCAACAGTATGCCTCACCTGCAATTTTACAGAACGCCTACTCAAATAAGTATAAGTCGGTATCAAAAAGAAAAACAGAAAAATTATATTGCGGACTGAGAGCAAAGCGAACATAATAAGAGGCTCGAAAGTCTGAACACCGACGCAAAGGAGCGTACATGGGACCTGTATTGAATGGGCTACTGAAACTTCAAAGTGTGGAAAACCGTCTCCGGGCTGAAAAAGCCAAACTCACTCGATGCCGCAGAAATGTCGTCATTCAGGAGAATCTGATCAGGAGCCTCCAAAGTGCTCTCGAAGCCAAGAAGGAGGAGGTCCAATTGACGAAGGTCCAATTCGACCGTCTGGAATTGGAGCTTAAATCCAGGGACGAGATGATCGCCAAGCTGAGAGCCTCGCTGAACAGCGCCAAAACCAATAAGGAATACGCCGCCGTTTTGACACAGCTCAATACGACCAAGGCCGATAGTTCCAAAATCGAAACCCAATCGTTGGAATTGTTGAAAGATATCGAAGCCGATGAGGCGGAATGTCAGGACATTCAAAAACAAATAGACGACCAAAAAGAGACCCTGGAGCAGACGCGGAAAGACAGTGAGATCCTGGCGGTCAAATTCCAGGCCGGGATAGACAAGATCCAGGTGGAATGGGATGACGTCGCCAAATCGATCCCTCGTGAGGCCCTGGAAATGTTCGATCGGGTCGCCGAGACGTATGACGGCCAGGCGGTCGCGCTTGTTGAGGAGCAGGGGGGAGGGAGCGCCTATAGTTGTGGCGGCTGTTTTATGGGCATCACCGCCGAGAATGTCAATAGGCTCATGACGAAGGATGATATTATTCGGTGCCCCAACTGCACGAGAATCCTCGTCCTCGGCAACGTCGATGAGTCGTAGAAACCGAGAGCAAGGTTCAAAACCGCTGCACATTTCACGCCGATTTGAGTTTAAACGGACGAACACGGAAGGAATCAATTTCGAGGAGTGAGCATCATGCCTGATGAAATCATCGCTCACATCGATGGCGGCAGCAGAGGGAATCCCGGCCCGGCGGCGTCGGGTTTCGAATTAAAGGACCTCGATGGAACTCGTCGGCTCGCAAAAGCCTTTTTTTTAGGCCGCACAACGAACAACGTAGCCGAATATACGAGTCTCATCAAGGCCCTTGAAGGAGCACAACAGATCGCTGCTAAACAACTGACCGTCTTCAGTGACAGCGAGCTTCTGGTCAAACAAATCAACGGCGAATACAAAGTGAAAAGCGAACAGATCCGCCCGCTTTATCAACAGGCCATCCGTTTACTCGATCAATTCTCAAGCTGGAGCGTCCGCCACGTTCCAAGAGAGAGAAACAAAGAAGCCGACAGGCTTGTGAATCAGGCGCTCGATCTCGGACACGACTTCGAGGACAAGCCGGTTCCGGATACCCCTCTGGGGCCGCCGATTCGGCTCGGGGTGCTCATCAGCGGCGGGGGAACGACGCTCGTCAACATCCTCGAAAAGATCGATCAGGGCCGGTTGAATGCGAAAGTCGTCGTCGTTATCAGTTCGCGTTCGACAGTGAAGGGCGTCGAGCGAGCGAAGAACGCCGGGCTGGACGTCACAATCATCCGAAAAAAAGATTTCCCTGACATCGATGATTTCAGCAGGCAAATTGAAGACGAGCTCGTCGCGGGGGGCGCAGATCTCGTCGTTCAGGGCGGCTGGCTTTGCCTCTGGAAAATCCCCGCACGATACGAAAATCGCGTGATGAACATCCACCCCGCACTCTTGCCGAGTTTCGGCGGCAAAGGCATGTGGGGCCATCACGTTCACGAGGCCGTTCTGAAGGCGGGTTGTAAAGTGAGCGGTTGCACCGTGCATTTCTGCACGAACGAGTACGACGATGGACCGATTATTATCCAGCGCACCTGCGAAGCGCGGCATGACGATACGCCCGACACCTTAGCCGCCCGCGTCTTCGAGCAGGAATGTATCGCCTATCCCGAGGCCATAAGGTTATTTGCCGAAGATAAATTACTCGTCCAAAACAACATAGTCAAAGTCGCAAAATACTAAGGGCCGCTCGGTTTTATCTCTGGATTGGCAGGAGATAATTCTTATGAAAAGCAAACGAAAGAAAACAGCCTCGATCCCTGAGGAGGTCAGAAAAGACGTCGAAGCCATCGTCGAACGTTTCAATCGAGAGAATTCAGCGCGGGACGACTGTTGCTACCTGGCCCGCTTCCGTGGCAAGTACTGTTACTTGGACCGCGCCGATTATGGCCAATTGGGGTCCATATGTCGGCTCATGTACACGGGCAAGATGGACGATTGGGAATTCGCAATATTCAGGTGGAGCTCGGAAAGGTACGATCCCGACGAGTGGTTCTTTCCGGGCAGTGAGCTTGTGGACGGCACCGTCGAAGGCGCCATGAGAGCGGGATTGGAAGCCTACCCGCCTTAGCCTCCCCACTCAAATATTGAATGAGAAACGGGAATATTCTACTCTGATTTTGCGACGGCGGCTTCGCTTTCACTTTCTTCCGGTTCGGCTTCGGCGCCCTCGAGACTCAAATGCTCCTCATCCTGAACGTCGATCTTGACGAGGTTCTTCTTTTTGAACTTACCCGCCAGCACCGCTTCGGAAAGCGGATCTTCGATATAGTGCTCGATGGCCCTTCGCAGGGGTCTGGCCCCGAACTCAGGATTGAAGCCCTTGTCGATGAGGAATTCCTTGGCCCGGTCGGTCAGTTCCAGTTTCAGGCCGTGCTCGATCAGCCGTTTGAAGACCTTGGCCAGCTCGAAATCGACGATGGTCTGCAAGTTCTCTCTCGTGAGCGCCTTGAAGACAATCGTGTCGTCGAGACGGTTGAGGAATTCGGGCCGGAAGTGGCGATCCACTTCCTTCTGGAGGATGTCTTTCATCTTTTCATAATTGGCTTCGGGGCTTTTCTTGCCGAAACCGAAGCCGGACTGGTTCTTAATCAGGTCGGCGCCGATGTTACTGGTCATAATAAGAATGACGTTCTTAAAATCGACGCTTCGTCCGAAGCTGTCCGTCAATCGGCCTTCGTCCATGATCTGGAGCAGCATATTGTAAACGTCCGGATGGGCCTTTTCGATCTCATCCAGGAGCAGGACGGAATAAGGACGCCGTCGAATCCGTTCGGTCAACTGGCCGCCTTCTTCATAGCCCACGTATCCGGGAGGGGCGCCGACGAGCCGGCTGACGTTGTGCTTTTCCATAAACTCGCTCATGTCCAGCCGGATCAGGGAGTTCCGATCGCTGAACAGAAACTCCGCCAGCGCTTGTGCGAGCAGCGTTTTTCCGACACCGCTGGGTCCGAGGAAGATGAAGCATCCCATCGGGCGATTCGGGTCTTTGAGCCCGCTTCGGCTGCGTCGAACTGATTTGGCGACGGCGACAATCGCTTCGTCCTGTGAAACGACGGTCCTGTGCAGTTCGCTCTCGAGTTCCAGAAGCCTTTGCGTCTCTTTCTTCTCGAGTTTCGTAAGCGGCACGCCGGTCATATTACTGACGACCTCGGCGATGATCTCATTATCCACCACGCCGGTCGCTTCTTTGTTCTCATCGTACCATTCTTTGTGCAAGACCGTCTTTTCATCCAGAAGCTTCTGGGCTTCGTCCCTCAATGACGCCGCTCTTTCGTAGTCGGCGTTTCGGACGGCTTCGTCCTTTTCCCGTTGCAGCTTCTCAATCTTTTCTTCGATCTTTGTCAAATCCGGCGGCGGCGTCATGTTCTTCAATCGGACTCTCGCTCCGGATTCATCCACCACGTCGATCGCTTTGTCCGGCAGACATCGGCCGGTGATGTATCGCGTGGATAGCTCCACGGCCTGGAACAGGGCCTCATCGGTAAATCGAACCCGGTGGTGCGCCTCATAGCGATCCTGAAGCCCGCGCAGGATTTCCAAGGTCTCATCCTTCGACGGCGGCTCGACGATAATCGTCTGGAATCGTCTTTCGAGCGCTCCATCTTTTTCGATGTGCTTGCGATATTCATCCAGGGTCGTCGCACCGATACACTGGACTTCCCCTCTGGCCAGGGCCGGCTTGAGGACATTCGAGGCGTCGATTGCACCCTCGGCGCCGCCGGCGCCGACGAGGGTATGAAGCTCATCCACGAAAAGGACGACATTCTTCGCCCGGCGGACCTCGTTAATGACCGCTTTGATTCGCTCTTCGAATTGCCCGCGATATTTCGTTCCGGCGACCATCATCGCCAAATCGAGCACGACCATGCGCTTGCCCTTGAGGATTTCCGGTACCTGCCGGTTGATAATCTGCTGGCTCAAACCTTCGACAATAGCCGTTTTGCCGACGCCGGCTTCACCTAAAAGAACCGGGTTGTTCTTCGTCCGTCGGCAAAGTATCTGGACTAATCGTTCGATTTCGCGCTTCCGGCCGATCACGGGATCGAGCTCGCCGTTCTCCGCCAACTGGGTGAGGTCTCTTCCGAAGCTGTCCAGCGCCGGTGTTTTGCTTTTCGCTTTTCGCCCCACCTGCGGACTCATCTTCATTCCAAGCGCGGACGGGCCTTCATCAACGCCCGCGCCCAGCAGGTTCAATACTTCCTGGCGAACGTTCTCGAGTTTCAAACCCAGGTTCATCAGAACCTGGGCGGCGATCCCTTCGCTTTCCCGCAGCAAACCCAGAAGGATGTGCTCGGTCCCCACGTAGTTGTGATTGAGCGACCGGGCTTCTTCAATCGCATATTCAATGACTTTCTTCGCTCGCGGCGTTTGTGGAAGTTTGCCCATCGTCACCATATCCGGGCCGCTCTTGACGAGTTTTTCCACCTCGAGACGGAGCTTTTTAATATCCACGTCAAGGTTTTTCAGAACCGTCGCTCCCACTCCGCTGCCTTCCTTGACCAGGCCGAGGAGGATATGTTCGGTTCCGATGTATTCGTGATTAAACCGCTGGGCCTCTTGATTGGCCAGCGCCATGACCTTCCGTGCGCGATCTGTAAAGC
>CAYZAT010000129.1:0-11442 GCA_964476475.1 uncultured Pirellulales bacterium
AGCGGACAAATGAACAGCGAGGGAGGAGAAGGTAAAACGACGGCCGAGATGCAGAATGCCAAAACCTTTACAGACGCCGGATGGGATTTCGACAGGCCCATATGGACGATAGAGGGACAAGACTATCCTCAACTGGCTTGGGACCGGCCGACTCACGTCTTTCGTATCGAAATCTTCAAGGGGTACGACTACGAAGATCCGGGCGACCCGGATGATACGGAATACGAATTCCGGCTGGTCGTACTGACGGACGGCACGGTTGAGAACATTGAATTCGTGACGCCCGCGGGAGAATTGCTGGAGATCGCGAAGATTCCTGAAGAGCAGGAGATAGAGGGAGGCCGGATCGAAATAGGGCGAGAATATGAGATTGAGCGTTGCGCGTACGAGTGGTATTTCGATACGGAATTCGACGATCCGGATAGCCTGGATGCCTACGGAGACGGAGATTACACGATTATCATCCACTACGGCGACGGGCGTCAGGAGCAAACAACCGCATGGTTTGGGATACCCGGTACGAATGATCCCATACCGCAGGTCGTACAGGAACCGACCTTTACGAGTTTCGCACATCAGGACCGCCTGGCTTGTCCCTTAATGATAGAGTGGGAGCCCCCGGTCAACCCGGACGTGAATCTGATACGGTTCGATTTAGAGAATCAGGATACGGACGAGGAATGCGTATATGAACTTGGCGCGGTTGCATCCGGCCTGGATGATCCGTTTGTGATCAGTGAGGGTTTGTGGGAAGCGAATCTTGCCTTTGGAATCATGTACGAAACGGATACTATCGACGGTATCCACGTCTGGTGTGTCAAATATAGCGTGAGCGATTATATCTTCACTATAATAAGTCCATAAAATCTATATGCAATGAAGACCATTGTGACATTCAGAATAACTTCTCAAGGAACAATCCTGGCAATAATCGTTATTGCTCTGATCCTCGGTCATCCAAGAACGGCCATTCCAAATACGGAGACATCCATTCAATCCCAAAAACCAGCGGGGGTCTCCGATTCCGTTTCTACCGACGATGAACTATCGGAACGGATAACGCAGTTGGTCAAGAGCCTGGACTATACTGATGACGTGGCTGAAAACTTTGCCCGGATGGTCATGAGCTGGAAAAGTTCGCGAAGACGTCCCGCTCTCGCGAGTTGGAAGGAAAGACTTGCCAACGCCCATCAAAAATTTGAAGAAGGTAAGATCTCCCAAAAGGACGTTGCGAAAATCGAAGCCCGCGTTCTAAAAGATGTTTGTCTCACGATCAGAAAAAACGTTCACTTTGACAAAAACGCATCCGAACTATCCAATATCCTCCAAAACAGACAAACCAATTGCGTCGGTTTTTCGCAATTGACGTTCATCATCGGAAGTGCGATTGGGCTTTGCGTCAAGCCTATTAATGTCTTGAATCGCTACCCGCCCCAGAGCGATGATCCGAATGAAGGACATATCGCCTGTATCGTTGCATTATTCGACGATCGGTTCGTCATGGCCGACGCGGCGATGTTTTTCAATGCCACGAGTAATGTCTTTACGCTGGAGAACCACTTCGTTAAGGTTGGCAACGCTTGGGAGCTCAAGAATAGGACGAATCCATTGCGAATTCATCGCAGAATTCAATTATTGGATAAAAATTTACTTATTTACGCAATTTACAACAATCGGGGAACCCTCGTTAATAGAAAAGGCGAGTATGATTCGGCGATCTTGAATTATAACCGGGCCATCGAGATTGATCCGGAACTCACGACAGCCTATAACAATAGAGGTAATGCTTATTTGAGTAAAGGCCTGTTCAACCGAGCTATGGTGGATTTTTCTACAGCCCTCAACATCGATCCAAGAAACGTGAATGCATATATCAACCGTGGTCGTACGTATCAGGCAAAAGGTAGATACGACTGGGCGATCTTTGAATATAACAGAGCCATCGAGATTGACCCGGAATTCCCGAACGCCTATTACTACAGGGGATTGGCTTATCAGTCGAAAGGTCAGCTTGAACGGGCGATCTTAGATTATAAAAAAGCTATCAAGATTGATCCGAAATACACCCTGGTCTATCTGAGCCGTGCAGAGGTTCATGCCGAATTAGGAAAACCTGAAGAAGCTAAAAAGGATTTATTCAAAGCTATCAAGTTAAACCCGGTACTCCGGGAACCGGCAAAGAAGATATCCGAACAATATGAAATAAATCTCAAGCTCAACTGAACGATCAAACAGAGCAGGTTACTTTTCGATGTTACTGAAAGAAGGGATTGTGGGCTTTTTCCCGGGCGATGGTGGTGGCGGGGCCGTGGCCGGGGTAGGCGTCGGTGTCGCCGGGGAGGGTGAAGAGTTTTTCTTCAACGCTGCTCAGTAGCTTCGGCATGCTGCCGCCTGGGAAATCGGTCCGGCCGATGGAGCCGGCAAAGAGCGTATCGCCGACAAACGCCACGCTCTCCTCCTGCGAATACAGGCAGATCCCACCCGGCGTATGGCCGGGCGTGTGAAGGACCTGCAGTTTGATGCCGGCCTGCTCGATGACGTCCGACTCGTTCAAAGCCACCTCTTCGGGCTCTGTGGTGAACGCCATCCCGTGCATGGCGGATAGATTCGCATACGGATCCGTGAGCATCTTCGCATCGAGCGTATGGATATAAACCTTCGTACCGGCAAACCGCTCGCGCAGGGCCGCCAAACCGGCGATATGGTCGATATGACCGTGGGTGAGAACGACCGCTACGGGATTCAGCTCTTGTTCTTCGAGGAAGTCAATGAGGCAACCGGCGTCGAGGCCGGGATCGACGACCAGGCAGTCTTTCGCCGCATGATCGCTGCGGAGAACGTAACAGTTCGTCTCATACGCCCCCAGGATCAACGTGTCTATCTTCATAATAAGGCTTCCTAAAAGCTCAAATAACTAACAAAAACAGCATGAAAGGTCAAGAAGCTTTACCCTTGACCGCCTATCCGCCGTGTGGTATTGTTTTGCGACTGTTTCCAAGTGGAACCGAAGTGAAAGCCGAATGGTGTATATCGTATCGCGCAAAAGGCTCATGAAATCTCCATGACGAAGCCGACGTAAGGTGAAACAGTCTGCTCGATACACAGAACGCAAAGCAAATAATGAAGAAGTCTTTTACACGCATATTTGTCTATGTCTGGCCGCAATGGCACCGCCTGATCGCCGTCGTCGTCAGTGCGATGCTGATCGGAATTCTCTTTTCGTTGAGTTTTGCGACGATTGTACCCCTGCTGAAGGTGATGATGGGAGAAGAGGGCCTGCGAGGCTGGGTGGATCGGAACGTGTGTACCTGGCGGTACGGCATGGACTTCCATGTCCCCGAGACGCCGGATTTTTTAGCGGATCCCAACAATGATATCGCGTATCATTTGCTGGTCACCCTTGTTAAAAACGAGCGTTTGGCCCAAAAAGCCGGCTTGCACGTCAACGACAAGATTGTCGGCATCGGGGATTTGCCGACCGGCGAAGACGCAACGAGAATGACCCGGGCACAACTGCTTGAAGCCCTGGCGACAGCCGACGGTACACAACTGCAACTTCAGGTTAAGCGGGAAAGCGAATCGGGCATACCGGTCATGACGGAATTCCAACTGGCCACGCCGCCGAAACCGTTTTATGCGGATACCGCTCAATCGCTCGTAGGTCTCATCGTCAAACGCAGCGCCGAGCAGTCGAGTAAGCAACGCGTCATCGTTTTCATCATCCTCGCGATGGTCGTTGTTACCGTTTTACGATGTATCGCCATGTTCTTTCAGAAATACCTCGCGGAAAAAGTGGTTCAGGTCGCCGTTGCGAATTTACGGAACGATGTCTTTTCCCACGTGCTGAGGATGCCGATCGGCTTCTTCTCCCAGGAGGGGACCAGCGATACGGTCAGCCGGATCGTCAACGACACCCTCCAGGTGACCTATTCAGTGAAAATATTGCTGGGCAAGGCGCTGCGCGAACCCATGGAAGCCATCGGCACGCTGACGCTTGCCTTCATTTTGGACTGGAGACTCACGCTGATTTTCCTGACGGCCGCTCCCGCCGCCGTCGGATTCGGCGCCGCTTTGGGCAAACGCATTAAGCGAGGCATGAAAAAGTCGCTGATCAGCACGGCGGCCATGCTCGGTAGGCTCGAAGACGTCGTCGGCGCCCTGAGCGTCGTCAAGGTTTACAACCGCCAGGACCAGGAGACCTCGGCCTTCAAAGCGGTGAACGCGAAGCTGCTCAAGCGCCTGCTGCGCATCACGAAGATCGATGCCGCGACCAGCCCCGTCATGGAAGTGCTCGGCATGCTGGCCGGCTCGGCGGCGCTGCTGGTCGGCGTCCATTGGGTCGTCAACGCCAACATGAAATCAAGCTCTTTTTTCGGACTCCTGATCGCCCTGGGAGTCACCGCCGAGTGCATCCGCAAAAGCAGTGATGTCTGGAACAAGGTGCAAATGTCGAACGCCGCCGCGGAGCGTGTCTTCGCCGTGCTGGACGAGTCCCTCGAACCGGAGATGCCGGGAGCGGAAGAGCTCGGGCCGTTAAAGAAAAACATCGAGTTTAATAATATCGTATTTACCTACCCAGGGACGACCCGTCCCGTACTCAAAGAGGTTAATCTGACCGTTCCGGCGGGACACAACGTGGCCATCGTCGGCCCGAACGGCTCGGGCAAGACGACCCTGGCCAATCTCGTACCGAGATTCTACGATCCGGATTCGGGGCAAGTGCTGATTGACGGCAAAGACATTCGCCATGCGACCCTGTTTAGTCTGCGAAGCCAGATTGGCATGGTCACGCAAAACGTCGTCACGTTCAACGATACGATCGCGGCCAATATCGCCTATGGCCGGACGGACGCGACCCGAGAAGAAATCGTCGCCGCGGCCAAGCGCGCTTTCGCCCATGAGTTTATCGCTCCCCTGCCCAAAGGGTACGATACCCTCATCGGCGAACAGGGGGCCGGCCTGAGCGGCGGCCAGTTGCAGAGAATCGTCATTGCCCGGGCGATCTTGAAGAACCCCGCGATCCTGATTTTCGACGAGGCGACCAGCCAGGTGGATGCCGACAGCGAAGCCAAAATTCACAATGCGATCGAGGAGATCATGCGGGACCGAACCAGCTTTATCATCGCCCACCGATTCAGCACGGTCATTACGGCCGACGTGATCGTGGTGATGAACGAGGGGCAAATCGTCGCCCAGGGCCAGCACGACCAACTCATCGAAACCTGTTCGTTATATCAAAGCCTGTACGAAACCCAGCTCATCAAAGCCTGAGCGCCCGGGGAAAAGACAGTGTATAGGACGATATCTACATCCTGATTCTTCAGCTCTTCCGACAGAAAGTACTTTTTTTGACGCCGGTATCGAAAATTTTCACTTTGATTTACTTGAATACGCTTAACTTACCGATTATGTTAAGACATGTTCGGGTTGGGATATCCGACCCAAGCTCTTAAAAGACATAAGTGACTTATACTGACTTTTGACGTTTCGGAGAAACGAAGCCATGCCCGAGCTTTTACGACAAAAAAAAGCACACGACTTATTCACGAGATACGAGGGCAATCCGATCCTGACGCCGGAGGATTGGCCGTATGCGACCAACGCGGTTTTTAATCCCGCCGCCGCAAGGCTTGATGGAGAAACCCTGTTATTGGTGCGCGTCGAAGATATGCGGGGCTTTTCCCATCTGACGGTCGCGCGCAGTGCCGACGGATTCACGAAATGGGAGATCGACTCGACCCCCACGCTCGAAGCGGACCAGAATTCCCGAGAGGAACGGTGGGGATTGGAGGATCCCCGTATCGTCTGGCTCGAGGAGCAGAGGCAATTCGCCGTGACGTACGTTTCCTTCAGCGAGGGCGGTCCCGTCGTTTCGTTGGCCATCACCAAGAATTTCAGGACCTTCGCCCGCCTCGGCTCCCTGTTGCCGCCGGAGGATAAAGACGCCTGCCTGTTCCCCCGCCGGTTCAACGGGCGGTTCGCCCTGATCCACCGGCCTATCGTACGCGGCGAAGCGCATATGTGGATCAGCTTCTCCCCCGACCTCAAGCACTGGGGCGACCACCGGCCGCTCATTATGACCCGTCACGCCTACTGGGACGGCCAGAGAGTCGGACTGGCCTGCCAGCCCATCGAGACGCCGCAGGGCTGGATGCTCTTCTACCACGGCGTGCGCAACACGACCGCGGGCGCCATTTACCGCGTCGGATTGGCCCTGCTGGACTTAAATTCTCCGTGGAAGGTCCTCCGCCGGGGCGACGAATGGATCCTCGGTCCCAGCGCTCCCTATGAGCGGATCGGCGACGTCAGCGACGTCGTCTTCCCCACCGGGGCAACGGTCCACGAAGAGTCCGATCAAATCCATCTCTATTACGGCGCCGCCGACAACACGATCGCCGTCGCGACAGCAAAGATGAGCGCGTGCATGGACTACTTAATGTCCTGCCCGAAGATCGACGAATAAATCAAGTCGTCAACATCGATTGTAATCACACGGCGCTCATCCTCCCATCTGACCCGTCAAATTGCTTAATTGAGCCCTAAGGCTGGGTGCAATAATCGCAACGGGAAAACCACATTTATTTCGTGAGATTCCCAGCAATCATAATTCCCAATTATTTTGATTTGATGCGTATATTTTTACTCAAAATTTTAAAACTTTTTTAAATTCTGCGTTATAACGGATTAGTTTTCCCGCTGTTATGTGAGGAGCATCGGAAATATCGCCAGCGAGGGCGAGCTTCCGATCCCCATTAGATTTGACGTCGTTCGAGGTGCATATTGTTCGCCCTCAGGGCAGAAAGGATCTGATCACATGAGAAGCCACAACCGTTCAAAAGTCGAATTTCCACTCATTGCATTGGTACTATACCTGATTTTTTATCCAGCCGAGGGCGTGAGGGCGGATTTCACCTTCGGGGTGCCGGCCAGGCTCGGACCGATGGTGAATAGCTGGAGCGACGACTACAGCCCATGCCTTTCCGCCGATGGTTTGTCGCTCTATTTCGCCTCAACCCGACTTGGCGGGCTCGGCGGCTACGATCTATGGGTATCCACACGCGAAACGACCAGCGACGACTGGGATCCTGCGGAGAACCTTGGATCACTGGTCAACAGCCCGGACGAGGATGTCAGCCCGGCCGTTTCTCCCAACGGCCTGGAGCTGTATTTCACCTCGTTTCGACCCGATGGCCAGGGCGGAGCGGATATCTGGATCGCCAGGCGGCAGACCACAGACGATCCGTGGTCCGAGCCGGAGAATCTCGGTCCACTTGTCAACAGTGCCGCTGATGAGGTCACGCCGAGCCTCTCGGCGGATGGGTTGGAACTCTACTTCACATCCGGCCAGGAAAACGGCGAGCATCGATCAAGCTTATACGTGACCCATCGCGACTCGATAGAGGCTCTCTGGTCGGCTCCCGTTCGTCTCGATCCGGCCATCAACAGCGAGGCTTGCCAGTGGAATCCGACCGTCTCACACGATGGCCTTTTGCTGTTTTTCACTGACTACTGGAATAGCGAAGCCCGGCCGGAGGGCGTTGGCGCTACGGATATCTGGCTGACTATGCGAGCGAACAAAGATTCGGAGTGGATCAGCCCCGTGAATCTCGGTCGACCCACTAATACGGCGTTCATCGAGGACAGCCCCGTGATCTCCGCGGATGGCTCGACGCTCTACTTTAGCTCGGATGCTTACGACGAGCCGGCGGGATGGAACAACCTCGATATATGGGAAGTGCCTATCCTCCCTGTGGCGGATCTGGACGACGACGGATACGTGAGTTTGAACGATGTGCTCCGACTGGCTGAGTCGTGGGGTCGGGACGATCCGGTATGCGATATCGCCCCCGTGGCCTGGGGCGATGGTGTGGTGGATGTGGCCGATCTGGATGCTCTTGTGGATCATTGGTTCCCGGCAGAGTCCGGCTTGGCGGCTCATTGGGCATTTGATGAGCCAGAAGGGACTGTAGCGCACGATAGCACCGGAACCTACGATGCTAATGTCGTGGGTGATCCTGTCTGGCTCCCCGACGGCGGTATGGCCGGCGGCGCTTTGCAATTCGACGGGGCCGGCGATTACGTCAGCGCCCCTTATGTGTTGTCAAGTAGAAGTCAGTCATTCAGCATCTTCGCCTGGATTAAAGGCGGCGCTCCAAACCAGGTCATCCTCTCTGAATCCGGCATGTACGGAGATATCGTCCTGCAGGCCGACTTCATCGCGGGCAATCTCATGACATCGCTATACTGCGGGATTGATAATTACCTGTTCTCAGAGGCACCTATTATCGATGGGCAGTGGCACCGCATAGGCCTTGTCTGGAATAACGACGCTCTGAGTAGAACGCTCTACGTCGATGATGTTGAGGTGGCCTCCGACACAACAGGTGCATCGGGCGGTATCGGCAGAACCGGAGTTTATATCGGCGCCTCCTGGGGTCTCGACACACACAAAAACTACTATTGGGATGGTTTGATTGACGACGTCCAGATTTATGAAAGAGCCGTCACGTCACAGGCAAAACCACAAACGTTCCGCCGCCCGAGCGGGCAGAAAGGATTGTAAGAAATGAAACGGTCCAACATTTACAGAATCACACATATCGTATATGTCTTTTGCAGCCTATTCGCATTGGTGAACCTTTCATCGGCGCAGATCCCGGATGCCTCCGCGATAGTCATCACCGTTGCGGGTAAGGACTATGCTTATCAGCCCCGACCTGATCTGGGGTATGTCGTCAAGCTCCCGGTCAGCGAACAAGCGATAAAATCCTCCGATGGAAACGTCGGTTTGTTTACGAACATGCAAGCAAGGCGAGTTGGTGGACTTGGCAAACGAGGCCTCTGGATTGTCCAACAAAATGGTGGGGGGAGCCCCACCCTACCAAACGTTCAAGGAAAGGCTCTATACACCGCCCCGCTTTTCACATTGTATGGCGATAAGGTCGCCGTCATTCCTGAGATCGTGATTCGCTTGAAGGCGGAAACACAGGCGGAACAACTCCGGCAAATCTGTCGATCCCTTGGTTGTGCGATCAAAAAGCCGATGGAATTCACCACCGAGGAATATCTGGTTGAGGTCAACGGGCCGAATGAAGACGCGGTGTTTTCCGCTGTCAAGGCGCTGAATAAGATCGACTGGATCGAGTGGGCTGATCTGAATGTGGCGTTCCAGCCAAAGCCTTGCGGCCAATCTGAATTTCATGCTCCACAGGTCTCGCAAATTACGGGCATGATACCCAATGATGAATATCTCCCGATGCAATGGCATCTCCACAATACCGGCCAATTCGGCTATACACCTGATGCCGATATCAACGCCCTCGAAGCGTGGGAGATCACGACCGGCGATCCCAATATCGTGATTGCGATCGTCGATGACGGCGTGGATCCCAATCACCCGGACTTAGTGAATAACCTTGTGCCGGGATATGATTTTCTCGATGATGATGAATCAACGCATCCCGAACGTGACGACAATGGGAATGTGAACAATCACGGTACGATGTGCGCTGGACTGGCTTCCTCTCAAGGGAATAATTATATCGGAGTGGTTGGGGTCACCTGGAACTGCAAGATTATGCCGATCCGAAATCACCGTAGAATACACCCCTCGAAAGATGAGTATGACTGGATTACCAATGCTCAAACCGCCACCGCATTCCGTTGGGCCGCGGATCACGGAGCGGATATCCTGAGCAATAGCTGGACTGGCGCGAACCAAATCGTTCGGTCCGCCATAATTGATATCACGAACCCCGGTGGTATGGGGCGCGACGGTAAGGGATGTGTTGTTTTAGGGGGTAGTGGGAATCACTTTGATAACGAGAGTACGAATGTTCGTAATCCCGCCGGATTTCGAGAATCTATCGCCGTCGGAGCAACGACCGAAAACGATACGCTCCGGAATTATAGCTGCTTTGGACCTGCGGTCGATATCACTGCACCGAGCGGAGCAGCAGGAGCCAATCGGTCTCTTGGCATTATGTCCACAGATGTCTCCGGCGAAGAAGGCGCGAGTAAAACAGACTACCGAAGCGGCTGTTCCGGTACGTCAACAGCAACACCGATTACCGCCGGCGTCGTGGCGTTAATGCTGTCTGTGGAGCCTGATCTGACCAGCCACGAGATCCGGCATTATCTTACCCGTTCGGCGCGCGATCTGGGCCAGCCGGGCAAAGATGACTATTACGGATGGGGACGTGTGGATGCACGGGCGGCACTGGATATGATCTTAGCCAAACGGGTGGACCTGAACGACGACTGGAAAGTGGATGACACGGATGTGACGCTCTTTGATGAACTTCGTGCGGCTAATGATCCTATAGCCGACATCGGACCCGCCCCGCGGCCGGATGGCGTGATCGATGAACGGGACCTCGATCTTCTGATGCAATACTGGGGCACGGAAATTCCCAAAATGCCCGGGTCATCTGAGCCGGGCCTGATCGTCCGCTGGGCGCTCGACGAGACCGAAGGGACGATTGCCCATGGTAGCTACGACATTTACGGCGACGCGCCTTACCCCAGCAACGTGCACGGAGGCGCCGTCTGGCAGCCCGAAGGTGGCAATGCAGGCGGCGCCCTCCTTCTTGACGGGGTGGATGACTATATCCGCACGCCAGTCATCCTCGATCCTACGGCGGGCCATTTCAGCGTGTTCCTCTGGATCAAAGGCGGCGCCCCCGGCCAGACCATCGTCTCCCAGGAAGGCGGCGCGAGCTGGCTGATGGCCGATCCTACGGATGGAGCCTTGCGAACGAACCTTCGAACGCCGGAAGTGACCGGCCGGAACGCCAAACCCGCCGGACCGCCGTTGGTTTGCTCGACGATCGTGACCGACGGCGACTGGCATCGGGTAGGCTTCGTTAGGGATGGCGGCGAAAGAGTTCTCTACGTGGATGATGTTGAGGTCGCTCGCGATACAGCCGAAACGCTGGAATCCGCAGAAGGTGGTTTATTCATCGGCGCTGCAAGCGCCATGGAACCGGGCAGTTTCTTCTCCGGCCTGATCGATGACGTCCGCATCTACAACCGGGCCGTGACACCATAGAACACTACTTTTGTGATACAGCAAAGACAAAGAGCTGGCCGCCTTGACGCTGTTAGCTCTTTTTATATCGTTACGATAACCCAGCTTAATCACGAGCTACGGTGACTGGATATGGTCGATCGCGAACTTGGCCCTTACTCTCTCGAGCATCTGCGCTTTCTTCTGTATTCTCCAGACCAGCACCGAAATGGGCTCCCGCTTTCGATCTTTGAATGTGATAATGATCCGGCCGAATCCCATGAGGCGTTCGAGAAAATCGCTCGTATCGATCCGGCTGTTGTAATCTTCCCGACCGATCTGCTCACCGGATTCGGTCGGGCCTTCCTGAAGGTTCATATAGTTCGGCGTGATTGTCATGTAATAAAACAATCCTTTGAACCAGGAAATAACAA
>CAYZAT010000130.1:0-11367 GCA_964476475.1 uncultured Pirellulales bacterium
TTTCATGGAGGAAAGCTTGTGAAGACCGAGCAAACAATCGCGATCGAAGAAATATGGGAGCAATTTCACAAAACCAGTGATGAGCATTTCCGTAATCTACTGATGGAGCACTACCGGCACCTGGTCAGATACTGCGCCGAGCGGTTGCACAGTAAATTGCCGGACAAGGTCGAACTGGACGATCTGATCAGCGCCGGCATTTTCGGCTTGATGGATGCGATTGATAAATTCGACCCGTCCGTCGGCGTGAAGTTCGAGACCTACTGCTCGCCTCGCATTCGGGGATCTATTCTCGACGAGCTTCGGAGCATGGACTGGGTCCCTCGGCTGGTCCGCGCCCGGGCGCACCAGTTGGGAAAGGCCGTGCACTCGCTCGAAACACATCTTGGCCGTAAACCCACAGAAAAAGAGATCGCCGAAGAACTGGAGATGGACATGGACGAATTCGGCCGACTCCAGCGGGATGCCAACGCGGCCAGCCTCGTCTCTTTGAGCACCAAGTACAGCGACAGCGAGGGTGAAAAGGATATTCGTGAAATCGACATTATCAAGGATGAAAGAAGCAAGAATCCCGTCATCGAAGCCCAGAAGCGTGACCTCAAGAGCCTACTAACCAAAGGCCTCACACGGGCCGAGCGGTTGATTATCGTTTTGTATTATTACGAAGAAATGACGATGAAGGAAATCGGCGCAACATTGGACTTGTCCGAATCTCGCGTTTCGCAGATGCATTCGTCCATCATCGCCCGCCTGAAAGCCCAAATGAACACCCGTAAGAAGGAATTCTCGGTCACTCGATCCTGAGTGCGGAATCCCATGGGCTAATTCATCATGATATCCGATACCGTCGCTTTGGTTCATCCGTTTTTTCGGTTTCCACGACTTTTCAGGTCACCGTATCGCCCACATTCAGCTTTTTATCCACCCAGCTTAAGCGCTCCTCATATCCCTTCTCCTGGGTAATCCCACGGACACGAAAATCCCATGATTTGCCGGATTCAAGCCACACCGCCGCGGCCGATAGAATTCCTAAACCTTCGGGACCGGCAGTACAAACTCTTTTTGGCGTTAGAACAAATTTCGAGTGCATTCATGTTGATCTACTTTCCTGGTCAAGTGCATCCTGAAAAACGTCCCCCTGGAATGCAATGATCAAGGCATGATTGAAGTGAACAATTTACACAATGGAAGCTGGGTTTTCAAGGAGAACAATGCCGGAAAATGAAAGTATATACTAACCGACCGGTGAGCTTGACGCCGGCATGGCGATTCTATACTATGCTTCGGAAATATAATGTACTTTTAGATATTGTCTCGGCCGACAAACTGGACTTGATGCTTAAGGTGAAATTGTGAAGATAGCGATTGTTTACAATCGGGATTCCCAAAATGTTGTCAATCTATTTGGAATCCCCAACCGTGAGCGCATCGGCAAAAAAACCATCAAGCGGATTGCGGACGCCCTCAGGTCGCATAAGCACCGCGTCAAAACTTTTGAGGGTGATAAAGACCTTATCGACCGTCTTGAAGAATTCATGCCGCGGGTCCTGAAGGGAGAACGCCCGGGCCTGGTGTTTAACGTTTCCTATGGAATACAGGGACAAGCCCGATACGCTCACGTACCGAGTATTTTGGAGATGGTCGGTATCCCGTATGTGGGTTCCGGCCCACTGGCTCACGGTCTGGCGCTGGATAAAGTCGTGGCCAAGATGATCTTCCAGCAGCACGATCTACCGACACCGGATTTCACCGTTCTCAATTCTTGGGAGGATTGCAGCAAAGTCGATCTGCCGTATCCGCTGATCGTTAAACCCAAAAACGAAGCCGTCTCGTTCGGCATCAAGATCGTCAATAACAAAGAAGAGCTAACAGAAGCGGCAGACGCGATTTTTCAAACCTTCAAGCAGCCGGTGCTGGTCGAGCATTTTATCGCCGGACGAGAAATCAACGTCGGACTTCTTGGAAACAATCCACCGGAAACGTTCTCGCCGGTAGAGCTTCTCTTCGGGAAGGACGGTCCCCCGATTTACACCTATCAGGATAAAACGCACAAGTCAGGGCGAAACATCGAATTGCAGTGCCCTGCTCCAATCGACGAAGAACTTACTCGAAGGGCCCAAGAGCTTTCCATGAGAGCGTTTCAGGCGCTGGGTTGTTATGATTGCGCGCGTGTGGACATGCGGCTGGATAGTGATGGACATTTATTCATTCTTGAGGTCAACAGCTTACCCAGTCTCGGAGAATTCGGTTCGTATATCGAAGGCGCCCAACAAATGGGCCTGGATTTCGGGGCCTTAGTCAATCATCTCGTGGATGTCGCCAGCGCGCGATATTTCGGAACACCGCGACCGATGGGATTATCGACTGAAGAGGCCGATTCAGGGCAGCTCATCGCCTCTTTTTTAACGCAACGAAGAGATGACATTGAAAGACGGTTGAAAATATGGACCAACCGACATAGCCGAACCCACGATCTGATCGGGGTTCAGGAAGTCATCCGTCGAATTTCGGAGGGATTCGAGGAAATCGGACTCAAACAAGCGGGCGCTTTCACCGACGGCAAAAGCGCCTGGACCTGGGAAACACCCCCTGGATTCACCGACGGAACGCTCATCATCGGACACGCCGATGTGCCCCTGGGGCATGACGTCTCGGTGCAAGAGTATCGACGCACTCCCGAATGGCTCTATGGAGAAGGCATCGGTTTGTCGCGGGCGCCGTTAGTCATGTTGGAATCTGCCCTTAAAGCTCTCAAGAGCTTGCGACGTCTTCGTTCGCTTCCGATCGGCGTATTATATTATACGGACGAAGGACGCGATTGCAGCCTGAGCGCAGAGACCATTCGCACGGCATCGGGTCGGGCCAAACAAGTGTTAGTCTTAAGGCCGTGCGGTCTTGAGAATAAGGTCGTTACCCAGCGGCGAGGTTGGCGCCGGTATCATTTACACGTTGAAGACAGTCCGGGTCGGCTGGGGCAACTCCGCAAGAAGCCGGACGTGGTGCGTTGGCTCTGTCCCAAATTGGATGCTCTTTCGAGCCTGTCCTCCAGGGAGGAACGATTGGCAATAGCGATCGGCGATCTGAAAACGTCGAGTTTTGAAATGTTGTTGCCTCACGCCGTGGATGTCACGTTAATGCTTAGCTATGGAGAAGAATCTGTCGCAGACCGTGCCGAAGATCAAATCAAAGAAATCCTCGGCAAAGAAGGATACAAATGGAACTTGAAGCAGCTATCCGACCGTCCCCCAATGGCCAAACGACCGGCCAATCAGCGCCTCGCAGAATCCCTCGCCGAAGTCGCGGCTCAGTGGGACATTCCGTTCGGGCGGGAATCTTCTCTTTGGCCGTCAGTCTGTGGCCTCGTGTCCTCTTCCGTCGCAGCCGTTTGCGGGCTCGGACCCGTTACCAGGGACCTTTACACACCTCGCGAAGCCGTCGAGCGAATCAGCTTGCTCCAGCGCACCCTGCTTTTGGCGGAGTTCCTGGTGAAGGACAACACAAAATGACATTGCACGACCCCAAAGACCATTTAAAATCGCTCGAAGCTCTCGAATCGTCGGCGGTCCCGAAGCCCCAAAAAATTGGCGTCTCCACCCGGGGCATGGTAAGCACCCAGCATTATCTGGCCACGGAAGCGGGAGTCCAGATGCTCGAACAGGAAGGTAATGCGATCGACGCGGCAGTCGCGTCGGCTTTTGCCCTTGGCGTCTGCGAACCGGCGGCGTCGGGCCTGGGTGGCCAAACCATGATGCTCATCCATCTGGCTCAGACGCGTCGAACGTTCGCTTTGGATGGGTCTTCTCGCGCTCCCAACCGAACGTCGCTTGAAACGTTATCGAAAAAACGACGCCGCCGAGGTTATAAAGCCACGACCGTCCCGAGCACCCCGGCGGTCTTGAATTATGTTTTAGGACGATACGGCACGTTGAGCCTTTCCCAAGTCATGAGCCCGGCCATCCGGCTGGCGGAATACGGCTATCCCGTTTCAGAATTGCAACGACGGTTGACTCTTCGAGTGAAACGGTACTTAAGACGACGCCCATCGGGCGGATTGTTTCTGAAAAATGCCAGCCGGACCTTCAAGGAAGGCGACCTATTTATACAACCCGTTTTGGCCAATACACTCAAACGACTGGCTCATGAAGGAATTGCGGATTTTTACACGGGTCGGATTGCGGAAACCATCTGCAACGACATGGCGGCTCACAAAGGCCTGATTACCGCTGAGGATCTTGCCCAAATCCCCATGCCGATTGAGAGAAAGCCGGTCCGATCCGAATTCGACGATTTAAAGATCGTCACCTTCCCTCCCCCCGGCGCGGGACGAACGCTCATTGAGCTACTGAACATTATTGGCCATTTTCCAAAGAAATACCGCAACGCCGACACGCCCGAAGGCGCGGTATTGCTCGCGGAGGCGATACGACAGGCCAATCGCGATCGTACGGACCGGCCCTTCGACCCGAATTTCTACGCCCAGGTCACGAGGAAGCGGATGTTGAGTGTGGACTATGCGAAAGATATTGCCCGCATGTCAATACGACAAATACGGACCGCAGGGGATACGACCCATTTATCCGTGATGGACAAGGTCGGAAATGTTGTTGCTTTGACCCAATCCATCGAACGCGTTTACGGATCATGCGTTGCAACCCCAGAGCTGGGATTTTTATACAACAACTATATGCTGGCGTTTGATGATGAGGATATGAGCCACCCATATTACCTGCGGCCCAACGCCGTGCCCTGGGCGAGCGTAGCCCCAACGATAGTCATGCGAGAACGCAAACCCTGGCTGGCCATCGGCTCGCCGGGCAGCGAACGGATCGTCTCGGCCATCGCCCAGGTTCTTCTGCGTCTGAAGAGACAAATGCCGTTCGAGGCAGTAAATGCCCCTCGGATGCACTGCTCGCATGATGGGGCCGTCTCTCTGGAGGCGCCGCATATGCGTAGCGATATCCCCGTCGCCCTCGAACGTCATGGCTTCACCATCGATCCTCGCGAAGCCTACTCGTTTTATTTAGGCTGTATTCAATTGGTCTTGCGTGAAGGGAACCAATTCGTCGGTGTCGCCGATCCCCGACGCGACGGATCCGCGAGAGGCCCCGATCGATGAAACTGCCTTTGCTGATCTCCGTACCCCACGCCGGCCTGACTGTGCCGCCGGAAGTGGAGGATCTTTGTATCCTGACGCCGGAACAGATTGCCACCGACGGCGATGAGGGAGCCGCAACTATCTATGCTTTGGAATCAAAGGTGACGGCCTATCTCACAACAGACGTTGCCCGAGCGATTGTCGATCTGAACCGCGCCGAGAACGACCGCCAGCGAGACGGTATTATCAAGACACATACTTGTCAGGAAATGCCCGTTTACAGACGCCCTCTATCAGAAGAAATCATTGGAATGCTTCTTGTTCGTTACTACCGACCGTATCATGAAAAACTTACTGTTTTAGCCAACGAGGCTAAACTTGGCATCGACTGCCACACCATGGCCGAGTTCGGTCCGCCGATCGGTCCTGATCCTGGCTGTGAACGGCCTCATGTTTGCTTAAGTGATGCAGGTGGAACATGCTCGCCTACATGGTTTGCTAAGCTTGTCTTATCTTTCGAAAGTACTTTCGATGATAGAGTTTTTATAAACACACCATTTAAAGGGGGGTATATCATCCGTGCTCATGCCTGTGAGCTGCCCTGGGTACAAGTTGAACTCTCCCGCGGAGCCTTCATGTCGGATGAGCAAAAGCACCAGCGGGTATTGCAGGCGCTAACGTCATTCTGTAATTCGATTTTTTAAGCACTTTTGTCAATTAGCCAGGCACAGAACGGAACCGTTTGCCATCGACATGTATAAACGTCCGTTCGCAGCGGCCATACCGTCGAATACCGGCACGGATTCGAGTTTATACTCGGCAAGCCTCTTTCCATCTTTGGTCGAGACACTCCACAATAAAGCGCCATTTCGTCCTTCCCATGAATCCAGCACTTCAAAAGGATTTTCAAGTAGAAGCGCCTGCTCGCCGCGTTCTTCCTTTGTTTTGGTACGGTCTGGCGGTCCGGCCAGAAACATCATTTCATCCGCAACAACTAAGGCCCTGACAAACAAAGGCACCTGGGTCGTCCAGCGATATTGGAGCGCCGCTGGAGCAGAAGTTTGTCGTGCTCGTCTTCTGTTTTGGCGCGACGACGCTTGTATCGTGTCCTTATGACCCTGCTGTTCGGCGCTTCGATCATAGGCGAAAAGCTGGTATTTTTCCCCGCCTCGCCACTGGCCCGTATTGCCTTTGACGTATTGATCGCGGCCGTACCCGAAAACGGCATTAGCATTGTAAGAGAGGATTCGGCCGGACGGGACTTCGTTGCCGACTTTCCACCATGCGCTCCAGTGCGAGAGAAATTCATCGTTGAGGACCCAGTAGCCACGATGCCACCAGGTATCGTCCAGAAAACCGAGCGGCGTAAAAAGATGCACTCCCGTTCCCGTTTCGGTCCCCTTTTCAAAATCCAGTTTCACATGTCGCATATAGACGTTTTCTCCGTCCGCCAAAAGAATATCCGACAGCACGCCCCGCATTTCCTTGCCGGCTTCAGCAGGCTGCCTTCGCTTCTCGGGATCGGGGCTGTACATAACCGTCGTGGATGAATGCCGGCCCGTTTCCGGATGAAGTCTATGGAGGTAAATGCCGTCGTCCAAATAAGAAGAACGACCGGCAGCGACGATTAATTCCCCGTCTTTGATAAGCACATTGCCATGAACCGGCCAGACTGATTCCAACTGCCCGTTAGCAAACACGCGCCGATCTTCCGGAGCCGCCCGGTAACGCCAGATCAATTGCCCGTCAACAGCGCGCAGCGCATAGACCCATCCATCCGCCGAACCGAAAAGCACCCGACCTTTGTAAATAGTGGGAGGTGAATCCACACGCCCTCCAACGGTATATTTCCAGAGGGTGTTTCCACTTTTTTCGTCGAGCGCGTGGATCGTATGCGTGTCAATCGACGCGACGAAGACTTTGCCTTCGGCAACGACAACGCTTGAGAGTCTGCCTCCGAGCTTAACCTGCCACAACGGTTTCAGCATAGGATCAAGCTTAGCTCGCGTTATTCCGCTTCGCATTGAATCGTGTCGATAGGTAGGCCAGTCATTGGCATTTGAGATTTGAGATTTCAAATGTGAGATTTTTCTGTATGCGGGTCCTTTTTCAAATCTAACGTCATTCTGCCCTTTGGCGGGAGGTTTCCGGTTGGCCGCCAACGCATAGAAACCGTTTAGCTTTGTCGTAAGATTGCAGGCGCACGAATCCGGGGTGACATAAAGCAGCCCGTTGGCCGGCATAATGCCGTATTGGCACGTGCCGCGGATCCAATAGTTCTGCCAAATCTCGCCCGAGTTGATATCGACGAACTGAACACCCTGGTTACCGAGGAGGATAAAGCGATCCGTTGCCTTGTTGCGATAACAACGATGGTGCATGTACCCTTTGATTGTCGGGATTTCTCTTTTCAGGATTCCCGTGGCAGGTTCAAAGGCGTTCCTCGTGACGCTCTTGTCCTTCGTCCATACCAATCCGTCGATAACAAAAACATCGGGAGGAGAATTGTAACCCGACCAGGATGAACCTTCCCATAGCTGCCGGCCGTCCTCAACTGACAATGCAACCATTCGTTTGAAATCGGCCGAATAAACGGTATCATCTTGAACAACTAATGTCGGGGATTCCCAACCCACTTCATGACCTTTAAGCTGCATTGGCGCTATCGCGGTTCGCCATAGCGGCGCTCCATTACGAATATCCAGGCAACAAAGGCTCTCATGTGTCTGGTAGAACAGCGCGTTTTTCTGTGCGGCAAGAGTTGGATGAATCAAAGACTCAACCTTCTTACGCCAGAGGCTATTATTAGCCGAGGCATCCGCGGCCATGATCAAACGCTCACCGGGCGCCGGTTTCAAGCCCCGCCTGATCTGAGATTCGGTTTGCGCGGTGACCTGCGGCTGCGTATCAATGAGGAGAACAAGCGTATCCTCGATACATAGAATCTGCCGGGTATATTCTGTATCCCTATAGACCCACAGCGTTTCACCCGTTGCCGGATCAAGCACACTAACCGGTGCATCGATCCCGAGAGTAACGTAGAGACGATCCTGCCCGGCGACAAGCCGGAACGCCAGATCGGGAGGTCCCGAACGGAATCTGCGAAACTGATCCGCCCAGGAGCCCATAGCTCTTTTCCAGAGCACCACCCCGCTGAAGGCATCACGGGCGACAAGCGACCACCGCGACGGCAGCCGGATATCCACCCGCGGCGCTTCATCGATGATATAAAACACGCGCCCCCCCGCCGAAACGCAGGCACTCATGCTGGCGAGCTGCTCGTGGGCACGGGCAAACTTCGGCCGGCCCACCCATTGAATATGATGGGGAGGCCCGACCACCGTATCGTGGGCAACCGCATTATTATCAGGACCGTGGAGAAAATGGGTCCATTCGTCGATGGTTGCAGGCCGCGGTTTGACAATCTTCGTCCATATACCGTCTTTTTCAATATATGCCACGCCGTGAGGTGCGAGAACGCGCATCACCTCATCCCTCGTTACCTTCATCGGCTCATGCGAGACCAGCAGGTTAACGAGATTGTCGGTATAAGGGAGATAATTGCATTTCCACGGCTCGATTGAAACCTTGCCATAAAGCCCGAGCGATTGAATATGTTCCCTTGCCCGCTCAACGTTTTTCACATCTTCGTCCAGGCCGTGAACGAGGTAGGACTCGCTCGCGTATAGTGCCGCCGTGAGTTTGCCATTCCCGCAGCCGACATGAATAACCAAACCCCCTTTAACACCTGTCGCCTCAAGAACCTTGCGGGCTTGCGTCTCCTGAGCATTTGTTGTCGGCAATAAGCAGAGAATGACGACGAGACACAATAAAATGCATTGGATTTGATTTGTCTTCTTCATAAACGTGTCCTTTCTCCTGAAACGTTGATTCAACTCCAGTGTGTTCGAACAAAGATGTCAATAACGTGGATTGATTATACGTTTGGTCGATTCGAAATGTCAAACGCACAGATATATCCTTGACGCTGTGGTTCCATTCATGTTAGCTTGAATGCTCCGATGATGGATGTATTTTTCTCAACCTGCTTATGGAATAGTAACGACCAGATTGTCTATTGGAGGTTCTGCTACAATGAAACAGGAAAACCGCATTTCCCGGCGAACATTTATCCGCACATTCACCGCGTCCTCGGCGGCCGTCACAATTGTTCCCGCCTACGTTCTGGGCCGAGAGGCGCCGAGCGCTAAACTGAACATTGCCGCGATTGGGTCCGGCGGGCGCGCCCGGGCTAATATTAAGGGCACGAGCAGCGAGAATATCGTCGCGTTATGTGACGTGGACGACCGCCGGGCCGCACAGATGTTCAAAGCATATCCCAAGGCCAAAAAATACAAAGATTATCGCATTATGCTGGACGACATGGACAAGTCCATCGATGCCGTGCTCGTTTCCACGCCCGACCATATCCACGCCGGGGCCGTGATGAGAGCGATCCGAATGGGCAAGCACGTCTATTGCGAAAAGCCTCTGGCGCATTCGATTCACGAAGTCCGCCAAATCACAGAAGCGGCCCGCAAGCACAATGTGCAAACCCAAATGGGCAATCAGGGACATTCGTCGGAGCAGATTCGGATGATGTGCGAATGGGTCTGGGACGGCGCTATCGGCGACGTTCGAAAGGTCTATGCCTGGAGCAGTCGACCTTCAGGCGGCGCGGCCTTTGCCGTGAATATGAAACGCCCCGAAGAGACGCCGCCCGTGCCGAAAGAGCTGGATTGGAATCTCTGGCTCGGACCCGCTCCGCAGCGCCCCTATCATCCCGCTTATCTACCGTTCAAGTGGCGCGGTTGGGTTGACTTCGGCACCGGCGCGCTGGGAGACATGGGTTGTCATATTTTAGATCCGGTTTTTTGGGCACTGAAGTTGGGTGAAGCGGATACCATCGAAATCGAAGCCACCACAACGCATTTCGACAAGGCCATTATGAAGGAAACCTACCCCGTTGCCTCCGTTGTTCGCTACAAATTCCCGGCCCGGGGCAAGATGCCGCCGGTGGCGTTGACCTGGTCGGATGGCAGACTCCGTCCCCCACGGCCATACGATATGGAGGACAATCGAAGAATCGGCGGCGAGGGCGCCTTGCTCATCGGCCAGAACGGCAACATCATGCACGGCTCCCACGGGGCCGGCGGGATGCGGATCGTGCCCGAATCCAAGATGAAAGCATACACTCCGCCCGAGAAGACGCTGCCTCGCTCGAAGGGCCACCATCAGGATTGGATACTCGCCTGTAAGAACGGTAAGCCGGCCAGCGCTAATTTCAACTTTGGCGGTCCCCTCACGGAGATGGCACTGTTAGGCGTTCTCGCGATACGCAATCAAAATCGCAAACTGATCTGGGACGTGAAAAAGATGCGGGTCACCAACGATGCCGAAGCGGACAAATTCGTCAATCCCCCCTACCGGGATGGCTGGACTCTGTAAAAAATGTCGCATGCAACCCTTCCCAAGCTTTAGATCGATTGTCCAATCTTGAGGCTGTCGCTCTTTCTGAATCAAATTTACTGGGTGGCAGCCTCATCCCGATTGCCGTTTATCGGGATGGGAATGTTCTAAAACTCATTAAGGTTGCCCGGCGGGAATCGCGGATTGGGATTCGCTGTTCGTGCTGTGGGTCGTTTCAAGTTTTTCCAGAACACCCAACAACGCCGTAGCGGCCTGTTTATTAGTTTGGTCAAGCGATGCGTGGTGCAAATATCCACCGGCTTCATCGAATCGGCTGACACCCACCAGTTGATAACCCAGCAGAAGCTCAAGGTCGGTGTTCTCGGCATTTTGTACGACGGTCTGCTCAAGCTGCTCGATCTGCGCTTCAAGGGCGCTCTCGTCGGAATAAAGGCCGCGAGGATAGAACACACCTTCCTGCTCCGGCGATACTCTCGTCATCGCTTCGCGCAAAACCTCAGTCGCCTTCTGATAATCACCATCGGCAAAGAGAGCCTGCACATACGCAAACGGTAGAACGATATCCTCGGGCGAGGCCGACATCGCCGCGCGGAACTTCTGTTTGGCCGTGGCGTAATCTCCGGCGTCAAACGCTTTCACCGCCTGGTCAAAGAAGCGGTCTGCGCTCGTCTCGGGCGCCGGCTCTTTCGGTGGTTTTTCTTCAAGCTCCTGCTGCGCTTCGCCGAGTTCTTCACCTTCCGGCGCCTTATTGTAGTAGTAGTAATTGTACGTCGGCCCGGCAATGACATAGCCCGGAGGATAATACCCATACCAATCGTAAGGATGCCATCCATACCAATAGT
>CAYZAT010000131.1:0-11297 GCA_964476475.1 uncultured Pirellulales bacterium
GCAAATACGATCTGAATGTCCTGCCCTATTATGAATACTGTGGCGGCGTCGGTGCACAGGGAATAGGCAAGCAAAAGCGATGTGTCACGCTCGGCGGCGGCAAAGTCTATACGCACGTCACTTGGTGTGAGAAAGCCAACCTGGATATCACCGATCCGGATTCACTCGTTGACGTCAAGAAACTTCTCAATGCAACGATTCTTCGCCACCAAGATAAGGCCAACTTCATCGGCGCGTGGTTCAGGCCCCGGCCAAGCCAGATGCCGATCAGTTTCTGCAATCAGTGCCTTCAGCTATTCGCCATCGAGAACAACGATAGAAAAAGCGTCACTCGCGACGAACTTAAGGCCAACACCGAATTGCGCGAAAAATACTATCGCTGGTGGTTCGGGCGACGAAAAGCGTTTCTTAGGGAGATTCGCGATCATCTCCGCGCCAATGGATGCGACGACGCCGTGGTCTTGTTCACAACAGATTCAAGCGAAGCCGGCAGGCCGCTTGAGAGTCATCCGATAGTAACCGATGATCCGGCTACATGGTCGAAAATAGCGTCTCGGGAAGAGCACAAAGGAATGAAGGTGGCCACTTTCGAAGCCGTCGTGGCCGAAAATGCGCACGAGAAAACCCTGCTTAGCCACAGGGCAACCTGGGCGCATTGGGAATGGCAACATTCGTGCCCCAAAGCTGACCCGGAGAACTATAAAGATACGCATGGAATTGTGATCACCTATTCGTTCAACAAGGCTTATACAGTCTCGTCATCGGACGGCTTCGAAACGTTTCGCACACCATCGGGTCTGGCTATCATACGGCATTATTTCCTCAACGAAAATGAGATGGAAGGCAAACTCGGTTACTTCTGCGCCGACGTCGAGCGAAGCGGGCCTTATTGCATGTTGGGCGAAGCCCGGGCGATGGCCCACGGCGATCCGCGATACATTGGTTATCTGGCGAGCAATTGCTTCAATCGTGGCTTCCCCGAATATGTCAGGGCCTTCAACACCGCTTTTCTGGCCCTGCCGGCACTACCGAGCCGCATACTGGATGACGCGTGCTCCGATCCCGAAGTGATTGTGCGTGCCATTGACGCTAAAGAGCACGGAACCTACCTGGCCGTGACCAACGTCGGCTTGGAATCCAAAGAAAATGTCACGATACACCTACCAGCGGCCGGTCGAACCTGCGATGCTGCCACAAATACAGTGCTAAAGACGGACGGCACCTCACTGAGGCTATCGCTGCATCCATGCCAGTTGCGCGCGTTAAGAATTCTACGTTGAGCCGGCTGACTGAGTCATGATGCTGCCTCTGTCTTAAAGCGCTATTGGGAAAAATCGTACGGCCCTAAGCCGACATCCGAAGGGGATACATTCTCGGGCCAGGAGGCCGGACCGCCCGTTACAAAGACTTTACGGATCGCCTCAAGCATCTCGAAACCGAAATCCGTGCAAGGCTCGATATAGCTTCCTTCGCCCCATTCATTCAACGGACCGAGAATTAACATCGGTTTGTTATGGATTTCACAGAATGATTTTGCCTCTCGAAGCAATCTCTCAAATAACGCCGGCGTCCGCCCCTGGACGACCATCGACTTGTCGCCATGCCAGGGCCGGCTGCCCCAACCCGTATCGACAAGCGGATAATATTCCAGCAATCGGGAAGCATCCTCCTTCTTCGTCCAGGCGGCCGGACTATCCTGAACAACCGTTTCAAAATTGAAATACTTCTGAGAAACACCTCCATCTATCCTGTCGCCCCATTCATGGTAGGTCGTGATGTTGCTATAGCCTTCTTCGTTCAATGCTTGAATATGGCTTGCGGAGAAGTCATAGCCCATCGCCACAAAAGTAATTCCTCGATACCCCGCCGCACGCGCCAACCGCTGGGACTGATTAAACGCATCCCGAACAATTCCGGAACCTCCCAGATCGCTCCGAATCCCTTTCGGATTCCAGATGAAGACCGCCGGCTTGCCATTGATATGATAATAGCTTTTCATAGAAAAGTAATGTTCGATCCAATGCCTTGTCACCCGAAGCCAGTCTTCGACAGAGTGGGTATTGGGCGGATTATGATTGGCCCACATGATGGCCACCTTCAGGAAGTCCCGATACGTTGCCTTTCGATAAGCCTCGAACCAATGCGTTAGTTGCCGGCGCCCCTGGACCCAATACCAATCCACCAAAAAGCATGAGATACCGTTCTCAACGGCCCATTTAATCTGCCAATCCACACACTCGGGATTCGTCTCATCATCGTTCCAACTCGTTCTGGATTTCTCGTTCGGCTTGTAGAAATTCTTCCGCCTCCCGGCCGCCGATCTCTTCGATCAGGTCGTGCACACACGTCTTGAAATCACCAAATTCATTACTGGCTTTATACGGATAGGCTCGGATAAGATGTTTCACGGCCGGCTCCCCGATGTCACGCAATGCTGCGCCGGCCTTCTCAAATAATTCACCATAGCCTGGAAACAAACAATTAATGAGGTATCGGATATCCCTGGAAGATTTTATCTCGTTTGCCATGAGTCGGTCGATTTTTTGTATCTTTATCGCAGTCCAGCGGAAGGGAAACAGCACCCTGAACGCGAATTCCGGCAAAGGAATGATCATCATCAACCCGACAAAAACAAGAACAATAAGACTCATTGTCTCGAGGACGATAAAAAAGATTTGCCTTGCCCTCCTCAAGACGGCATATCGGTCACTAATCGCCGCCAGGGCATTCAGGCGATTGATGGAACCTTGCTGGAAACCGAGTACACTACCGGACGTATTTTGCAGGATGCCCAAGATTTGTTGCTTCTCAAGTGAAGGCTTGAGCTGGAGCAACTTCACGATCAGCCCCGACACGCGTGGAGCGGCAAACGACGTGCCGTTGAGCTTGACAACACGTGACTGTTTTTCCATGCCGGTGTCCGAAGGAAGACTCACCGCCTGGTACGTTTGGTAGGTTCCCTCTGCAAAAAAATCTATTTTTCCATAATTGGAGTAGGCCGCGCGAACGCCGTTCTTGGAAACGCCCACAGAAAGGACGCCTTCCAGAGCAGCCGGATAAGTCGAATCCTTTACCCCGTCGTTGCCCGCAGCGGCGACGACAATAGCCCCCTGCTTAAGCATAGCCTCGATCAGCCTTGTCTCCTCCGGCTTGGGTGAATATGATCCGAGACTGATGTTGACGACAACTCGATTGCTCGGCTTATCTCGAAGATAGCTGTTCACCCCGGCAAGCGCGTCGAGATACTTCCGACTATCAACGGCGCTCTGGGCATCGTCCACATTTTGAAAGCGAAGCTCGTCGGGTTCGCCGTAACGTCTCAACAGGTTACACACAACCTGCCCGTGAGTGAGATTTTCCAAGAGGTCCAGAAGGCTTCGCTCTTTCTTCATCATACTGGACGCCGAATCGATAACAAATGCGATGACTTTCGGTCCTTCCTTTTCTTTCAGCAATCGAGCGGGATCGAGCAACACAATACCCATCGTTATCAGAAGAACGATGACCAGGTGCCGTCGATATTTACGTTTGCCAAAAGGTTTCATTTTCATTCCATCTTAACGTCCGATCCGCAAAGCATCTAAGGAATTCCCAGGGATTTGCCCAGCATGATCTTCCAAATGGAACTTGAACACGAAAACACCGGAGGATAATATACTTTTTTATTTTGAAAGAGTAAGGACCATGGACCAGTCCAATACAACGCGGCGCAACTTTCTCAAGAGCACGACCCTTGGTATAACAAGTCTCGCAGGCTTTCCGAGCATCATTCCATCGGCCGCATTCGGCAACGACGGCGCGGTAGCGCCAAGCCATCGCATCACGTTGGGCCTGATCGGCACGGGTAATATCAATACACACCATCGAAAGGTCTTTCTGACCGAGAAAGATGCTCGTATCGTGGCGGTCTGCGACCCGGTGAAAAGCCGGCGTGAGGCGTTCCGGGATCACATCAATCAGACTTACGGAAGTAACATATGCACCGATTATCGTGACTTTCGCGATCTATTGGCTCGGCAGGATATCGACGCCGTCTGTATCGGTGCGCCGGACCACTGGCACGCTGCACTGGCGATCCAAGCTATGCAGTCCGGTAAGGATGTCTATCTGGAGAAGCCTCTCACACGTACGGTCGCCGAAGGCCGACGTGTCGTCAAGGCCGCCGCACGCTATGGCCGGATTCTCCAGACCGGCTTCCAACGTCGGTCCGGCGGCAGCTACCGCTATGCCTGCGAATTGGTTCGCAACGGCCGGATCGGCCGGCTCAAACGCGTGGAAGTCGGCATCATTGGAATCAACAAGGGCATTCAGGCGGGAAAGCACTTCCCCACGACGCCGGTGACTGAGGACTTTGACTATGATCTATGGTTGGGCCCGGCGCCCTTTGCCGCTTTTTGCCCCCAGCGCGTCGCCCGCGGGAATGAGAACTGCTACTGGTATTATATCTCCGATTACACCACGGGCTTCATCAGCGGCAATGGCGTGCACTTTGTCGATATCGCCCAATGGGGAATCGGCGACGAGATCACGCCGGTCGAAATACACACGTTGTCGGCTCATATCCCCGCCGACGGCCTCATCGACGATGCGATTGCCTGGCAATCCAACGTTATCTACGAGAACGGCGTGCAGATGAGCTACAGCAGCGAGGGCAATCCGCATCCCGATGGTATCCGCTTCGTCGGAACAGAGGGGTGGATTCACATCAGCGGAGGCGGGACCATAAGCGCTCAGCCCGTGGATGTATTGAAATCCGTGATCGGTTCCAACGAAATTCACCTGTACACCAGCCCGGGACCTCATCGCAATTTCCTCGATTGCATCAAAACGCGCCGCCCTACCGCGGCCACCGCCGAGATCGGGCATCATGCGACCACAACGTGTAATCTCGTGGAGATTTCCGCCCGGTTAGGCCGGAAACTGCGGTGGCATCCCGCAACAGAACACTTCATCAATGACGAAACGGCCGACCGGCACTTATCACGCGCTATGCGGGCGCCGTGGCGCTTGTCACGATAGATAGCATTTCACTGGAGAGAGATTATGAGAACCATACGGATCGTCCTTGGCTTGCTCACATTGTGCTGTTCGGCGGGTCATGCACAACAAAAGCCCATTGTCATCATTGAAAACGCACACGTGCGCTATACTATATCCCCGGAGGGAAGGAATCTTGGATTCCTCGATCTTGCAACAGGAACCGACTATCTCAAACGAGATACGCCGTCAGTTTGTGCATCGGTTCGATGCAATGGCACAGAATATCCCTCAACCTCGGTCCAATGGGATCATGGCCTGCTGAGAATCGAATTCGGCCGGGCAAACGTAACAGCGAATCTTCACGTCGAATCCCTGGATTCGTATATTCGCTTCACGGTTGAATCGGTTAACGGTGACCATATCGAATCCCTCACCTTTTTGAATGTCCCGCTGACTCTGCAGGCGCGCCCTACCGAGCCATTCGGCTCATGCGCACTGTCTCTCAATCTGTTTACTCACGTCAAACAACTCCCTGCACTTCAAACAAGCTTGTGGGCATCGTGCTACAGTAAGTTCCAGATGAAAGGAGCCAAAGTCGCTCTTGTGGCGACGCCGACGGAGAAGATGCTGACGACTCTCAAGCAAGTGCTGGTCGAGGCGGATGAAATGTCCCATTGCACCGTTGCCGGACCGTGGGCTAATGATATTCCGTTTAATCACGGCTCCTATCTGTTTAATTTCGGCTCCCTTACGGAATCCAACGTGGACGAATGGATCGCGATGGCCAAGAGCCTCGGCGTCACCCAGATCGACAATCACGGCGGCGGGAAGTTTTTCCGATTCGGCGATTTCGAACTCAATCCTGAGAAATGGCCCGAAGGATGGAATACGTATCGTCGCATTGTTAAACGCCTTCACGATGCCGGGATCGGATCTATCTTCCATACGTACGCATTCTTCATCGATAAAAGATCCAAGTATGTGACTCCCGTTCCCGACAAACGGCTTGATGCCTTCCGAACGTTTACTCTGACAGAAGCTATTGATCCCAATACGACGGAAATCTCAGTCAACGAGTCCACAAAGGGTATGAACACGATTACCGGTTTTTTCGAGCACAATAGCGTCATACTCCACGTTGATGACGAGCTGATCACTTTCGGTGCTGTCAGCCAGGAACCGCCGTGGCGATTCACAAAACTCAAGCGCGGCGCGTTTGGAACGAAAGCAAGCGCTCATGAAAAAGGAACGAAAGCACGTCATCTCAAAGAATGTTTCGGTCTTCTCGTGCCGGACGTGGAATCGTCGCTTTTCGAGGAAATAGCACAGAATCACGCCCGAATCGTGAACGAATGCGACTTCGACGGAATCTATCTCGACGCCATCGACGGCAGTAGTATTCTCCGCGGTTCGCAGGAGTGCTGGTACTGGGCGGACAAATTCATTTTTGAAATCCAGAAGCACCTCAACAAGCCCGTCGGCATGGAAATGAGTGCCATGTGGCACCACTTCTGGCAATTTCGCACCCGCTGGCAAGCGTGGGATTATCCGCGACGCGGCCACAAGCGTTTCATTGACGCCCACGCCGCTTCCGTTAACGGCTCGCTTCTGCTGCCTCTGCATCTGGGCTGGTGGAACTTCCAGGAATTCAACCCGCCACAAGCCGAGCCGACCTATCCCGACGTGATTGAATATTTGGGCGCCAAACTCATCGGTTGGGACGCGGGGATTTCCCTGACCGGCGCAATAGACCGCAAGCGTCTCGAAACCGTTCCACTATTCAGACGGGCAGTGGATATCCTGCGCACATGCGAGGAACTCCGTCGAGACAAGGCGTTCGATGAAAATATCAGAGTAAAGCTGCGCGAGCCGGGAAAGGATTTCTCACTCTTTCAAGATAAGACCGGCAAATGGCGATTCCGCCGGGCTTATTATGATTCCCATAAAGTCTCATGCTCCGAGTCCTGGATAGTCAAGAATCCTTTCAGCGAGCAGCCGGTGGCATTTCGACTCGAAGCCCTGATGTCCGCCGGATCATATGACGACGTGAACAATATCATTTTGGCCGACCTTTCAAAACCGCAACAGTTTTCAGGACCACCCCGCGCCGCCAATGGCGTGACCGTCTCGCTGGACGAAACATCGGCGATATTGAGAGCAACCAATTCCGGCAAGGTTCCGCGCAATGCCGCATGGGCCAGGCTCGACCGCACGTTTGAGCCGTGCATCAACCTGAGAGAGCATCAGACAATAGGCGTTCGGATCGAAGGCGATGGTTTGGGAGAAATCATTGCGATCCGGCTGGAAAGCCCACGTCACGTCTCCTACGGCGCCGTGGCGGATCGGTATATCACGGTGGACTTCACCGGCCCAAGGTATCTGACGCTCGTGGAGACGGAATCGAGCCGTTGGAGCGATTACGTCTGGAACGACGGCAAAGGACTCTACAATGTTTACCGGGAGAGCATCAATTTCGGCACGATCACGTCCATGAGCATATGGTACAACAATCTACCCAAAGACAAACAAGCATCGTGTCAGATTGGTCCGATCAAAGCTATCCCGATGGTTGCCTGCGCGGTGAAGAACCCCAAATTGACCGTCAATGGCAAGACCGTTGACTTTCCTGTGGAAATGCACTCCGGCAGCACCCTTGAATTCAACACAGACAACGACGGTGTCCTCTATGGCTCAAAAGGCGAAATCATCAGCCACGTCACACCTAATGGCGCTATCCCGATGATTTCAACGGGCGAAAATGCGATCCAGTTCTCCTGTGAGTCCACCCACGGACCGGTCCCGCGTATCAAGTTGACAATCATCTCATATGGCGAACCACTATGATTGGACTTGTGTTTATCGATCTCTTAACCAGACAGACGACATCAGCGGACCGCCACCGCGTGAAGGACGACCGGCTTCCATGAAGCGATTGCTCCGTGCATAATAAGGAATGGCTGCCAACTGCGAACCATCCGCCCATTTGCCTTTAATGACCATCACACCGTCCAGGAAGTCATCCCGCCACTCGGTCGTCAACTCAATCGTGTCGCGGGCATCCTGCCCGCGATTCGAGGGCGAGACGCCCTCGACACGAAGAACATTGTCCAGATCCTGATCGATACTCTCAGCACAGTAAACGAGGGGGCCATATCGAAGGGCCACCTGTCCGGCCGTGGCTTCGATTTTATCGTCGCCTTTAATCCTCTGTATCGTCATGGGAAGCACCAGATCGATCTTGTCGCCGGATTTCCAGTTCCGCGTAATCACGGCATAGCCTTTTTCTATCGTCGGCTGGATCGAAGAACCATTGACCGAAATCGAAGTCATACCGTCTGCATTCGGAACGGCCGTATAAAGTTCACTGACATCGCGGTTTGGAATACGGACCTTGACACTGAATGTTTTGGAGCGTTTGGGATTAATCGTGATCGAAACCTTCCCACTCCAGGGGTAATCCGTTGCCTGAATCATCGTGACATCCGTGCCGGCGACATCTTCGAGCGTTACGGTACTGCCAATGAAGAGATTGACATACAAACTGTCATCGGTCTTGACGTACATCCAGGTCGGCAACATCAATAGAGTTCGGGGAATGTTGCCCACACAACAAGGACAGACGTGCCAGTCGTAGCGAGACCGTCGTTCATCCAGAGGATTTTGGTAATAGAAGTTCTTGCCCGCCAAATCAATAGAGCCCAGGAGGGCATTGTAGAGAGTCTCCTCGTACAAATCCGCGTATTTGGCATCGTGATACGTCAGGTTCAGCTTGTGCTGGAAAAAGATCTCACCGCAACTCGAGCACGATTCGCAGTAGCCGTTATGCCGCAGGGAGTAGTCCGGACCGAACCCTTCCGACGTCTCGCCGCTGCCCACGCCGCCGGTCACGTAGTACTTCCTGTTGACAATGTTATCCCAAAGCGACATGACGGCGCTGTGGTAATCGATGTCCCCGGTCTCCATCGCCACGTCGGCCATCCCCGCATAGGAATAGACCGCTCGAACGGCGTGGCCGACGGCCTCGTATTGCCGGATGACCGGGACATGACTCTGGTCGTACTTAGAACCATTGTTACGACAATCCAACAGGAATTTCGCCAGCTTGATATACTTATCGCCCTTTCCTTCTCCTTCCACCTTGCTCACATACCGACCGAATCGGACCAGGCCGATTTCCATCGCCTGATGACCGTCGTGCCATGCCTTCTTCGGCGGCGGGCCGATGTTATCGTTCCAGCAATCCGCCAGTCGTTTGGCTGCATTATACAGCCGGAGGTCTGTGCCCTGAGTGCCGATATGATGAGCGACGGCTGCGTCTAAAAAATAGCCGGCGACGTACCCTTCGTGATCGCCCCGATGCCTCGGCGACCAACGCTCGCGGTCGCTCAGTGTAAAGCACGTTTGTATGTACCCGTCCGGTTCCCGGGCCGCCAGAATCTTTGGAATCCAATCCTCCAGCGTTGCTTTCATAAGTTTCTGTGACTCCATGATTTCCTGATCTCCCCGGGGATTAACCATCAGAGCCATGCACATCGCCTCAATCGTGTTATAGACCCAGGCGTTGGAGAACACGTACCCCCTGTGACGTCCGTGAGGTTTGCCGGCCAGCTTGTTGGCGGCGTCGATAAAGTTGTTCATACCGCCGTGCTTCAAATTCGGGTTGGAAATCATATTGATGCAATGAGGAATCCAGTTCACGATCAGAGCCTTCGCCCTGCTGTTCCACAAAGGACTGTCGATTGTGTATCGCTTCGTATCAATCATCTCCAAAGGAGCATCAGACGGCGGCAATTCCACCTTGACTTTCAGAGTTGAGAATGCACTTAGCGATCTTTCCCCGGCCGTCAACTTCAGGACATAATCACCAACGGCCGAAAACGTCGCCGCCGTCTCCAGTTCACCGGCGTTTTCAAAAACAACCCGTCCAGGACCGGAGGCCTTGCTCCATGCCACCTTGGGTAAAGCGTCTTTGTTAGCCACTGTTCTGATCGTTCCATGCAGATAGGTCTTGCCGCCCAACATAACCACGCGATCAACACCAGCCTTAACTTTAGGTGGAAAGTCAGGCGATTTGCCCGAGTCATGGACTTTCCATTCCAAAATCCCGGTCGAATAGGTCTCATTCGAATCGATCTCAAGTCTGAGCTTTGACGAGCGTATTTCATCGAATGTTGTCGTATTAAATTGACTGCCTTTAACGTCCAAACCTGATGCATTGTTTACAGGCAAAAAACTTTCACCGTCCCAATACAATAATCGACAGGCCTTTGGCAAGCGGACGCCACGATTGTCATCCCACCAGTACACATCCACCTTGCGCGTGCTGATCGGTTGACTCCATTCATATTGTATCCATTGGGTCCCCCGTCTGGGCCAGTTGCCGTAGGAGCCGCGGCGTCGATCGCGCGAGCTTTCGGGATCGACCTCATCATTCAGCGCCGCAAGCGAAGTGTCGCCGGATACATAGGAAGTCGAGGCTTCCGCAACGACCGCGAGATTCACTTCGGCATCCCTCGCCTCTGCAAAAACCTGACTTTGCACGATCAAGATAAACGACGCCACTACACCAATGGTCACTTTCATTGTACTCTCCAAATTTAACATTGGTTTTCCTACAGTCGTATCTTAAGGAAAAGATTTGCGTATCTAAACGAGAATATAAACCTGTCCAGGTCAATAATCAAGAACGCACCAATTTATCCTCGGATTTTTACTTGACGGTTCGAGCGATTCCGGCTATTGATTGAAAGTGTTCTCGATTCTTTGTTGTTGGGTGACTTTATGGAAACCATGGCGTGGAGTTTATACGTTATTTTACTGGCCGCCTCTACGCATGGATTCCATCCTCCTGAGCAGAGCTGGTTTCCGAAACCCCCCGCCCTGCCGTCTGCCCAGGGGCCGAAGATTGTCGTCTCGGACGTCCAAACACTCATCAAGGCGCTGAGAGAAGCCAAAGCCGGACAAACCCTCCTTGTCGAAGACGGGCACTACATGATGCCCCGCTACGTCCAGATCGCCGCCGACAACGTTACGTTGCGCAGCGCATCAGGTCATCGCGAGCGCGTAATTCTGGACGGAGCAACGAGCATCCACGGAGAGTTGCTGGGCATAACACATTGTTCCGGCGTCACCATCGCCGACCTGACGATTCAGAATATCAAGTGGAACGGCTTCAAGATTAATTCACAGACGAATGTTCAGAAATTGACCATTTACAATTGCATCATTCACAATATCTGGCAACGCGGCATTAAGGGCGTGAAAGTCCCGAAGAAAGACCGCGATATCGTTCGTCCGAAACAATGCCGAATTCAATA
>CAYZAT010000132.1:0-11123 GCA_964476475.1 uncultured Pirellulales bacterium
TAAGCTCTTTCTTTTCGTCGGCGGGTTATAATTAAAATAATCATTAAATCCATAAAAACTGTTACACATCGTATTCTCCTCGGCACTTACAGGTAGAAAGACATCCTGGGCAGGTATGTCGAGTATAACATTCTTCAAGCCCCTGTTTTCTCCTACCCTCTCCTCCGAGCAGGGGCTTTCTTGGATATGTGCCCGTTTTTTGGTATAATGGAGAATGATCGCCGGCGCATGGCGTCGTGTAAAAGCCCGGAATGAGAATCCGGGAGGGTGGGTTCCAAAGATTATTTTTATCGGCGCTTATTGCCGCGCGTTCCTGTAAAGAGCTTTGAGATAGGTCGAGAAAGGGTCAGAAATCCTGAAAAAAAGCCGTTTTTTGGGCAGAATTGCTGAAAAAGCGTTACATTTTTTTTGAGTCATGGCACTTAAAGGTAGTTGTTTTTATGTTTGGTAGTGATGTGAGGAGCCCGGTATGGATCAGCAGTTAGACCAGATCGAACTGATCGAGCGGGCTCGGTGCGGCGATAAACAGTGCCTCGAGCAGTTGGCCGGGCAGGCAAAGAATCGCCTGTACACGTACGTTTATCGTATGACGCAGCAGGAAGAGTTGGCTCAAGAAATAGTTCAGGAGAGCTTGTTCGAAATGTGCAAAGTACTAGGCAAATTAAAGAAGGCGGACCGGTTTTGGCCCTGGTTGCATGGGATCGCCACTAACAAGCTTCGACGCTATTACAGAACGGAGCGCACGCAACGCAACTTAGCCGCCGCCAGTGCGAAGAGAAGGGAATCTATGAAAGATAGGCAGGACGGCCTGGAACGACTCGTTGGGGACGAATTGAGGCATATCGTCTGGTCGGCGATGCAGAAGCTTAAAACGCGATACAAAGCCGTTCTGATTATGCGATGTTACGATGGTATGGCTTATTCGGACATCGCCGAGGCGATGGGCTGTACCGAGTTCAGCACGCGCATGCTGTTCTTGCGCGCCAAGAGGTCCTTGCAAAAGGAGCTCTCGCGTAACGGCTTTAGCAAAGGGACGTTACTGGCCGCCCTGATGATATTCGGCAAGATAACCGCTCCGAGCAAGGCCGCGGCGGCGCAAATCTCGATCTCATCGGCCGCCTTGAAAGTCGGTGTCCTTGCGGGTGTAGCCGGACTGGCCACCACGAAGACGGCCATTATTTCCTTAACGGCCGCCGGGGCATTGACCGCCGGTGTGGTAACGACCTCGAATTCCTGGAACGCCCCCCAAAATCCCGATGCTGCCCTGTCCGGCGCTCAAGTCGCTGCTCAGAACAACAACGAAGAATACTGGTACTATTTCCCGCAAGGGCCTTCCGGACCTCTTATGCTCCGCGGAAATGCTGAAACGCCCGGCGGCAGCACGTCCTGGCAGGTCCTTCAGAACGACCGCAACAATTATTACTACAGCAAGGGTTTTGTGAACAATAATAATCATCGCATGTGGAAAAGCGATCTCAGCGTCATGACGGTTCCCACCGATGATGCGGGAATGGTCGATTTCATTTGTCAAATGGAAGGCAGAACGAACAATGTCGAGCGGGTAAAGGCCACGGGCCGCGGGCTTATGGTCGTTGCCGAACGCAGCAAGGCCAATGAAGCGACGAAGCCGTGGGCGATCCGGCATTACAATATCCTGGACGAGGACTATTTCCAAAGCGACTGGCCGGGATCGGCGAAGCTCGTCGATAACCGGGATCAAATGCACGAACGCGGATGGACCTATTTTCGAGTATCGGGTCAGATCAATGGGCGAGGCGTTTACGGAACGGGCAGAATACCGTTCGTTTACTCCAGAAGCGCCCGATATAGCCCCTGGTTGAAACTCCGGATCGGAAACCTCACTATCGCAGATACGGGTCGGGACGCTTATATCCGATCGTCGGCTTCCAATCAGGTCCGAACCTACAGGGCGGGAAGCTTTTTCAAGGGTTTGCTCAGGCCCTGGGCCGGATTCCATACCATCGATACGGTACGTCGCGACGCGGCCCGGCAGCGGATTCCCTTCGAGACGCGACATATCCCGGGTAGCGACGTGGCTGAAGTGGAGCTCAAGGCCCAGGGAATGACCGTCGTTTATACAATCGACCTGACAACAGACGTGATCAATGAAATGACATTCTCCACAGAACGGGGCGTCGTGGGGAATCTGAAATTTTCGTATCTTCAATCGATTGATGGCGTAAGTGGGGAATTCGTATCTCCAGTCGGACCCGGACAACGGACGGATCTGCAGGATAGCTCGGGCTTGCTATGGCTCATTGAGCTGGCGAAGGGTTCTCTTGGATAGATCAGCGGGTGGGGTGCCGCACACACCTTTCCCGTCAAATCCGGTTGTCCTGTGACGGTCAGGGCAAAAGAGGAGGATATTAATGGACAGCAGGGAGACGGACTATCGTTTGACCTGCAGCCTACGCCGAGGATTTGAGCGAAGGTTTGAGGCTTTCGTTCAGTTTTTGAAAGACGAATGACGTATATGAGACTTCGGGGCACAGGTAGGTTTTGGGTGGCTTCCGCATTGTTGTCGGTCGGTGCGGTCTTTCTGGCCCCACGTGGGGTCTGGGCCTACGAATATCATGAAAATTTCAGCACCGATCAGGCCGCGGAATCCAACGACACCTATTACCACTCCATTTTCTGGCCGGAGGGAGCGTATCCGCCGTCAGACAGGCCCTATTTATACTATAAAGAAGAAGGATTCCAGCGAGAACTCGGATTTGAAGGCTACTATGGCTTGGAGGCTTCCTTAAGCTATCGTTTTCCGATAGGTTCGACATTCCCCCAGCGAGCACTCAGCGGAAGCCTGCGTTTTGACTTGGGTAGAACCTACAGTACCGGTACGGGCTACCTTCTCTACCAATTGTCACAAGATGGGATCAATTGGACGACGCCTCGACAGCTTTCTTCGGGGAGCCAATATATTTGGATGGAGTCGGTGCGAGGCACCTGTTATATCACATTTCTCGGAACCGGGGTATTGATTGATGATCTCAGCGTAGAACTATCCGAGGAACCGGCGACGATTCTGGTGCCGGAGGATTTCAGTACCATCCAGAGGGCGATCATCGAGGCTCGCCACGGAGATGTCGTGGAGGTGGCTCCAGGTACTTATGACGGTGACGGTAACTGGGATATTGACTTTCGGGGCAGAGCCATTACCGTGCGCAGCGCCGCCGGGCCGGATCGGACGATCATTGACTGCCAGGGAAGTCACAGAGGTTTTTACTTTCAGGATAGAGAGGAATCGGACTCTGTTCTTCGCGGATTCAAAATCATCAATGGTCTCGTTACGGGCTCCGATCTCCCGTCGGACAATACGATTTGGAACCCAAGTTCGACGCATCCCGTGGGAGGAGGGATCTACTGCGAAAAAAGCGATCCAACGATTATTGACTGCATTATAGAAGATTGTGCGGCGGAGCTTGGCGGTGGAATCGGATGTGTGGACGCCTCACCGACGATCATCGATTGCCTGATCAAAGATTGCCGCGCCGGAGGCCAGGGGACGTCGGGAACCGGCGGCTTCGGGGCCGGGATCGGGATGATGAGAGATTCTGTTGTTGAAATGATTAATTGCCAAATTCGGGATAACATGGGCTATCGCGACAGTCTCGGCGGAGGGGTGTATTGTTGGCAGAGCAGGGTCACAATGACGGGCTGTACGATTGCTTCGAACAGTGCCACGGGAACCCTCAAAGGCGGCGGCCTCTACGCCGGCGGCACTCCTTTTTCGCCAAGTGAACTGATCTTAAAGAATTGCGTCATCTCGAACAATACAGCTAACATGGGAGGCGGCGTTTTTATCGGTTCGGCCCCCTGGTCTTCATCCGACACTGTCCGTGAATCCGTGGATATTATCAATTGCACCATCGCCCATAACAACCTCTCGGGAAGCTATTCATCCTATTCGACCGGCGGGGGCATTCATTCCGTAACCAGTAGTATCGTGGTCAGTAACAGCATTGTCTGGGACAACAGCGGAAAGGCCGTCATATTGCAGAATCCGTCGATGGGCAGTCCGATTCTCTATTCGGACATTGAAGGCGGCTACTCGGGCCAGGGCAATATCGCTGCCGATCCTCTGTTCGCATCGGCTGGAGGAGACGATTATCACTTGAAGTCCTGGATGGAAGATGGCCGCTATAATCCTACATGGAACCAATGGGTCACCGATTACCAGCACAGCCCGTGTATTGATGCCGGCGATCCCCAGGACTCGGTGCACGCCGAGCCTTTGCCCAATGGTAAGCGAAGGATCAACATGGGCGCCTATGGGGGAACCGCCGAAGCCAGCAAGGGTGAAGATGCGACGATCTATCATGTGGATCAGTCACTGGGCAGAGATTTCAATACGGGCCTGACCCGGTCCGAGGCCTTGGAAACGATCGGCAAAGCGGTGGACAAGGCGTTCGATGGGGATATCATTATGGTCTGGCCGGGGACATATCGTGAAGAGGTGATCCTTGACGGCAATGTGGTCACGATCCAGAGCGCCGGTGATGCCGCCGTCATCGAGGCTCCGAACGGCTATGCCTTCTCCTTTTATACTGCCGAAAGCTCCAATTGCGTGGTGCGCAATTTTGTCATTACCGGTTGCGGCGAAGCAGGCATCTACTGTCAAAGTGCCTCGCCCATTCTCGCGAATCTGACGATCACCGGCAATACGTATGGCGTCGTCGGCTGGGGGGGCGCCGATCCGGATATCGTCAACTGTATTCTCTGGGATAATGAGAACGGCGATCTATCTCATTGCGAGGCTCGTTATAGTTGTTTTGCCAATGCGACGGGCATCGGCAACTTCAGCGATGATCCGAGATTTGCCGATGCCGACCGCGGCGACTACCATCTGCAGTCCAGGAACGGAAGGTATCTTTCAAGCACCGAAACATGGGTAAATGATATGATCAGCAGTCCTTGCATTGACGCGGGGGATCCCAGCATGGGGCCCGGACGTGAGCAAAAACCCAATGGAGGTCGGATCAATATAGGCGCTTACGGCGGAACGCCCTTTGCAAGTAAAAGCAGTTATTGATGATAATATCGGTCGTAGCGCATAGAATCATCACAATTCGACCGGAAACTAAGTTGTTATCGTTAAGGCAGTTATTGAAGACATAGATTATTTTTACCGGACGAAACATTTTTTGATTGACAAAGGGGTGAAACGGAGCGTATAATTTACCGGTTAAGGTCGGTAAGCTCTGCAAGCTCAGGCAATGGAGTTTGGGCACGGCAGGAGGATAAGGAAAATTTGCGTTCGAGCTAAACAAATACGGATGGGTGGTGTGGAATCGGGCTTTACGCTCATTGAGCTCCTCGTGGTCATCTCCATCATCTCGTTACTCATGAGTATCATGGTGCCGACGTTCAATCGGATTCGCCGCCAGGCGAAGGCGATGCGCAGCATGACCAACCAGCGGGAGATCACGTCGAACCTGAACCTTTTCGCCTCGGACAACGACGAAAGATACCCCGAGTCCGTTGCTACGGTCGGAACCGACGATTATTGGAACTGGTCGGACCCGACGAAGCTGGCCGGGACCCGAAAACGCACGCCGGGTTCGCATCGGGCGATGAGCGAGTACCTGCGAAGTTACATGCCCGACGCCCGGACGTTATATTGCCCCAACGCACCGCAGAGATACGAATATTTGCAAATGGCCTGGGACGCCGGCGACAATTGGGACTTTCCGGAAGACGGCGCCTTTTCGGAAGACCCTCTGGGCGGAACGTACTGTTTCTATTGGAATTATGTCGGATACGTCGGCGGCCCCCGAGTGCTGTTCAGGGGTCCTCGCGGCCCGGCGGACGGCGGCAGACGATACAGCAAGCTGCTCGTCACCGACTATTTCGGCTACGATCACTGGCGAAGCCCCTGGTCCCACGGAAGTTGCGAACCTTTCGAGGGGGCGAAAATCACGCCGGAGACGTGGTTGCTCTCAGGCTATTGGTCAAAGGAAGGCGATCCGGAAAATCCTCCGAACATCCGAATGCGGGCCGGCTTCACCGACGGGCACGTCGAAACCTATTCCCCGTCGGATGTGATGCCGATGAAAGTGTCCATCGCCGCCGATGGCACCGTTCCTTACCCCGACGGCGTCGGCCCGGGCATCTTCTACCTGCCCAGAACCGCCCTCCGTTAAACATAATGTCATCTTGCCAAACCGGATAGGATAACAGTTACAAACCTAAAAACAAGAGGGCCGCAAGCATCCCTCTCACAGCCCTCAAGCCCAGTTATCATAAGTATAACCGGAAGTTTATACCGTTACGGCGTCAATGCGCAACCCGGCATGAGTGTCAGTCGTTTCCCCGTCCATCCCCATGGGATGCAGGCAACCGCTTCCTCGTCTTCGTCGGGGAAGCCATCCCGGTCGGCGTCCTGTGACACCAGATAACAGGATTCCGTTCCCTGGCCATAGAGCATATCAGGCCCAATGACCTCGAAGTGAGCATCGACGGTGACTACGCCAATGATTTCAATTCCCTCGGCAGCTTCTGTTGAAACTGTTTTCCGAATATATCCAAGGTAAGTTGCATTGTATCGATCGCGTCCAACCATCACGGCATGCCCGCCGGCCCATAGTACTTTAGACGGTTCGGCATCCGGATAGATTGACCCCAACAGCGGCATTGGATTGACCTCTTCGAGCGAGCCGCTGTACAGGGACTTCTCGGCATTCTGCGCGGCATAGGTCGTTGTCAGGTTAAGGTTGCCCATCGGCGTCGGTATGGTCGATATCCAGATACCGTCCAGCGAATAGGGTGGCAGGGTCATCTGGTTGAGTAAGGTTAAATTATCGTAGTAGAAAGATTGGTCCGCGACCAGCCCGTCCGCGTGATATTGGGTGAGCCATACGACTCGTAAACCCGTCAAGTATCCGGAGGCAGGGACACTCATAAAATCGTCTTTATGCGTCCCCTTGCTTATGAGTTCAGTCAGCACCCAGCCGTCTTGCAGCTCGATAACTCGAACCACATCGATTTGGACATCGGGGAAGGCGGTAAAGTACAATTCATTCATGGCCATCATTGCGGCACGGTCCAGATGTGTGCCAAGAGGGCCTGCATAGATCTGGAAATCGGTATGATCCATTTTCGCCACATGGGCCGCATCGCGGCTGTTCCAGCGCGCGATCAATTCAGCATTGGCCTCCATCGGGGACAGGTTCGTCGGTTCCGGGGCAGGTACTGCGGCGGAAGGAACCAGTTTGGGTATCGCCGGAGCGGGGATCAACCCCGTCGCAATCATACCCGGAAATCTGTCATTGTACGTCGTAACCTTCATAATTTTATCACCCTCGTACTCGTATATAGACAGATGAGGAATGACCACTTCGGCGCCGGAATCCGGTTCCGTATAGTAGGTCTTGGCTTCTTCGATGACCACGTTGCCGGCGGCGAAGGCGCGCCCCTCGGTAATACGAAAGTCCGGCCGGGCCGCAAATCTGGATGCGAAGGCCCCTCTTATATAGGATTTGGGAATGGGTGGGGGTTGTGAAACAAGAAAATAGATACTATCCTCCGCGTAGTAGGACATCATGGCATCGATATCGTGCGCGTTCAATGCGTCTATTTGTGCAGCGTGAAGAGCGATGAGTTCCTCCGGAGTTTCCGCAAAAGACAGAGGACATACAGCTAATGTGACCAAGGCCACCCATACATATAGTGTGATTGATTTATTCATGATTCATTCTCCTTCTCCCCCCGTTATTCCTTTTTAATCCTCCAGCCAAATTTGGTGGAAGGCCTACCTTCTACCGAAACGGCGGATCAGCATCTAATGTCATTCTTATGCTCCTCCATAAGGCGTCTTTGCGAAATCCTCGTTTCTACAAAGACGTCTTTATTTGGTGTTTGCAAAGCCTTTAATTTGCTTTTCACTCAGCGCTCGACCAAAGACGCGAATATCGTCGATGAGGCCGGAGAAAAAGGTCCCGGCGTCGCTGTTTCCGTTTGCGCCGATATACAGACTGTTGGAGGGACTTTCCAAAGCATTTTGCTGATCCTCAGCCACGACGACTCCATCGAAACAGAGCTTTCTGGACGAGCCATCCCATACAAGACCAAGATGGTGCCAGAAGCCATCGTTGATAACTGCATCAGATAGCAAAGGACTACCCAATGCACCAAGACTTTGAAGCTCCGTCATTAACCGGCCGTCATTATGCAACATGAGCCAATTTGGCCCTAATGGTTCCGAGATAAGGGCTTGACCCGAGGCGCCTCCTTGAACCCAAAGGAAGATACTAAAATGTTCTTTTGCCGGATTCACAACGGCCGGAGCGATGATGTAATCATCGACACCATCCAATCGGAGCGCACCACCAATCTGCCCACCGGAAGGTTCCCATACTGCTCCTCCCATGATATACCCATCATAGGTACTGCCCTGACTACCGTCACTATTAGCCGCGACGATGCCTTCCGATTCATCCAGAGCCCAGTGTGCCGTCAGTGGAGGACTCACATATTCTGAGAGAGCAGCCAAGTCCTGGTCATCCACGAAACCATCGCCCATAGGTCCTGGCGCAATATCACAGAGCGACTCATTCGTATGCCAAGAATCAACCATGATGGAAATGTCTATTGCATCCACGATGCCGTCATTATTGAAATCAACAATGGGTGTTATCTCCACTTGCCATATGTTCCAATCAGAGGTCATCGCAGAGGTGCCGCGACTAACATAGATGGTCGAGTCGCCATCAGAAAAGGATACGAAAAACTCGGAATTGCCCGGGCTTTGTCCCCAAACGTCACTTGCAGTTCCTGAGTTAACGGGGGCAAAAAATTCTGCTGACCCCCAAGGGTCTACAGTCGATGCACGTTTGCTTACAAATATATGACCTTTAGAGTATCCTCTTCCGAAAAAGAGTAATAAACCATCGGAAGAAATAAATGGCGTAGATTCATATTGATCACCGTTAACGCAGTAACTAAGTTTCACTGGTTCACCCCAAGGGTCGTTTTGGGTCGGACGAGTAGCAACAAATATATCCGTGTTGCTTGGATTACTTCCACCTCCTGGTCTATCGGACATAAAGTAAAGTTCCAGCCCATCCGCCGAGATACAAGGATGGGATTCTCTATTGTTCGTATTCACCGGCGGTTCAAGCTTGACCGGTTCACCCCAGGGATCGCCTTTACTTGCACGTGTCGACAACCACAAATCATTGTCATGACGGTCAAAATACAGTTCTAAACCATCGGCTGAAAGAGACGGCGATATAGCTGTTCTTTCATTAAAGGGGCCATCGAGTTTAACCGGCTCGCTCCATGGATCATCTATCGATAAGCGCTTTGAAATCCATATGTTCTCGAAAATACCACCCCGTTTGGACACGAAGTATAACTCCAGACCATCGCGTGATATCTCTGGATAGCTATCAGAAGAGTCACTATTGACATTCGGCACCATGGTCGGTTCGCTGAAGATAAAATCAGCCTTTGTTAGGCTCCCGAATAAACCTGTAATTACAAACAGTACGATGAACAGATTAGAAGTTTTCATGATTTTTTCTCCTTTCTTTCTTCCTTCCTTTGAAATAGATTTGTCGATTCTTTTTACATTTAATGCAGGATACGCAATTCTGAGGTTTCTTGGGATAGTTATTATTATGTCATATGCTCACCTCCCCTCCGCTTCGTGTAACTTTGCTCTCCATCGCTTCGCGATTTCGGGTTTTCCGGTGCTTTCGGTTTCCTCAATCATCTTTTCAATGACATCACGGTAAGAAGATATGTCCTCTGGAAAGCGGTCCATCAGCTTCTCGGCATACGGGCCTAAAAATTCTGCTTCCTCATAGAGTTCGTTTCTATAGTATTCTTTCATCCACAGAAAGATTCTGTAAATGACGTGATGATCGTCTTTGGTGACCAGCCTGTCGAATTGACGCAGGTCCGATTCGGCCTTTTGCCTCCGACCGGAAGACATGTAGGCCAATCCTCGCTCTAGATAATTCTCCGGATACAGCGGATCGGCCGCGATGGCCCGGGATTTTCTTTCAATCTGTTCGGAAATCAGGTCATTGCCCGCTATCCTTTGTCCAAACGCCTGACAAATCGGTATATTGGGGTCCACCTCCATCATCCAGGTCTTAGGGCGAGTACCAACGACAAGCTTCGAGCCATCCTGCGATCGAAAGAGGTTGTCAACAGGGTAGTCAAAGACACGGTAGAGCTGCATATCTTGCGTATCAAGAACAAGTGGGCCTATATTCGCCGGGGTCCACCAGGCCCTAAAGCACAATTCTCTTCCGTTGGGAGATAAGCTCAAACGCCACAGGCTCATCGGCCAGGGTGAGCGGATTTGATGGAGGAGTGCTTCCGAAGAAAGATCCACGATGCTGATTCCAATGGATCTCTCATAAGCGATCCAGTTTGCGTCTTCGTTGATGACAAAAAGGCCCGGACACGTTATCAGTTTTTCAGGAATTGGATCCGGATCGCTAATATTAATGAAACACACATCTTCATGCATCTTGAAGTAAAGACGACGGGAATCCTTCGACCACTGTGGCCAAGCTCCAGATGCGACTTTCCTGGATTGTCCCCCCTTTGACGAAACGATGCAAACATTTTGATTGGGATCCCTAAATGCGATGTATTTGCCGTCCGGGGACCAGGCCGCACAGTTTCTGTAGGCGGATGCAATTTGGCGTTCTTGCCCTGATTCGATGTTAATGATTTTAAGAGCCACCTTCCTCGGGACGATGGACGGAGCGCCATCCTGCATTGTCTTTGTCATTCCCCCGTACGACCCAATCCATCCAAAAAGGAGCTCTTTGCCATCAGGCGACATACCCCATAGCAAGAAGCACTGTCTTTGGAGCTGGATAAGTGTGGCCTGATCTGCAAAGGCATGATAGCACTGGGCAACTCTTCGAATATGAGCGAAGGGGGCCTGCTGTGCCATCTCTGGGGGAATTTCAATGGTCCGGCCTTTACTCAAGGTGTCAAACACATAGCTGGCAGTGGATTGATCGAAACGATAATCCCATTCATGGCTCGTTTGCTCGAACGATCTATATTTCTTTTTCGCTTCCTCGAAGTCTTTCATTTCCAGTAATAAGGTAAAGATATTGAAGCGATGCACGCGTTTT
>CAYZAT010000133.1:0-11122 GCA_964476475.1 uncultured Pirellulales bacterium
TTATCGTAGCATTTGAGATTGCCGCGCGATTCTTCGAATCGCTCGCAATGACACGTAAACGTGATTGTCGTCATTGCGAGCCTGTCTGCCCCTAAAAAGGGGCCTGTATACGGAAAGACAAAAGGCGCGTTTTTGGGCGAATATCGCCCATAAACATTTTTTGTCCTTAGGAGGAGCGAAGCGACAAAGCAATCTCAGCTTTGGCAACAGGCGCTTTCGAGGGAATGCAAATCGTTTTAAGTTATTTTTTTGAACGGTTTACTTCGTTATGCGATCCCGAAACGGTCAGTTTGAGATATTAATGAACTAATGTTTAATCCGTTGCGAGTCGCACAGGCTGGTTTGTTACTATCGTAAACGAGCTTATTTCATATCACGTAACTCTTCCTCTTCTGTCTTACGATCAATATTTTTTCAGCGTGCGAATTTACTGGATGGTCTTAAACGATATTTCTTCGGGTACTTTCAAGTTGTTTTTAAGCTTACGAAATTCATCCTCATTCAATGGACCATGGACATCATTAGGCGCTATCTCGATGATGTACCAATATGTTAAGCTGGTATCAACTTTCCCATCCTTCTTTTCAGGATGCTGTTTCGCGAGTATGAAATCGTCGTTCCAGCCATAGGCAAACACCATTGGCTGAACAATCCTGGTACTTGCAGAACCTCCTTTACCTTTGCGTACAATCATGGCCTGTTCCTTCACGTCTGCAGCCCATACGGCGTATCCGTTGACGAGATCCTCCTCATAAACCCGGCCCATAAAAGGACATCCTCCGACAAAGACCGTAGCTGCGCAGATGGAAAAGATGTAGCAAAGATTTCTGGGCATTCTGTCTCCTTTATATGATGCGCATAAATCTCCAATTCGAAAATATGTCGCGATTTCGCTTCGCTTCGTTTTAGAGCAAACGTCCAATTTTCGATTTCGCCCTAACCGTCCAAAGTGTGATTATTTCAAGGCGGCGAAGAAGCGGTTGAGGCGGGGTTGGAATTTGTCGGTGATGTCGAACGAGCCGATGACGCCCTTGGCTTTGCCGACGATGGATTGCCGCTCGACGAATCCGAAATATCTCGAATCCCGGCTGTTGTCCCGGTTGTCGCCCATCACGAAGTAATGCCCCTCCGGTACGGTCACCGGCCCGAAGTTCCGCATGGCGGGAAGCGACGGAACGCTCATGACCGGATGAGTGTATCCGTCTAAATCTTCCGTTGCCACAATGCTTTTATTTCTCAAATTACGAGGCAGATCGTCTTTGTATTCATGATTGCTGTTCGAATAAATGACCGGCTCGTCGTTGAGGTAGAGGACATTATTTCGCATTTCAATCGTATCGCCCGGCTGCCCGATGACGCGCTTGACCAATCGCGTCTCGTCCTCGGGAGAGAAGAAAATAACGATGTCGCCCCGTTGCGGATCGGACCATTTGGCTAAACGGTGCATCGTCAGGGGGACTCGGAGGTCGTAGGCGACCTTGTTGACGTAGATCAGGTCGCCGTCCAGGATGGTCGGATTCATCGAACCGGTCGGAACCCAATTCCAGTCCGCCAGCGACGATTTTACCGGAATCACGACGAAAACGATGATGAGAATTGTGACCCGGCATTCTTTCCAGGTCTTAAGAATGAACTTCTTGATTTTCTCTGCGTTCATGTTCTCCTCACTGAACAAGCTTTAAATAGTGTTGTCCCATTTAATACGTGAATCATATCTATTATGTTCTGGACTTATCCATTTTATCATAAGAGGCCGGGGTTAAAAAGAGCTTTTATTTCGGCATTGCATTTGTCTTGGGGATTTAGTATGGTATTGCCTCTTCACTGCTTGGCCGCGTGGTTAAGTGCATTAAAAGGAGTCGTAAGTTGTCCAAAGGATTTAGTGGAGGCAAAACTATGAAGAAGGTAGCAGGTCACTTGTTGGTATGGAGTATTGCGGTCGTTTCTCTGACGGCTCTAACGGGTTGTGAAGGGGGGCTTTTCGGGTCGAAGAAGATCACTCTTTGGAACGGCAAGGATTTCTCCGGCTGGAAATTGTATCTTCCGGACGACACCGTGAGCGTGGATGACGTCTGGTCCGTCAAGGATGGCGTGATTCATTGCGCGGGGCAACCCAACGGATACATGCGAACTCAACGACGGTATGGAAACTATCGCTTGCACCTCGAATGGCGCTGGCCGGAAAAGCCCACCAACAGCGGCGTCCTGCTGCACGCCTCCGGCCCGGATAAGGTCTGGCCCAAGTGTATCGAGTGCCAGTTGAAATCCGGCAATGCCGGCGATTTTGTGCTGATCGACGGCCCGGGGATTACGGTCGATGGCGAGGATAAGCAGGACCTCGATAAGCAATTCGTCGTCGCGGCCAAGAAGGAGCAAAGCAGCGAGAAGCCCGCGGGCGAGTGGAATACGTATGAAATCTACTGCCTCAAAAGAACGATTAAGTGTTACGTGAACGGCGTACTCCAGAATGAAGGAACCAATGCGACGATCGCCAACGGCTGGATCTGCCTGCAAAGCGAGGGCCGCCCCATCGAGTTCCGGAATATTTATCTCGAATTGTTGAAATAGTCTCAATATTCTCTTGAGATTGTATCAGGACGTCTTAGGTACTTTAAACTGGGTGGCATCCTCATCCCGATGTCGTTTGTCGGGATGAGGATGGTTTATCTTTGAGAGGCCATCCCCAAGCTTCGCTTGAGGCTGCCACCCAGTTATCTGTTTTACCTCGTTAGATACTACAAATATTGCGTGATCTACGTCTAAAATTGCCGATATTTGTTGACTTTTTTGCGGTCTGCGGGTAGTGTATTGGCACGTTTAAACGGGCATTTGCCTGTGCCAGAAACAGAGTCGATGGAATGATAGAAAACCGATGACGGAAACCAGTAAGCCCCAGGAGCAATTCGAGGATATGCGTATCCTCGATGAGTTGAAGAACTCCTATCTGAACTACGCGATGAGCGTGATTGTCTCGCGTGCCTTGCCGGACGTCCGCGACGGGCTGAAACCCTCGCAGAGGCGTATCCTGGTGGCGATGCACGACCTGAACCTCGGGCCGCGGAGCAAGCATCGAAAGTGTGCGAAAATCGTCGGTGATACCGGCGGCAACTACCATCCCCACGGCGATCAGGCTACCTACGGAACGCTGGTGCGATTGGGCCAGGAGTGGAATATGCGCTATCCTCTGGTCGATCCCCAGGGGAATTTCGGGAGTATCGATTCCGATCCGCCGGCGGCGATGCGATATACCGAAGCGCGCATGGCCGCACCGGCCACGGATATGCTCGAGGATATCCGGTACGACACGGTGGATTTTGTGCCGAACTACGATGAGACCCGGATGGAGCCGACGGTGCTTCCGTCGAAGTTTCCGAATCTGCTGGTCAACGGCTCGACGGGCATCGCGGTGGGCATGGCGACGAATATTCCGCCGCACAATATTAAGGAGATTTGCGACGCGCTGCTTTTGATTATCGAAGATCCGAACTGCGGCTTCAAGGATATCATCAAGTGCCTGCCCGGCCCGGACTTCCCGACGGGCGGTATTATCTGCGGCCGGAAGGGCATCATGGACGCCTATACGACCGGACGGGGCCACCTGAAGGTTCGAGGAAAAGTCGATATCGAGACGACGAAGAGGGGAAGAGAAAGAATCGTCGTCACCGAGATACCCTATATGGTCGTTAAAACGACGATCGTCTCCAAAATCGCCGAGTGCGTCCAGAATAGTACGCTCCCGGAAGTCTCCGACGTCAGGGACGAATCGGACCGCCACGGATTGCGGATTGTCGTGGACTTGAAAAGGGGCGCCGATGCTGACGTGGCGCTGAACAAGATTTACCGTTACACGTCTTTGCAAACGACGTTTGCCATCGCTAACATTGCACTCGTGAATAACCGGCCCGAAACGCTCAACATCCGGCAGATGCTGGATTGTTTCATCGACCATCGCAGAGTCGTCATTCGCCGGCGCAGCCGGTTCCTCCTGAAGCGGTGTCGAAACCGGGCGCACATTCTCGAAGGTCTCATTTTAGCCGTTAGCGATATCGATGAGATTATCGATTTGATCAAGGCGTCGCCCGATACGCCGACGGCCAAACTGAACCTGATGCAAAAGCCTCTGCGTCTGGCCGAGGTGGCGACGCTAAAGAAGATTTTGCCCGAATCTTTCGTCAGAGAAAAAAGTCAAGGCGATCATTTCCTCACCGGCCCCCAGGCCGACGCGATCCTCACGATGCAGCTCCAAAGGCTCACCGGTCTCGAGATCGAAAAGCTCGCTAAAGAGTATGCCGAGCTGACCGAGCAGATCGAAGGCTACGAGGCGATCTTAGCCAACGATCAACTTCTGATGGATATCATCCGGGAAGACATTTACGAGATCAGGGAAAAATACGGCGACGCCCGGCGGACGGAAATCACGGCGGCCGCCGATCAGTTCGACATCGAGGATCTGATCGCCGAAGAGGAAGTCATCGTTACCGTCAGTCACGGCGGGTACGTCAAGCGAATGCCGATCGACACGTACCGCCGGCAGGGCCGGGGCGGTAGAGGCATCATCGGATCCGATACGAAAGAAGGGGATTTCATCGAGCATCTGTTCGTCGCCTCGACGCACGATTATCTGCTCATTTTTACGGATCGCGGCAAGTGTTATTGGCTGAAGGTTTACGATGTCCCGAGTATGTCCCGTCAGAGCAAAGGGAGGAATATCGTTAACCTGCTGAACCTGGGCAGTCAACAGGTCGCGTCGATTATCAATGTCAGCAGCTTCGATGACGACGAGGGCGAAGATAAACCACAACGGCAACTGGTGATGGCCACGAAAAACGGCATTATCAAAAAGACGAAGTTGTCGGCTTATGGCAATCCGAGAACCACCGGCGTGATCGCCATCAATCTCGATCCGAACGACGATTTAATCGGTGTGGCGCTGACCACGGGCGCCAATCACATCGTGCTCGGTACGCGCGACGGCATGACGATACGGTTCGACGAGAGCCAGGTCCGTTCGATGGGCCGGGTCTCGCGAGGGGTGATCGGCATCAAGCTGCGCCCGGGGGACGCGGTCGTCGGCATGGTGATCGTCGAGGAGAAAGCCGCCTTGTTTACCATCTGCGAAAACGGGTACGGCAAGCGGACGGGCCTGGAGAATTACCGCACGCAGGGTCGCGGCGGAATGGGATTAATCAATATCAAAACCAGCGAAAGAAACGGCAAGGTCGTCGCCCTCAAAGCGGTTCAGAGCAAGGATGATTTGATGATGATTACCGCCCAGGGGATGATTATTCGCACGGGTCTCGACGAAATCCGCTCGATTGGCCGGAACACGCAGGGCGTACGACTGATTAACCTCAAGCCCGGCGACAAGCTCGTTGCCGCCGCGAAAATCCTCTCGGAAGAACCGGAAGAAAAAGACGGACCACAGGAAAACCAGTGAAACGTGATTCCCACGAGCTAATTTACGTCATCGCCGGCAAGGACGCCTCTCTCGTCGGCAAGCAGTGTGGCGAATTGCTTGATAAGCTTGTAGATCCATCCCAGAGAGCGACGGCCCTGTTAGATGCCGAAGGAGATTCGGTCTCCGCGCCCGATGTATTCGATGAGTTGCGGACGGCCCCGTTTCTGACCGACAAACGCGTTGTGCTGTTACGAAAAGCGGACGATTTCATTTCCAAAAATCGTCCGTTGCTGGAAAAGTATTTCGACCAGCCATGCTCGACGGGACGGCTCGTATTGACCGTCAATAGCTGGGATGCCCGCACGAAGCTGGCGAAAAAACTGCCCAAAGTCGGCAAACTCATCAGTATCGCCGAGCCGAAGCGATGGGAACTCCCTCAGCGTCTGATTAAATACGCAAGCGATGCCTACGATAAACGGCTGAGCCGGGCTGCCGCCGAGCTGTTGGTCGAGTTGACCGGAGACGAATTGACGCGATTATATAGTGAAGTCGATAAGCTCGCCTTATTCGCGGATGCAGACAAGGTTATTACGGACAAGCATATCGAATCTCTGGTCGGCCACAATCGTTTGTTCAATGCGTTTTCAGTGATTGACGCCATGATCGCCGGCAACGCCGGGGTGGCGGTCGAGCGTTTACGGGGGATGTTCGCCGACGATAAATCAGCGGAGTACACCGTGGTCGGCGCTTTTGCCTTTCATTTCCGCCGGTTGTTCAATGCCAAAGCGCTGCTCGAAAAAGGCCATCGTCGCGGTGACATCGAGAAGAAGCTTCGCATCTGGGGCAATAAAGACGGTTTCTTCGCGCAGCTTCGCGGGATGAGCCTGAAACAGATCGGTGTCTGTCTGCAACACCTGGCCGAAACCGATTACGCGATCAAAACCGGCCGAACGAAAGCGCCCGTGGCCATGGAGCAACTCGTTTTGCGACTCGCGTTGAAAAAGTGACGTTAGGGGCGGTTGCTTTGAATTTCGGCGAGCCATCGGTCCGATTCGGGTTTGGAGTGACCTAAGAAGGCGCTGTGTTTGTCGTGAGTCTCGAACGCTTTGTGGGCTCGGCGTTTGTTGGCGTTGGCGTAGCAATACACGCAGCCGTGCGGGCAGGTGTCGTAAGCGCCGATATCGAAGCTTCGCGTGCAGCCGCACTCTTTTCTCGTGGGCTTGATGTCGTATGAGAAGTCTTCCGGCGAGAATAGGGCCTCGATCAGGGCGCCGTCGATACAATGGGCCTTCTCGATTTTTCCACCGGTGAGATATTCACCGCAGCAGGAAAACATCCGGATGCCGTGTCGTTCGGCAATCGAGGCAAGGTCATTGGCTAATTCGACCTTGCATTCCCGGCTGCAATCCATGATTCGCGCGTTGGTTGTTCTTTCAAGTTCCTCGTAATTTCGTGTGACCTTTTTGTACTCCGTCACGAAACTGATAATGCAACGCTCGACGAAACCTTCCAGTTCGGATGCCAGCTCCTCGAATGCTCTCAAATGGAATGACCGATCGCAAAGATTGGACAGGAGGATCGGGTCGTACCGCCAGTGGATATGTCGCGGCGAATACCGGTCGCTGAGCCGCTTGAGCGAGTCGATGGCTGCGCGCTTGTTCACGCGACTCTCGAACACATCGGGAAGAGCGGTGACGGTATAGTTGAAATAGAATGTGTATCCGAGGCTGTCGAGCGTATTCAGATGCTCGATAAACGGGCTGAAATCCTTGGACCAGAAAACAAAACACGCAACGTCCTCGGGTCTGAGCGATACGACATATTTGCGACCGCCGAACGGATGGACGACGCCGGCAAAGCCTTCTCTGATTCGGCCCATGAACCAATCGCCGTAAAACGCTGGAATGTCGGTTCGCCGCGAGACGGAGATAATTCTCTTCATGTTCGGTCAAGTCCCGTTCACCTTTAAGGCAGTCAACAGCCCAGTGTCATGTCGAGCGTAGCGCAGCGAAGTCGAGACATCTGGTGACGAACATATGATAATGTTTCGCGTGACCAGATGTCTCCGTTACGGTCCACTCTTAGTGGTTCTCCAGTCGAAATGACAGTTCTTACAGGCCATTTCCTTAAGAGGCCTCTAAATCATCGTTGTCTAATATATTTCTTTCCCCTGAAGATTTCAACAACCTTGACGCCTGCCGGGGATTGGGATAGACTTTCCCTGTCGCCTGAAAATGAGTGCGTCACTGGCAATGTCCATAATGCAGAAAGGAGAAATCATGATTAAGAGAATGATGACAGAGATGGCGTTGTGTCTCTTGCTCGTCGCCGGTCTGTTGGGATGTGAATCTGTTCCACAATCCGCTAACATCGTCACCGAACCTTATCTGCTGGATACGGGACTGGTCTCGCGTTCGATCTCGTTCGAGAATCCCACCGGCGCCCCGGGCGAAGGCGGGATGACCGCCAGCCGGCTCGGCGAGGGACGGAAAGGCTCGCCCTCGAAGCGCATCCCGCCCGGCCAGGAGGTGCCGCTTTGCGACATCGAAGGTCCGGGCACGATCCGGCATATCTGGATGACGACGCGAAACGATCCCGCCAATTTAAGAAGTCTGGTGTTGCGCGCCTGGTGGGAAGGCCAGGAGCATCCGAGTATCGAATGTCCCATCGGGGATCTGATGGGCTTCGCACACGGCAAGGTTATGCCGTATTGCTCCGCCGTGCATTCTTTGGGAAAGAACGCCGGCATGAATATCTGGCTGCCGATGCCGTTTACGCAGCGTGCGAAAATAACGCTCACAAACGAGGGCCAACAGGAAGTCCCCCTGTTTTATCAGATCGACTACACCATTGCCGACACGCATCCGGAAGACGTCGGCCGGCTGCACGTGCTGTTCGCCCGGCAAAATCCCACGATCATTAAAAGAGACTTTGTTATGCTGCCCCGGCGGGAGAACAAAGGCCGCTTCATCGGGGCCGTGCTCGGCATACGCAATCTGACGCCCGGCCAGTGGTGGGGCGAAGGCGAGATCAAGGTCTATATGGACGGCGATACGGATTTCCCCACGCTCTGCGGCACCGGGAGCGAAGATTATGTCGGCCTGTCGTACGGCATGCAACAGACGCCGTATTTCTACAACGGGTGCAGCCTGAACGAAAACAACTTCGTCTCGATGTATCGGTGGCACCTGCCCGATCCGATTGCATGGCAAACGGACTGCCGGATCACGATTCAGCAGATCGCCTGGAAAAACGGTCTGGCGGAAACGGAGGACGACTGGTCGTGCGCGACGTTCTGGTACGAGCCGGCGCCCAGCGCCCCATTGCCCGAGATGCCGGACGTGGAAGCGAGAACGGCGGATATCTGGACCAATGCGTCTTAACGCCGGGTCGCATGGAGATGTGAAAAATGCAGAGATTCGCGCCCGTCCTCACCGCCGTTTTGCTGGGCTTTACGGTTGCCCAGGCGGCTGGGAAAAACGCGCCTAACGTTAGGGACATCTATGCCGAGTTCATGCTGGATCAACCGGCGCTGGCGTTCACGGTGAAGAGCGATAGGATCGTTACTTCCACGGAGAATCCCAGGATTAAACTGCGCCGCGTTGAGGGGCGGTTCGTTAGCCAGATGGTCTTCGGTCAACCGTTAACGCATCATCTGGTGATGTTGATTCCGACGAACAAGCACTTGATCGAGGCGCCGGAACGCAGGGGCAAGGTCGTCATCGTCGGCAGCATCCGGCGGCATTTTCACGAATCCTTTCTTGTGAACTATGGATATCCCATCGCGACGAAGCTGGGCTATCCCACGATGATTCTGCCCAATCCGGGCTCGACGCCGGACCTTCCGAGCCGCGAGTGGAGTATCCGCAATCTCTGGGCCGAAGGCGTTCCGCGCGTTGTGACCAATAACTATTATTTTCGTCTGGCGATTCCCTATCTGCGGGCGATGGACGTTTTCGCCGATACGCTGGGGATCCCGAGAGACCAAATCAAGGCCGTCATCGGCGGGCACAGCAAGCGGGCGCCCTCCGCCTATACCGCCGCCGCCATTCGGCCCGCCAACGTGGCCGGGGTCGTATATATGGGCATGGAAGGCCGCTGGGGGCGCAAGATGGGCACGCCGTACGAGCCTGTAGCGCCCGTTTACAATCAACGGTTCGTCAAAGCCAAATGCATCTATCTCGGCGCGACCAACGAAGACGGCTATACCATGTTCAACGTCACGCACAATCAGAAAATGCTCGATAAGCCCTGGATCATCTCGATGGTCCCCAACTATCGCCACGCGGCCGAGTCGCCCCAGCAGTTTATCATCTGGCGCATGTTCGTCTCACATGTCTTCGATGGCCGGCCCGTTGCGACCATTAGCGATGTGGCTCACGAAGAAACGGGCACAGTGATCTATTTTCGCGCCCGAATCGACAATCCCAACCGCATCGTCCAGGTACGCGCGTGGTATGCTTATTGCGATGACGTTCCTCTCTGGCGGGATATTGTTTGGTATCCGGTTCTCATGCTCCCCGTGAAAGGGCAGGGGAATCTCTACCAGGGTTACGAGAGGGGCAAAACCCCCGATGCGTGGATGGTGGAAGTCGAGGATATCGCGAATGGCGTGCACGGCTACGTGACCAGTTGCCCTCAGAATATCACGGGCAAGCTGGCGCAAGAACGCACGTCGCGCGGCAGCCGCTCGCGCCATTGGAATGAAAAATAAATTTAGCGTATGCTATACAATGAAAATCAGAGTGTTCATTCAGTTGAAAACAAAAGGAGAAAAGTATGTCACGCAGAGGATTGATTGTCGGATGTGTTGTTGTTTTGATGGGATTAATGGGCTGCAATCGATGTTGCGAAGGTCCCGCTATCGATAAAGATTTTACCGGCGCCGTCAAGCTCTTCAATGGTAAAGACCTGAGCGGCTGGGAAACCAGCGGCGAGGCCAAGTGGGTTGTCGAGGACGGCATGTTGATCGGAACGCAGGGCGAGAATAACGCGCCCGGCGACCTTTTCACGACGGAAACCTACTCCGATTTTGTCGCGAGCTTGATTTACCGGGTCGAGTGGCCGTGCAACAGCGGCTTATGGTTCCGTTACCAATCGCCTCAAAAGGCCTATCAAGCGGACATTCTCGAATATAAAAATCCCGAATGCTACTCCGGCACATTGTATTGTCCGGGTAAGCTGTTTTTGGCGATGAACGAGGACAAGACGCTCGTAAACCGGGAGGGCTGGAACGCGATCAAAGTTCGCGCTGAGGGCGATCATCTCCAGGTCTGGATCAACGGCCACCAGGTCGCCGACGTACACGATGACTCGACGGATTCGGGCAAGTTAGGTTTCCAGATCCATCAGGGCGATCAGTTCGGACCGATGAAGATCGTCGTAAAAGAGCTTATGCTCAAAAAGTTATAAATTGTCTCGAGCTTTATATTTTTATTATACGGATATAAAAAATCCTAAAGAGAAGAAATTGCATGTATTCGGTTATTACAAAACGTATAAGGCGACGTTTTGTCATCCCGACCGAGGCGTAGCCGAGTGGAGGGATCTGGCTCAGAACGGAAAGCATGTTTCGATAGAAACCAGATGTCTCGACTTCGCTGCGCTACGCTCGACATGACACATGCGTTTTGAATTTGTTTAGAATTTCGTGCTTAGGATTTAGGATTTCATTCTTTTGATTCGGCCGGGGCTTCTTCCTGGATATATGTCTTACCTCTGTAG
>CAYZAT010000134.1:0-11099 GCA_964476475.1 uncultured Pirellulales bacterium
CCGACGACACCATCTCTATGAAATCGGGAAGCTATTTCATGCACGATCCTAAGTGGATTCCTGTGCCGGTAAATCGTATTTGGTATTTAGTCGCTGGTCGTTGGTATTTGGTTTTTTGTTGTTGGTTGTAATTCCTGTTAATCATGTTATCCCGTCAAAACTTATACAACTGGATTCCTGCTTTCGCAGGAATGACAAGCGTTTAGAATCGAATAATGAATATTGAATATCGAATAACGAATGGCGAATGTTGAATGTTGAATGTTGAATGTTGAAGGATGAGAATCCGCGTCATCGGCGAAATCCGCGGTTGCTTGTAGTCGTTCGTTGTTCGCACTTGGTATGTCGCGCAAATCAGTCAAATCTGTGTTCACCCATGTCAAAGAAAAAACGGAATTGAAGATTGCCGCGGCCACAGGTCTCGCAATGACCGGTTCTATTAGATTCTTCGACTTCGCCCTCCGTGCTACGCTCAGAATGACAACGGTGGGGCAAGCCGCCACCCTACAAGTCTCAGAATGACAAGATAAGGCCGTGTGAATCTGTGTCAGAGTCATTTCCTCTGTACTACTATCCATCAACTTTTTGTTTTTTTTTGCGTCATTTTCGACAAGGCTGACATCAATGTTCAGGTAACAAAGAGTTATCCCGGCGTGCCGGGATTCCGATTTGTTCCTCACGAATGTTCAATGACAGGCGGCTGTCGGCTCAGAATTTGCTCGCAAAGGGGCTCTTGGGGATTTCAAGCACGCAACGCATATTATAATCCGGGGCCTCGGCCGGATGATCCCATGAAAACAATGTGGATTTGTTCCGTGAAACTGTGCTATGATTCGTGCCCGGATATGTGACAACGAAAGTGGAATGATAGGATGGCACGGACAATATGACTCGGTTTGAGGCGGTTTTCGGGCAGTGGGTTGTGAAGCACCGGTGGTGGATCATCGGTGTGACCGCTCTGGTTGTGCTCGCGACCTCAAGCGGGATGCGTTTTTTGACGGTGAACAATAATACGCGGGTCTTTTTCAGCGAGGATAATCCGCAACTGAAGGCGCTGGAAGCCCTGGAAAACACATTTTCCAGGGATAATAGTATCTTTTTCGCGGTCGCCCCGAAAGACGGCCGTGTTTTTACTCGCGAGACGCTGAAAGCGGTCGAGGAATTGACGGAAGTTTCGTGGCAGATGCCGTATTCGAGCCGGGTGAATTCGATCACCAACTTTCAGCATACGCGCTCGGAGGCAGACGATTTAATCGTCGAAAACCTTGTGGACGATGCGGCCGGGTTGACGCAGGATGAGCTGGAACGAATAAAGGGGATCGCGCTGTCCGAGCCGTTGCTCGTGAACCGTTTCATCTCGCCGTCGGGGCATGTGACGGGAGTGAATGTTACTATCCTGTTGCCGAGGGAGTCTCCGAAAGAAGTGCCGGAGATCGCGGCCTACGCTCGCAGGCTTGCCGATACCCTGTGCGCTCAACATCCGGGCATTGACATCTATCTCACCGGCGGAATCATGATAGACTCTACCTTCGGCGAGGCCAGTGAGCAAGATGCGAAGACCCTGATCCCGCTGATGTTTCTGGTGCTGGCATTCCTGGTCGGCTTGTCGCTGAGAAGCTTCCTGGGAACGTTGAGCGTATTGGCCATTATTTCAATATCGATGTGTACGGGCCTGGGCCTGGCGGGCTGGCTCGGCCTGTCGCTGAACGCGGCGTCCATCGGCGCGCCGGTCCTCATTCTGACCCTGGCCGTCGCGGACAGCATTCACATCCTGGCGACGATGTTCCACATGATGCACCTGGGCCGACCCAGGCGCGAGGCGATCGCAGAGTCCCTGCGAATCAACCTCCACGCGGTATTCCTGACCAGCATCACGACCGTGATCGGCTTTTTGAGCATGAATTTCTCGGAGGCGCCGCCTTTCCGCGATCTGGGTAATATCGTCGCGATAGGCGTTACAGCGGCGTTTGCCTACTCGGTTTTGTTCCTGCCGGCCCTGCTGGCGGTGCTCCCTATCAAGGTCACGACCAGGCCGAACGAAGCTGAACGGCATTGTGACAGATTCGCGAGTTTCGTACTCCATCGGCGCAAGGCCGTGTTTTGGGGCATGTTGATTCTAACGGTGGTCCTGACGTTTGGGATCCTGAATATTGAATTGAACGACAATTTCCTGACGTACTTCGACGATAGCTTTGAATTTCGCAGGGCGACCGATTTCGTGATCGACCACCTTGCGGGATGGGACGTCATGGAATATTCGCTGAAATCCGCCGGGCCGGGCGGCATTAACGACCCTGACTATCTGGCCACGGTCGAGGCGTTTGCGAATTGGTATCGAGAGCAAACCAAGGTCGTTCACGTGCTTTCAATCGCCGATACGCTCAAACGTCTGAACCAGAATATGCACGGGGACGATCCGTCTTACTTCCGTGTGCCCGGGCAGCGCGAGTTAGCGGCGCAATACCTGCTGCTCTATGAGATGATGCTGCCGTTCGGACTGGATCTGAACAACCAGATTACCGTGGATCGATCCGCAACGCGATTGACGGTCCATTTCAAAAGCCTCAGCACCAATGAAATCCGCGCCATCGACGACGCGGCACAACAGTGGCTCAAAGCCAATGCACCGGCCCACATGGTCACTTACGGTACCGGCTTGTCCATGGTATGGGCGCATATCACCTCACGGAACATTCGAAGCATGTTGTTGGCGTCGTTTTTGGCCCTCATGCTCATTTCCGCTATCTTGATGGTTGCGTTTCGCAGCTTCAGGCTGGGTTTGATGAGCCTGATCCCGAACCTGTCCCCGGCGCTGATCGCCTTCGGGTTGTGGGGGATCACGGTCCGGCAGGTCGGCCTGGGCCTGTCGGTGATCGTCTCGATGACCATCGGTATCGTGGTCGATGATACGGTGCATTTCATGAGTAAGTACATTCGCGCCCGTCGAGAGCAGCATGTGGACGCCGTCGAAGGTGTGCGGTACGCGTTCAATACGGTAGGCACCGCCATGTGGGTCACGACGGTGGCGTTAGTCGCGGGTTTTTTCGTGTTGACCTTCTCCCACTATCGAATGAGCTCCGACATGGGGTACATGTCCGCCCTCACAATTGCCCTGGCCCTGGCAATGGATTTCTTGCTTTTGCCGACATTATTGATAAAAGTAAGGAGATGGACCGACAAAACCGTCAAGACCGATCTCGTAAAAGGAGATGTAGAGCCATGAGACTGTTGAGACTCATAGGGGGATTGGCCCTTATTTTTACGCTGCAATCCTTTGCGACAGCCGCCCAAAGTCCCGAAGAGAAGGGCCTTGCCATCGCCCGCCAGGCCGACCGGCGCGACGAAGGTTTCGGCGATCTTACGGCCGATATGCTCATGATCCTTATGAACAAGCACGGCCAGAAAAGCGAACGCCAAATGCGAATCAGGACCCTGGAGGTCGAAAACGACGGCGACAAGAGCCTGACGATATTCGATACGCCCAGGGATGTGAAAGGGACCGCCTTTTTAAGCTTCACCCACAAAGTGGGCGATGACGACCAGTGGTTGTATCTTCCAGCCTTGAAAAGAGTGAAACGGATTAGCTCCCGCAATAAATCCGGGTCGTTTATGGGCAGCGAGTTTTCCTACGAGGATATCGCCAGTCAGGAAGTGGAGAAATACACGTACAAATGGATTCGTGATGAACCATTTTTGAATGTCGAGTGTTTCGTCCTGGAGCAATACCCGGTGGACAAGAAGAACTCAGGCTATACGAAACAGGTCATCTGGCTCGACAAGGCCGAATACCGGGTATGGAAGGTCGAGTATTTCGACCGAAAGAATTCCCACCTCAAGACCCTTCTGGCTACGGGCTATCAAAAGTACCGGGATAAACACTGGCGGCCCGACGAGATGTTCATGGTCAACCACCAGACCGGCAAGAGCACCAAGCTGATCACGTCGAACTACAAGTTCCGCACCGGCTTAACCGACAGCGATTTCAATCAGAACAGTTTAAGGCGGATCAGATGAGGGCATCGGCCGGCGGAACCACGTTGCTTGTTGTTCTGAGTCTTCTGGGCGCGCCCTCGGCAAGTGTCGGTCACGAGTTGTCCGGCTACGTCTCGGCCGAGGGCCGGTTGTTCTTCAACGATCCGCTGTATCCCGGACAAGCCAGAGACAGCGGCTCGCTGGCCTTCCAGCCTGAGTATTATCACGAATGGGAAGATGGCTCCGGCTTTCTGTTTGTCCCGTTTGGACGGATCGACAACGCCGATTCCGAGCGGACCCATTTCGATATCCGGGAACTAAACTACCTCTGGCCCACCGAGAACTGGGAGCTTCGCGCGGGTATCGGGAAAGTCTTCTGGGGCGCGACGGAGTTCGTCCACCTCGTTGACATCATCAATCAAACGGACCTGGTGGAGAATATCGACGAGGAAGACAAACTGGGCCAGCCGATGGTTCACTTTTCCGCGCCGCGTGGGTGGGGCGTCTGGGACCTGTTCGTTTTGCCGTATTTCCGCGAGCGGACGTTCCCCGGCCGGGACGGACGTTTGCGGCATCCCCTGGTGGTGGACACCGATCATCCGATCTATGACAATGACGCCGAGGAGTACCACCTTGATTTTGCGGCCAGGTACAGTCATACCGTCGGAGACCTGGATTTCGGGATCTATCATTTCATGGGAACGGGACGGGAGCCCACGCTTTTGCTCGGCGTCGATTCGAAAGGCCGGCCCGCCTTAATCCCCTATTACAAACAAATCAACCAGACGGGCCTGGATCTTCAGTATGTCATGGGACAATGGCTCTTGAAGCTGGAATCCCTTTACAGGACGGGCCAGGGGGACGGCTTTTTCGCGTCCGTCGGGGGCTTTGAATACACCTTTGTAGGATTGGCCGATACATATATGGATTTAGGCTTGATCGGTGAATACGCCTTTGATGAGCGCGGCGACGATGCCACGACGATATACGAAGACGATGTCATGCTCGGTTTTCGGCTGGCTCTGAACGATCCCCAGAGTACGGAGCTTCTGGCCGGTGTAATCCAGGATCTGGGCAGTTCGACACGCGCGGTGAGTATTGAAGCCAGCCGTCGCATCGGGTCCCACTGGAAGTTGTTTTTGCAGGCCTGGGGCTTTTTCGATCCCCCACCAGACGAGTTGCTCTATAACATCAGAGACGATGATTTCATTCGAATCGAACTGGCCTACTATTTCTGACGTAAAATAGAGGCCGCATTGTCCGGCTGTCAAAAGGATTCATGAGAAGGGAAATAATTTGAGACGATCAACACGCTTTATTACCGAGAAAAGACAACGCAGAGAGAGCTGCATATTCCTTACAGGAGGGACCGGCTTCCTCGGAAGCCATATTGCCGTCGAACTCATGCGAAGAGGATATTCTGTGATCCTGCTTTGCCGTCCGAATCATAAGCTGAGTGCCGAAGAGAGAGTACGCAAAATTCTGCAATGGCATAACTTCACGCCCGACGGGCGTATGGACGTGATCGAAGGCCGGATCGCGGAGCCGCGTCTTGGCCTTTCCGAAGAAACCTATACGCACCTGCTCGGTCGTATCGATGAGATATTCCATTGCACGGGTCATACGTCTTTTTCCAAGCGGGACACGGGACAATTGAAGAAGATTAACGTCCGGGCCACGCTCAATGTATTGGATCTGGCCGTCGAGAGCGGATGCTATTTTTTCCATCATATGAGCACGGCTTACGTTGCAGGGCAGAAACAGGGAGTCTGCCGGGAAGAGTGGGAAGAACGCGATACGTTCTGCAATGCATACGAGCAGACCAAGTACGAAGCGGAAGGACACGTGCTGAAAAAATGCAAAGAGGCCGGCATACGATTGAATATCTATCGACCCTCCATCGTCTTCGGCCATTCGAAGACCGGCCGAAGCATGATTTTCAATGCCTTCTATTTTCCCATTCGGCTGGGACACTATTTGAAGGCATTATACGAAAAAGACATGGAGGAGAACGAAGGCAGAAACACAAAACACATGGGCATATCCAGGGCCGAGGATGGGAGAGTTCATCTTCCCGTACGCCTCATTAAAACGGAGAGAAGCTCTTTCAATCTGATCCCCGTCGATTTCCTCGTAGCCGGCTGTATGGCGATTATGGAAGATTCTCTGGAAGGGGGTATCTTCCACCTGGTTAGCCGAAAACCTTGTACTATTGATACCATCACGCGTTATGCCGAGGCGATGCTGGGTATCACGGGGATATGGGCCCAGGATAATTCCGTTTTTGACGAGGAACCGAAAAACGCCCTGGAAAAGATGGTGGCTTCGTATATAAGCCTGTATCGCCCATATTTCACGGATGAGCGCCTGTTTGACGACGAAAAAGCAGGCGAGATACTTCAAAGACACCATATCATATGCCCCGAACTTGATGACGAGCTTTTCCAAAAATGTATCGGGTACGGCATCCACGTCGAATGGGGCAAGCGACTCTTCAACGATGGTCGGATGAAAGCCGACACGGACGGATAACCAGCACCGGTTATTTGCTGCAAATAGATACCGGCATGAAGCGTTCGATACGTGTCTGTGTGCATTTGAAAAGCCCGATAACATGTCTTGTCGTGAGGGAAAATCCTTTATCTGGGGCGTGTGCGCCCATGCGAGAAGAAATATGGACGGAATTGATAATATTCCGGCTATTTCTGGTCGAGGAAATGGCTAATACTGTGACCTCTTACGACGGAGAGAAACGCACTGTAATGTCGTTTCTCGGGTATTATCACGCATCATCAGCGAAGTGTAAATCGGGACGCCTTGTGAACAATGAGGTAGGACATGAATAAGACAGAAGCGAATAACACGGAATCCGAAGAGCGTATGACTGAGACCGCAAACGCCCATCACGAACAGCAGAAGGCTGTACAACAAACGCCTGATAAAGCCTCTCAATTGAAGATGGCCGGTGAACGTTTGTTCTCCGTCCTGGCCACGATTCCCCGTCTTCCCGACAAGTTGAATTGGAAAAAGGGCGCGGCGGGTCCGAAAGTGGCTGATTTAGAGGCGCGGATGACCGAACTCAGCGCCGACAACGAGCGGCTGCAAAACGCGATGGCTGAGGCCGGGATTGAACACGAACGGGTCCGTCAAACGTGTGATGAGCTGGAGCAGCGCCTTCAGCAGCGGACGGATGAATTCAATTCCATCCGGGAGACCTTGCAGCAGGCGACGGACGAACGTGGCCGTGCGGAGAAAGACCTGAGTCAGCAGATCACCGAACTCACGGCTCGCAATCGCCAACTGCAAGAGCAATATCAACGTATTGAGGAGCAGCAGGGCCGTCTTCAACAGGCACTGCAACAAAAGCAGGCCGAGTGTGATGAATTGCAGCAGCGTTGCGGCGGATTGCAAAATGATGTGCAGGCGGCCCATCAGGCCCGGCAGCAGACGACCGACGAAATGCAGCAATTGGAAAAAGAGCTTCAAACACAGATCAGCGGACGTGATCGTCGCCAGGAGACGTTGCAGAAAAAGCTGGATGAGTTACAGCGGTATGGCCGGCAGACCCAGGAGGAGCGTGATGAACTGCAGAGACGTTATGACAGGTTAAATGAAGAGTTGCAGGACGTCAATCAAGCCCGACAGCAAACGATCGACGTCGCGCAGCAATTGGAGAAAGACCTTCGGACGCAAATCAGCGAGCGCGATCGCCAACTGGAGGCATTACAGGAAAAGCACGCGGAACTCGTAGGGCATTTCGAGCGGCAGGGCGGGGACTTGATCTCCGCTCGCCAGACGCTCGAACGGATTGCCAATGAACAGGGATTGAATGCCTTTTTCGCGTTTTACCGGGTGCGCAGACGGCTAAAAGGTAAGCAGGATAAAATCCTTCAAAGCAAAGTTGATCTAAAAGATCACAGCGCAGCACTCGCCACTGAGAACAGGCAGCTACAGGAGACGATCACCGAGTATGAGCAGCAATCTGAAATCATGACGCAACGCCTTGCGAGTTTGGATGAGGAATTGGTCATGGCGAAAGACGAGGTCACACGTCTCGCTCGTGAACGGGCGCAGTTTGAAGCGGACGTACAGGATCAACGAGATCGTCACCAACGACAGATAGAGCAAAGACGCGTCGAACTCGAGCAAGAGTATGAACATAAAATGAATGAGTTGACGGCGGCGCGGCAGACCCTGGAACAGATGGTGCGGGAACGCGCACAAACAGAGCTTGATCTCAAAAATCACATCGAACGGCTCGTCGGTGAAAATAAAAAACGACAGGATCGGATCGCTGAATACGAACGGCAGCGTGATATATTAGAACAGCGTATCAAAACACTGGATGGCGAACGGCAACATGCCAACGATCAAGTGCGGCAACTGACCGATGAACGTCAACAGTATGAAGCGGGCCTGCAAGCCCAACACGATCATCTGCAGCGGAAATTACGGGAAAAGCATACCGAGCTTAATTTGCGTCTTGAGCGGCAGATCGAGGAACTCGTCTCTGCGAAGCAGACCCTGGAACAAATCAGCCCTGAATATGAGCACATGGAGACCGATTTAAGAAAGCAAATCACGGAATTGTCAGATAATAACAGGCGGTTGCAGAGCCAAACGGCCGAATCTGAAGGGCGCCAGGGCCGGATACGACAGGAACGCGACGAGTTTGAGCAGCGTTTGAATACCATGAGTGCCGATTTAGAGGTTGCGAATGAAAAATTGAAACAAACGGCAGCGGAACGTGTACAAGTAGAGGCCCGGCTGCGTGACCAGCATCAGCACTTGCAACAGGACCTGCAAAAGAAGCTGGACGAGTCTATACAGCGTTGCGATCAATTGCAAAGTGAGCGCAACGATTTGGCCCGGCGCCTCGACGGTGTGAATAGCGAACTTCACGGCGCCAACGAGCGCTTGCAGCAGATAACGCAAGAACGCGAGCAGGTCGAATCCGACTTGCAGAATCAGATCGCCGGTCTGAACGATCATAACGGCCGGCTTCAACATCAGATGGGTGAGTTGGAGCAACGTCGCGATCGCTTGCAGAACGAGCGTGATGAGTTATCGCAGCGTCTCGACGGTGTCAGCGGCGACCTTCACGGCGCCAACGAGCGTTTGCAGCAGATAACGCAAGAGCGTGAGCAGGTCGAATCTGAGCTACACAATCAGATCGCCGGCCTGAACGATCATAATGGTCAGCTCCAACATCAGATCGGTGAGTTAGAGCAGCACCGGGATCACTTGCAGCACGAGCGGGACGAGCTATCGCAGCGTCTCGACGGTGTCAGCGGCGACCTTCACGGCGCCAACGAACGCTTGCAGCAGATGGCTCATGAACGCGAACAAGCGGTCTCTGATTTGCACAAACAGATATCCAATCTGAAAGACTGTAACGTTCAGCTTCAACATCAGATGGGTGAGTTGGAGCAACATCGCGACCACTTACAGCACGAGCGTGACGAGTTATCGCAGCGTCTCGACGGTGTCAGCGGCGACCTTCGCGGCGCTAACGAGCGCTTGCAGCAGATAACGCAAGAGCGCGAGCAGGTCGAATCCGACTTGCATAATCAGATCACCGGACTGACCGACCACAACGGTCAGCTTCAACACCAGATTCACGAATTGGAGCAGCATCGCGACCACTTGCAGCACGAGCGTGACGAGCTATCTCAGCGTTTCGACGGTGTCAGCGGCGACCTTCACGGCGCTAACGAGCGCTTGCAGCAGATCACGCAAGAGCGTGAGCAGGTCGAATCCGAGCTACACAATCAAATCGACGGTCTGAACGATCACAACGGCCGACTGCAATACCAGATCGGCAAGTTGGAGCAACATCGGGATCATCTTCAACGTGAGCGTGACGAGTTGGCTCAGCATATCGAGGGGGTAAACAACGAACTCCAGATCGCTAACGGACATTTGCAGCAAATAACTCAAGAGCATGGCCAGGTCGAATCCGACTTGCGTAATCAAATCAGCGAGTTGACGCAGCATCGGGATCACCTTCAACGTGAGCGTGACCAGTTGTCTCAGCATGTCGAGGGGTCAAACAACGAGCTCCAGATCGCCAACGGACATTTGCAGCAGATAACTCAAGAACATGAGCGGGTCGAATCCGAGCTACACAATCAGATCGCTGGTCTGAACGACCGCAACGCCCGGCTCCAACATCAGGTCAGTGAGCTGGTAAAGCATCGCGATCACTTGCAGCACGAGCGGGATGAGCTATCCCAGCGTCTCGACGGTGTGAGCAACGACCTTCAGGGCGCTAACGAGCGCTTGCAGCAAATGGCCCAAGAACATGAGCAGGTCGAATTCAACCTTCAGAATCAGATCGACGGTCTGAACGATCATAACGCCCGGCTTCAACACCAGATCGGTGAGCTGGCTCAGCATCGGGATCACTTGCAGCACGAGCGTGACGAGCTATCCCAGCGTCTCGACGGTGTGAGCAACGACCTTAACGGTGCTAACAAGCGTTTGCAGCAAATGGCCCAGGAACATGAGCAGGTCGAATTCAACCTTCAGAATCAGATCGACGGTCTGAACGATCATAACGCCCGGCTTCAACACCAGATCGGTGAGCTGGCTCAGCATCGGGATCACTTGCAGCACGAGCGTGACGAGCTATCCCAATGTCTTGAGGGCGTCAGCGGCGAACTTCACGGCGCCAACGAACGTTTGCAGCAGATGGCTCAAGAGCGCGAGCGGGTCGAATCCGAGCTACACAATCAGATCGCCGGTCTGAACGACCATAACGGGCAGCTTCAACAACAGATGGGTGAGCTGGCTCAACATCGGGATCACTTACAGCACGAGCGGGACGAGCTATCCCAGCGTCTTGAGGGCGTCAGCGGTGACCTTCACGGTGCTAACGAGCGTTTGCAGCAGATCACTCAAGAACATGAGCAAGTCGAATCTGACCTTCGTAATCAGATCGCGGGTCTGAACGATCATAACGGCCGGCTTCAACACCAGATCGGTGAGTTGACGCAGCATCGCGATCATCTTCAGCATGAGCGTGACGAGTTGTCTCAGCATATCGAGGGGGCAAACAACGAGCTCCAGGTCGCCAACGGACATTTGCAGCAGATAACTCAAGAACATGAGCGGGTCGAATCCGA
>CAYZAT010000135.1:0-10995 GCA_964476475.1 uncultured Pirellulales bacterium
CGTATCAAAGTACATCGTGGCATTCATTAACCATTTGCATTTTGACGTGCCATATCCCGGGCCCTCATTCCAAGCCTCATCGAAACCATGCCCGCAGGTGACGCCGATAAGGTAATTGAGGATCAGGTCATACCATTGCCGTCCGATTTCACTGTGTTCGTAAAGCGCCAGGCCGCAAACGGCGGTTCCCATGGCGGCTTCGTAACCATGACTGCTGAGCATGCCGGACATCCCGGATGCCCTGACCAAAGGCCGGCCTGTTTGTTTGTCCTTTCGATCTCGATTCTTCCACGAGAACTTGTTCATGATATGATCGACGCGCCATTCGAGAGATTCGATCATAATCCGCCGCTCTTTCTTATTGAGGTCTTGATAGAGCCAATCGAAAAGCAAGGCCAGAAACTCGTTCCCGTGGGTGGCGTCTTCTTTGCCGTCGCCTCCCAAACCTTCCGGCGACGCTCGCCCGCCCGGAGGATAGCTCGCCCAGGTGACGGCGCGAGATTTCACGCCCGCATAGCGATCATCTCCGGTCATCCGCCAGACGAAACACACCGTCGCCAGATCGCCGGCGATCGTGTAGAACTCCTGGCGGGGTTCGGGGGTGCGGTCCGTTGCGGGAAAATCGCGCCACCAGGACTTTTGCATGATGGCATCGGCTTGACGGCGCATGGAATTCAGAGCGGCTTTCGAGCCGGTATCCGTCTGTGCGAGCCTGCGGATACGATCCAGGTTCTCAGCGTTGAACAAAATGCGAGGGTGCCCGATTCGGGCAAAGCCGGGATCCGCCAAGTGTGAACGATCCCAGACCACGGCGTCCTCGGAGATCGAGAACGACCGAATCCGGCTCCATTCGACCCGATCCCGGCCGTCACGATAACCGACGCGCCAGTACCAACGGCTCTGACCGGCGATTAGAGGCGGTAGCATGTTGTAAAAATTATAAGGACAGGTGACGTCTATGACCGGGCTCGAGCAATCCGAATACCGCGAAATCTGAAGACTGAATGTAAACAGAGCATCGTTAAAGTCGTTCGGCCAGTCCGGCCAGTAGGGCCAGCTCAAGCGGGGAGGGTTCACGGAAACCGTCTCGTCACTGGCCGGACGCCAATTCACATAGCGGCTGTAGTGGCTCCGAGGATTCTCAGAGACGATGGCTTCGAGACCGATACGTACGGGTTTGGCCAGGGATAGTCCTTGCGTGACCAGCAACTGGAGCATGAAAAAAACAACGGACCTTCTCATAAACGTGCCTTTCATAGTGTCTAAACGTTTGCTCTCGAAGTGAACATCAATCTGTCCCGACATCCGATTCAATCTCATTGTCACTCCGATTATTGCAGAAAGCCTTCAGCCTTCATCCATTCAAGCCATCGTTCGCGCCAGGCGGAAACCGGCCGGCCGCGCTGACGCATGCCGAACCCGTGCCCGCCTTTCGAGTAAACGTGCAATTCGGCGGGGACTTCGACTTTTCGCAATACAAGATAAAAACGAATGCTGTGCTCGACCGACAAGCCGTCATCATGCGCATGAACCAGAAACGCAGGCGGCGTCTTCGAAGTTACTCTTGTATCAAGCGAGTAGTCACTGATTGATTGTTCATTAACGTTTCGCCCTAACATCCGTTCGATGAGGCCGGCGAACCGTTTGCCCTGAAGTTCGAGCGATATCAGCGGATATACGGGCACAATAAAATCGGGCCGACAACTAACGCGACGGATCGGATCATCCGCATTAGAATCACCCTCGTCGAACAACGTCCCCGCAGCGGCGGCCATGTATCCACCCGCTGAGAATCCCATCACGCCGATTCGCCGAGGATCGATGTTCCACGTGCCGGCGTTGTGTCGCACGACTCGAATCGCCCGCTGCATGTCCGGGATCGATCCGTTCGACACATACAGTCCAACGCCGGGATCCGGCAGGCGATATTTGACAACAACGCCGGCGATGCCGTGTGACTGTAACCAGCACGCCACGTCGTGCCCTTCTTTGTCTATCGCCAGATGGCTGAAGCCGCCGCCCGGGCAAATCACAACCGCGGTGCCTGTGGTTTTACGTCGAGTCGGCAGATAAACCGTTAGTGTCGGCCGGGTTACGCCACGGACCGACCGGTCACGTTTCACGTGCGTACCGTCTGTTACAGGTCGATCACGATCCTCTTCCTTTAGCGTGCTTCCGGCCGATCCGGGAGCCATGCCGGGCCAGATCGGGATTTCAAAACCGTCGGAATCTTCGGTCCGGTTGGAAGAAAACAATTTGTATATTTTCACATATTCATATTCACAGCGCAGTGTATGTCCCATCTGTCGCAAGCCGATCCAGCCAGAGTGTTTATGGACGGGCCCGAATGTTTTTCCATCATCGTCAAACGCAAGGGCAACCAGACCATCGACCATCACCCGGATCTTCTCAGCTCTCTTGTAAATCTGAACGGTCTGAAAATCGCTCGGTTCTCCCTCAATGATGTAATCTTTGCCCGACGAGACCAGATAAAATCCGTAGTTCTTGCGCAGATTCGAAAAGCCGCGGTCTCCAGCCCAGTAAGAAACGTGATAATTATCCAAATCACCGCTGTGATACTGTTTGAAAATACCGTTGCGCTCTTGCAGATTGGGGGCGAAAATGCTTTCACCATTAACGCCCCGGGCATTGAAGAAAACGATGTTCAATCCCTTTTTGCGATCCTTCGGCCGGACGGTAAACTCAAGCAGGAAATTGGCGGGGATTTCCCTCGCCAGCCAACAGACAAGGTGATTTCTGTCTTCGGAAGTTGGTTGGCTTTCCAGAACCAGGTTGCCTTCGGCAATACTCATTCGCTTACCGCCTTCGAGCCGCCAATCGCTCAGCGCTGTTTGATCCTCAAACGAGGACTCATAAACGGGATAGCCGTAATCGACGTCTGTCGGTGTGAAACGCATGCCGACCAGGGGATGTTGAGGGGCAGAGTTGGCGGTGGTGATTGCCGTAACGCTCGCAAGTATGATAACCAAAGTGGCAGTTGGTTGAAATGAGTACTGTTTTCCAATCCCAGTAAACGTACTTTTCATTGTCTGTGCCTTTCTCGTTCGTCTCATATGGGCGACATTAATATCTTTTGTTCGTTCGAAAGCTTTCCTTCCATCTTACAGATTATTTTCAGGAAGTCACGCCTCCAAAATGCCTTAGTCTCTGTTCATCTCGAGAATGGGCAAAGAACCTCGATCCCATGGCCAGAAGGCGGGATTGTATTTTCCAATGTCTTTGAAGCCGGGTATCGTCTTTTGAATTCCGCCGAAAACAGGATAACTCTCAAAGATATCGCCATAGCCCAACATGCGAGGATCGCGTTGTTCGGCGAGTCGATCCCGCAAGAGCCTCCACAGTTGATTCTTCGTCTTAGTGAACTCGGAATGATCCGCGAGATTGTTCAAACAGTGCGGATCTTTTTGGATATCGTACAACTCTTCTTCCGATCGTTTGGCATACGTAATCCGATAGTGATACCGAGCCGAATCGTCTTTATGTTCGAGAATATGTGATTTGGTCGGATTGATCATTTTCGTATGACAGAAATACCCCGGCGGATCTCCCATTGGCCATCGCTGCGGCTTGAAATTTCGTAGGTACAAGTATTGTTTCGTTCGAATTGCTCGGATCGGATAGCCAACGTTCTCGGCTCTCGCGTGATTGTGCCGCTCTTTGCCCATCAAGACGAACCTGCGTTCAGGATCGAGAGTTCCCGAACGATTCGAGACCAAAATTGGCAATAGACTCCTACCCGCCATTTCCGGCCGCGGCTCAAGGCCGGCTGCTTCAAGAAACGTCGGCGCGACATCGATAAAGCTGATCAAGTCGTCGATAGACCTCGATCCGGGAATGCGTGCCGGCCACTGAACAGCAAAGGGCATTCTTATTCCATCCTCGTACAAGGTGGCTTTGGTCCGGGGAAAAGGCATGCCGTTATCACTGGTGACAACAATGAGCGTATTGTCCAGTTCGCCCGCGCGTTCGATCAGATCAACGATTTTTCCAAGCTGCCGGTCGAACCATTCAATCTCGAAGTAGTAATCCAGCAAATCGCTGCGGACCGTCTCGTTGTCAGGATAAAAGGGCGGCACGCTCACATCTTGTGGCTTCTTCCCGCTACGACGTCCGGAGCCGGGCTCATAATTACGATGTGGCTCGTGACACCCGAACCAGAAGCAAAACGGAGCGCCCTTCGGACAGTCTTTGATAAAATCCTCAAAGTTGGCCGCGTAATCGTTCGAACTGATCTCAGGCGTGGGGGGCTTTAGTCGTCGAGTATTGTATGGCTTGCCGGCGGGATTGTTCTTACGTCCGGAGGCTCGCCAGTTACCGGGCGCCCAGGGCTTGCCCGTATAGCCGACATGATATCCCTGTTTTTCAAGAATCTCGGTGTACACCGTGAATTCCGCTGGAAAGAGGCTGGCCTGGGTGCCTGCTTCTTTCAACTGCCAGGGATTGCGTCCGGTCAACAGCGTTGCTCTTGATGGGCCGCATTGTGAGGCAGTACAGAACGCGTTTGTAAACAGGACTCCGTTGCCGGCGATACGGTCGAACGCCGGTGTACGAACCTGGTCGAAGCCATAGGCGCTTGCATGAGGCCACGACTGGTCATCTGAGACAGCCAACAAGATATTTGGCTTTCGCCGAGTTTGCTCCCCCTGCTGTGCAAGCAGCGAGCTTGGGACAAGATTGGATATTCCATACATGCCCATGACGCCGGCTGTCGCGCGTTTGAGGAAGTCTCTGCGACATGACATTCCATTCTCATCACGCATGATCTGCATCCTGTTCTATCGTTAATATGATTCTCGTCATTGACAACATTGAACACCGTAGGATTTAGCTGAGTTTACTTTGGATGTTTGTTTGCAAGAATATAGTCGAGGCCGAACATGTAACTTTTCACGGCCGAAGGATTCGCCCCAAGGATGGTTACCTTAAGTGCGTTCTTTCCCCGGCGAAGCCTGCATCCGCCGAGTTTTACCTCTGCGGCCATAACTGTCGGATTATACAGGTCCAGGGATTTTGCTATTGTCTGCGTATTCACATCGATGCGCAGGATACCATAATCGACCGCCCTGGTGATACCCAATGTCAGGTCATAGTCTCCCGCCTGTTCGACGGTGAATTCGAGGACTAATTCGTCTTGTTGTTTGCCGTTCCTCCACCAGAGTTGACGGTTATTGCTCCAGCGGAATCTCGGAATATTCTGGATTTCGGTGACTCCGCCGGTTTTTCGCACTACGGACAGTGTCTCGCCTTCGATGGCATTTTCAACGAGCCGCGGTTTGATAATGTCTTCGACGGCTCGCGGGACCGGGCGTTTCGCCTCCTTCGGATCAGGCGGGACATCCCATGTCGCTCCGGGCCGGGCATACCAGAAAGTGGCCGGGGCATAGTCCATAGTCGTCCTGGCCCAATGCCATAACTCCATGTCGAAGCGGATGGATTGCTTAAAAGGGATCGTATCGAGAGAGCGGTACCGGGCGTTGACCGTAAACCCCGGCTTCAAATTGCCGTCGCCGCTGGGCTGGGCGTGAAAGGCCGATTCGAAGAAATTCGGTTTGCACCAGGCGTAGCCGTAGTAGTCTTCGGTGCCGGTGCCGATATGGGAGGGGAAGGATTCGCCGTCCACGTAGATTTTCTCGTCGCCCTCTCCCCACCAGGTATTGGCGGTATTGAAGAGCGTCAGAACATCACCCACATAGTGACCCCGGCCTTCGACCGATATCCAGGTCAAATCGAAGGCGCCGTGATCCTTGGCCTTTTCATTCGATTGCGTCTCAATGCCGGCCCATTGCTTCCAGGCGGCATGGAAATAGCACGAGCGCTCGTCCCAGTCCCATGGACCGCTGAGAATCCGCCCCCGGGTAAGCTTGACCGGTTGAGGGCCGAGGTTCAGGATCTGAATCTTTGCCTGATTCTTAAACGGCATGATCCAGTAGCACGAGAGGGTGTTGTCACTCGATACGTTTGTGTACCATGTCGAATGGGGACGTATGTGATATCCGGTGCCGAAGAAATCACCTATGGGACACCAGATCGTGTCGTTGCCGTCGAATTCGATTTTGATTACCGTGGATCGCAGCGCTTGGCTCAGATCGTCGGCTTCCAGCCGGAACTCAAGAGAACGAATGGCTTTTTGTCCTTTAATCGTGATCATTATTTCTTTGGACGGTGCGATGTTTCCTTTTAGGAGATCAACCTGAGCTCGGTCCAAGCCGGCCCGTTCATTGTGTCCGAGCGTCCGTTGCACCCGCTTCAAGGTCGAACGGGCCTGTTCAATGCTGTCGCGTGAAAAGGACTCGATTTTAGCCTGCTTTTCGTAGCTGCGGTAATTGATCTGATAATACAGGGCTTCCCCTTTGCGTGCGCCTTCGTCGATGAAGCTTTTGGTTTCATACGTAACCTTGCAGTGCTTTGCGTACGGAATGGGCAGATAAAGATTGTGCCCTCGATGCCTGAAGGCCGTCTCGGGCGAAACTCCTCGCGATAACGGCTCGCCGACCAACTTTCCACCGCTGATCAGATCGGCCATAGGGCCTTCGATGACCGGCTCGGCCTTTTTGTCGATATAGATACGGAGTGTGCCGTTACTGAACTCCTTTCCGCCGGGACCGTGCCAGGTCGCCCAGAAACGCACGATCGCTCCCGGGCCGTCGGCGTCCATCAGCACATGTTCTTTCCGGCCGTTGTTGTTTTCGATTCGGACGAAGTAGCTTCTGTCCCAATTGGCCCACCATGTGGCCGATCCCGGTACGGTTGAATGACGGTCGTAGCTGCTGAACTGCTTACATGTGTATGCAGGACGCGGCAGCCGACCCAGGCCATCGCGGTCAACCATCTCTTCAAGCAACGATTCGAATGAAATGGTGTCTGACGCTGCGCCAAACGCCGAAGGTGTAGCCGGAAAGCCCGTAAATAATGAAGAGATAACAATAATCCATAATCCGGTAAAAGCTCTTTGAGTCATTTTATCACCTGTCTGAAACTGAGTTATAGAGACTGTTTTCTTGATATTTAAGTCGAATTCGATATATTTGTCCATGATGGCTTCCTGTAAAAAATGTCATTGTGGCACCCGTTCGAAGGCACGGGGAAATTCTGTTCGCTTCTTGTTGTTCATTCTGGTCTTTCTTGGATTGCATCCGGGGCGTGTCGAATCGCGCCCGGGGGCGGGGCCGCCCCGCGTCTTGCCGCTTGGCGAAACTGTGTCCGATACTCGGCTCGGGCCCTTGAAAGGCGAGCAGGGTGATTTCTCATTTGTCTCACCTCGATCACGTGAAGAGTGGAAACAGAGAGCCGACTACGTTCGGAAGGTTATGTGCGTGACGCTTGGCCTGTGGCCCATGCCGACTAAAACGCCGCTCAATCCCGTTATTCACGGGCTCATCGATCAAGGCGATTATACCATCGAAAAAGTTTACTTCGAATCCATTCCAGGCTTCTACGTGACCGGCAATCTCTATCGCCCGAAGGATCAGGTCGGAAAACGACCGGCCGTGCTGAGTCCTCACGGGCATTTTCCAGGCGGGAGATTCCAGGATGAGGGACTCGATACGGTTCGCCGCAAGATCGCCAAAGGGGCCGAGCGATTCGAGGACGGCGGACGCAGTTTTATGCAATCGCGCTGCGTACAACTGGCACGTATGGGTTGTGTGGTATTTCATTACGACATGATCGGTTACGGCGACAGCGTCCAGGTGCCCCTGGATGTGGCTCATCGGTTTTCGCAGTTGCGCATGAAGTTCAACAAACCTCCAGACCAGGGTTTCTACAGCGCCTCTGCCGAATTGCACCTGCACAATCCCATGGGGCTTCATACCTATAATTCCATGCGCGCTCTCGATTTCCTCGTGAGTCTGCCGGATGTCGATCCCCGGCGTATCGCTGTGACGGGGGGCAGCGGGGGAGGGACCCAAACCTTCATGTTGTGCGCCGTGGATGAGAGACCTCTGGTTTCCGTGCCCGTCGTGATTGTTTCGACGACGCGGCAGGGGGGCTGCACCTGCGAGAATATCAGTGGATTTCGCATCGGCACGTACAATCTTGAAATTACGGCGCTGCACGCACCGAAACCTTTACTCCTGATCTCGGCGGATGACGCCACGCGAACCATGCCCGAACGGGGCTTTCCCGAATTGAAGCAACTATACGGCATGCTGGGAGCGGCGCAAAATGTTTCGCACGTCGCCCTGCTGCAATTTCCTCATAATTACAACTACGTCAGCCGGGCGGCGATGTATCATTGGCTTAACCGGCATCTCGACATCGGACTTACCGAACCGATTGTCGAGCGTCCGTTCAATCGCTTGACGCGCGCGGAACTGTCGGTTTGGGACGATCAACATCCACAGCCTGCGGGCGGAGCCGGATTCGAGATCAAACTGCTCGAATGGTTAACCGACGACGCTAAGAGACAAATGTCTGATATATCCGGCCGAGATGCCGAGTCGCTCCGGCGTTACCGTCGGATCGTTGGAGGCGCATGGGACGTTCTGCTGAGGACTCTGCCGGACGATCCGGAATTGGACTTCCGAGAAACGAAGTCCACCGAACAAAATGGGTATCGAGAAACCCTTGGACTTCTTTCTTACCGAACGATTGAGGACCACCAGGCGGAACGGCCGATGGTTGTGCTCACACCGAGGCAATCGTATGAGCGAACCGTGATCTGGATAGACGAAGCGGGAAAAGCCGGACTTTATACAAAGGATGGATCTGTGATATCGCCCGTTCGGCGTTTGCTGGCGTCCGGCATTTCCGTGATCGGCGTTGACTTGTTGTATCAGGGTGAATTTCCGGCGGGTGAACGGCCGCCCGAACGACAGCGCTGGTTGCCGAACGAAGAGGGCTATGCCGGGTGGACATACTGTTATAACCTGCCCGTATTTGCTCGCCGGGTGCATGACGTTCTGGCCGTAATTGAATGGTCAAAGTGGAAAAGGTCGGCATCGCACGGGATCGATATTGTCGGTTTGAAGGGTATCGGTCATGTAGCGATTGCCGCCGGGGCCATGGCAAAAGGGTCTATTGCTCGAACAGCGGTCAATACAGAAGGATTTCGCTTTTCCGATTTGAAGGATATTTATGATATCGATTTTGTGCCCGGTGCGGCTAAATATGAGGATCTGCCCGGGCTTCTGGCGCTCACGGCACCCTCCCGGATCTGGCTCGCAGGTGAAGGTGAAAACGTCCCCCCGATTGTTAAAGCAACATTCGCGGCTGCCGGCAAGCCTGAGAATCTGACGATCTTTTCACGGGCGTCCAACGACGCTGTTCAGGAAGCCGTTGAATGGCTTCTCAGCGAATGACTTTGAGAGTTCCGTTCGAAATTCGTCCATGCTCATTCGATAACTACGACTGAGAAAATGAGGCATGGAAAACAAAAACTAACAAAAATTGAAGATCTAAAGAACTCAAGTTGACCGATCTTGTCACGCGGTGAGCTTTTCCAGCCGCCGAATAACGGCTTTGTCATAGATATGGATGTCCAAGTGGGTCAGGCGGGCATACGCGACATCAACCCGTCATAGGTGCTTACTGACCGACGGGCGTTTATCTTGACAGGACCTCACATGGATACGTATAATTGCCCCGTACCGAATAGACAGGAGAATTCTTTAATTTGCAGTTCGCCTGAGCCCATGAGGAAACTGATGATGGATGGTCGGCTATCCCACACTACAAAAGCTGCCTTGACTGAACGAGTCAAGGAGTTGACATGTCTTTACGGGATTGCTCAGATTGCCGGAGAACCCGGTATCTCTCTTGAGGACGTTCTCCAGCGCATCGTTGAACTCCTTCCTCCCGCCTGGCAATATCCCGACATCGCTGTTGCGCGAATAACCTTGGATGGAATCGCCTATATGACCCCGAGCTTTCGTGAGTGTAACAGGATGCAGACGGCTGAAATCATTGCGGGCGGGGCGTCGCGAGGCGTGGTCGAAGTGGTCTATCGAGAGGAAAGGCCCGATCTGGACGAGGGGCCATTTCTCAGGGAAGAGCGTAGTCTGATTAATGCCGTGGCCGGACAGGTCGCGCTAGTTATCGAGCGCCGACAGGCCGAGGAGGACAAAATGAAGCTGTATGCTCAACTCCGGCACGCTGATCGGCTGGCCACGATCGGAATGCTTGCCGCCGGAGTGGCGCATGAGTTGAACGAACCTCTCGGGAATATCCTGGGATTTGCCCAGTTAGCGACAAAGTGCCCCGGCGTCCCGGTTGCGGCGAAAGAGGACATCGAAAAGATCGAAGCGGCGTCTTTACAGGCACGGGACATCATACGAAAGCTTCTGGTCTTCGCTCGACAGCAACGGCCGACGAAAACGCGCGTCAATCTCAACCAATTGGTGCAAGACAGTCTGTTCTTCTTCGAGGCGCGGTGTTCGAAAGAAGGGGTCGAGCTGCTTCGTATCCTTGCGTCGGATTTGCCGGAGATCACCGCCGATCCGGCCCAGTTGAATCAGGTGCTGGTTAATCTGGTTGTCAACGCCCTGCAATCGATCTGCGGGGCGGGCCGGATTACCGTAGAGACACGATTGTGCGATACCGGCGTCCAACTGATTGTGGCGGATACCGGCGCTGGCATGAGCGAGAAAGTTATCGAACAGATCTTCGTGCCTTTTTTCACAACGAAAGACGTGGGTCACGGGACCGGCCTGGGGTTACCCGTCGTCCACGGTATTATCACTGCACATGGCGGCTCCATCGACGTGGAAAGCCAAATCGGCCGCGGAACACGTTTTGAAATTCGATTTCCGATAGACACGCCACGGGATACTGAGGAAAACGGTTAATATGACGGCATCGCGAACAAAGGAGCGGATTTTAGTCGTGGATGACTCGGACACCACGCTGGAAGTGTTGCAACGGAATCTCGTGTCGGCGGACTACCGGGTCTTTACCGCGCGCGGGGTGCCTGAAGCGATTGAAATACTTAAGGGCATACAAATTGATCTGGTTGTCACGGACCTCAAGATGCCAAAG
>CAYZAT010000136.1:0-10930 GCA_964476475.1 uncultured Pirellulales bacterium
TTGGATAGAAATACTGGATGGTTCGATAAGCCTTCGTCCACCACTGTATCCGGTGCACTTACCTTCCTCGTTAAATCGCAGCGTCGTGCTTCCCGTATAGAGTCCATCGGCGGAGGTGTCGAACCGATAGGTCCATAACTCTCGGCCCTCAATCGTTTCGATGTTGTCAGGTTCGCCACAGAGAGTCAATATCCGAGCCTTCGTTGTCTTGTGATAAGTGATGAATTGATTCAACCGGTTTTTATTCTCGAAAGTGAGGCCGTTGCAAATCAGGTCGATCATCTTTTCCATACCATCCTGGACTCGATACGTTTTGCCGCCGGTGATCAGCCACCTCTCACCAGGGTGCTTCACGCCCAGGGCGCGGGCTAATGAGTTGTACATTCCCTTGTCCGATTCGAATAAGACAGGGACGGCGATGTTGTTAGAGTCTATAAATTTCCGGATGCGTTCTTTGTTCTTTTCCATCGCGACGATAAGAATCTCGATATTATCATTTGAGACGTATTGATCTAAGAGCGTCTGAAACGTTGTCCATCGCCGGCCACGAACATTTCGATCCCAAAAGTAGAGTAAGAGATTCTTATCCCGATAATAGGCCAGGTTGAACGGCTCGCCGTTGATGGTCGTCGTGACGATCGACATGGCTTTGTGCTCATCTGCAATCCCCGGCGCGTAGATTTTTCCTCCCGGATCTTTGAGATAGAGATAGGCCAGATTCAGTTGATCCGTTTTAACCGATGCAAGGGCCGCGGCAAAAGCCTTCGGATCGAAGAACATCTCGGATTGCGGCTTGGAGTAATCGATGAACACGTCGATGCTCGCCGCATCGCTCGGGCTCCATACACGGATTCTGATCGGTAGGCCGCTCTTTTTTAATGCCCAGATTCGGTACCACTGGAAATCGTTGCTTTCCTTGAAATCGAGGTCAAAGACCGCCAGGTCTTCGGAGACCACCACGTTGTCATTGAGGACCGGCGTTTTATCGGGGATGTTTCGACCGCCGGACAGACCGCGTATGACCGTATCCATAGAAAACATTTCATCGGAACCCAATACTTCGACAAACATGAGCGCCATTTGGCTTGGTTCGATTTGCTTACGCGTTTTCAGATCGAAAGCCGCAAAAACCCGGCCTTTTTCGGCGAAGATCAATTCCTCACCCATCCGGATACGAACCTTGCCTCCTTTGCCCATCCACAGTTCGATCTGTTCGGGCGAGGAGAGCCCGTTTTCTTTGCTGTAGATTGAAGCGTGTAGAAACTCCGCCCGGGCGAAGCGCTGCGCGACTTGTGCCCATGTCAATTTCGGGCTGCTGAATAAAACAAAGGCAATCAGAATACCCGCCGCAGCTAAACCCACTGTCGGATAGGTCAGCGTCCTCAAGAGTCTCGAGTGGCGGGGATTCTCAGCGATCTTATATTTCTTCCGGCTCTGAACGTAAGGATGACTTTCAAGGTCCCGGCGAAACTCACTCAATACTTTCTTGAAAGGCTGAACGTTGCAGGAATCTTCATTGTTGAACATGTCCTGGATGGCCTTCCATTGAGCTTCATTATCGTGTTTGTCTTTTTCAGGATTCATAATGAACTCCTATGGGGGGCGATGCCCGCCTTGAGAAGGACGGTGCGCAATTTTTCTTTCCCTTTGGACAGGTGCGATCTGGCGGTGGCGGAAGAGCAACCCAGAATCGTGCCGATGGTCGCAAAATCCTCGCCCTCGATCAGGCGCAGCAATATTGCTTTGCCCTGTTTGGGCGGTAAAAGGGTGATCGCTTCTCGAATCGTCAAGCGTGTTGATACGTCGTCGGCGTGTGATTGCCTTTTGTATGTTTCGATGTCTTTTTCCAACCTCATCTGCCTGCGTCGTCGGGCTTTTTTTCGGAGGGCGTCATACGAACGAGTCACGCAAATCCGAAGGATATACGCCTGCGGATTAGGGTGGTTATCGATGGTTTTGAGCTTTTTCCAGATCACCGCCAGAATCTCCTGGAAAACATCCATCGCGTCGTCCTGGTCCCGCAGGATCCGGGTGACGATAGCGATCATTCTATCCTGGACAGGCTCGATCAGTTTCTCATACAGTTGTTTGCTTCGTTCCACAATCGTCTCCTGACGTTGTTCATGTATATGTTTGTCTCACCCTCATAGACGCTGGAGCAGCGTGATATGTGTAATCGTTTTTTTTCGGTCTGATATTTCTTTTTCAGTGGATTATATGATATACTCAAATGCGTTGATACGTAAAATCAACCGTTGGGTGCCGAGTGAAAAGAAAATGCAATGAAAAAGCTTCTTATTGGCTTCGTGATATTGGCGGCTTTTCTGGTGGGTGTGTTCTGCCTGTTGAAAGTCGTAAAAACCGGGCGACGGGATAGTCAAGCGCCCCCGACGGATATCGAAGACGAGCAGGTCGATGCAGATTTTTCCGAGCCGGCGCCGGGGGCGGTTGTTTTCGATATGACGTATCGCGGTTTGAGCGGCGCCAAGGATGAGCTGCGTTACAATTCTTATTGGGGATTCGGTCGGGGTGGAAACGAAACGCCTTTTATCAAGGAGGTAAGAAGAAATGGCGGAGAATTTTGGACGGTTTATAATTCACATTTCAAAGGAGCCGAATGGTCCGCCGTCGAGGTGAAAGACGACAAGGCCGTTGCGTTCTATTTCGATCTCGATGCAGACGGCAAGCTTTCGGAAAACGAGAAAATTCTCCCCATCGACGATGCTGAGTCCGGACCGTCCAATCGCACGGAATTCGTCACTCCCGACTTTGTTATGACCACTCGGAAAGGACATCAGGTTCAATTCCGGGCCTTATTACAGGTTCGCGTTTCCGGTTCCTCATCACGTCCGAGTTGCATGTGGAGTCCTTCGTGTGTCCTTGAAGGGATATCGACTTTTAACGATAAACCGACAAAGTTGATTCTTTTCGGCAATGGTTTTACAGGCGATTTCGATACATTCGGTCGCTGTTCTTATTCTCTTCAAGACGCCGCGGAATCATCCGGGCGATATATTTCCAGGCATACATTGAGCAGCATCATTAATTGTGAGGGACAGTTTTACAATCTAAGGCTAACCGGCAATTATGAAAAGGGCAAAAGGATTCAGGTTGAACTTGAAGAATATGCCGGGGCAACAGGTGAACTTGCCATCCAACTGAAGTCGAATACGAGCGTCAAATCAAAGCTAAGCTATGTCGGGATGACGGGTGTTAACGACGAAACTGTTCGCTTTCGCTTTCAGATCCCGTCAGAACAGATAAAAATACCTGTGGGAACTTATAAACTCCGTGATGGGCACATTCAATATGGCGTTGAGAAAACAGATGAGTGGCGAGTGGATTTTTCGGAGGGGCCGGAGGTCGTCATTAACGCTGATAAAACACGCGATGTGGAGCTCGGTAAGCCGGAACTTTCGATCAGCGCCATAGATGAAAAGAAACGTTATCACAGTGACAAAGAAGAACAGACGGTTTATTCCAAAGGAACAAACGTTTATCTCTCGCGCGTCATCAAGGGCAACGCCGGCGAACTCTACGGCCGATTCACCGAAAACCAAACTGATTCGAGCAGATATACAGATATCCAGCCAGAATTGAAGATTCTGGATGCGGAAGGTAAACAAGTCGCCGCGGCCAAACTCGAGTATGGGTGAGGCGGGACCTGCGGGTTTTCGTGGCGAAACCAGGACGTTCGACCGGGACGTTACACGGTCATCATTACACAGGATACCGGTCCGTTGGCCGGGGAGATCGAAGGTAAACTCGAAATCACAATCAAATAAACCGACAAAAGATCGACCTGAGTAACGAAAAGGGTTGTGAGTGAAAACTCACAACCCTTTGGCTTTTTAAGGGGGAGATAACTACTGTACAAAAAGACAGTTACGTCATGCCTGAGCTAAAATGGTTGCATTTCCTGAAGAAATACACTAACATGATATGAGAGTGAGGATGAGTGATGAAAAAGATGATTATTATCATTGCGGTGTTGGCTGCACTTGTAATGGGGGGATTTGTTCTACTATTCACGCCGAAGACTCCGCAATCCGAATCCATAGATACTCCAATCGACGGGCGCGCAGAGGATTCGATTGGGCCGGAACAGGAAACCTTCGTTTTCGAAATGCAATATCGAGGGCTTGGCTTACCGAAGGATGAACCTCTTTATAATACTTCGGTTGGCTTTGGTGGATCAAATGATGCGAATGATAGCTCATTCATTCAAGCGTTGAAGGCAAAGGTCGAGAACTTACAGACCATATCTAATTTCCATTTCCGGGGTGCGAAGTGGTCCGCCATCGAGCTCGAAGGGCGAAACCCGGTTGCGTTTTACTTTGACTTAAACGCCGACGGAAAGGTGTCGGATAATGAGAAAATACTTCCTCTTCCCGAATCCGAGTGGCTGTTTAACGATCCCGAGTTTATCACACCCGACTTCATAATAACAAAACGTGACGGTCGCCATGTGCCGTTTCGAGTTCTGTTACGGGTGGATTGCAGCGGGCGTTCATCAAGACGGCCTTCACGTCCATCTTGTTCGTGGAGTCCTCACTGTATATTAGAGGGAACGTCAGTCATCGATGGAGAAACGGCCACACTCATCCTCTTTGCAGATGGTACTTCAGGTTCGTTTACGAAGTTCGGAGGTTGTTCGTATTCCCTCTGCATTGGGGAAAAGAAAAACGAAGAAACTGAAAGATTTAAGCCCAATCCACTCCTCAGTAGAATCATTCATCATAACGGCACGTTCTATCATCTACATCTCATCGGCAATCACGAAACAGGCCAATCCGTACGGGCCGAACTCAGGAAGTATTTCGGCCCAATAAGCGACGTCGTTTTTAAAGCAACCGGGGATAGACCGCTTGAGATCAATCTGGAATTTCCTTGGGGTATCGAATGTGAAGATAAAAATCTTTACTTCAGGGTTTCCGGGGATCGGTTCAAGTTACCTGCCGGATCGTATGCATTTACGAAAGGCTGCGTGCACTATGGCGCTGAGCACGAGAATAAGTGGAGGGTGTTCATCTAAGATCTTAAGATGAAGGTCGGCTCTAAGAATGTAGAAACCATCGAGCTCGGCAAACCTGTTTTGACCGTCACGGCGGTCGGTGTGAATAAGCAAAATAAAGGGGGTGCGACGAATTGCTCTGTTTTCTCGAAAGGCGCGAAGATACGTTTTACGCGCACGATCAGAGGCGCCTCGGGTGGACGATATGACCGTTTTTATCAGAATCTCCCGAACACGCACGGAGACAGGCGGGTGGATCCTGAAATAAGGATATTGGATTCCGGCGGCGGGGAAATCGTTCCCGGTAAAGTGGAATATGGGTGAGGCTCCGGATGCGGGTTTTCGTGGGAAAGCCAGGACGCTCGGCCGGGGCGTTACACGGTCATCATGACACAGGATACCGGTCCGTTGGCCGGGAAGATTGAAGGCAAACTGGAAATCACGATTCAATAGGCTGACGGAAGACAGGCAAAGATAATAATATGTCACAATCTGTCATTTCGACCGAAGGCCGCAGGCCGAAGCGGAGAAATCCGGCTGCATTTGTTTAACCGATCTCGCACGAAACCAGATGTCTCGGCTGCGCTCGACATGACACGTAAACGTGTTTTTCGTCATTACGCGTGTTTTGCTTGGAATAGGCTTGTGCAACCATCCCCAAGCTTCGCTTGAGGCTGCCACCCTCTTTAACAATCCACAATTTTACCTGTTATTAAGTATTACTCATGAATCGGATAACGCTTTTTTTCTTCTTATATCCTCTTACACTTGAGAACCTGTTTCTAAACGATTGACAATACCATAGGGTCAGTTAAGATAAGGCGAGTGTTGAAAATAACTTTTTCAAAAGGAGTAAGGAAATCATGAACAGATTACGAGGTATTATTATGATCGTTCCTGCCATCGCCCTTGTCTTTTCACAAACGGAATTGTCGGTCAAAGCGCGAGAAAGATCGGACGTCGCGACCGAGCATAAATGGAAGCTGGAAGACCTTTATTCGTCCGACGAGGCATGGAACGAGGCCAAGCAAGGATTAGCGGCCCGATTCGATGAGATCACAAAGTACAACGGCAAATTAGCCGACTCTGCCTCCGAGCTGCTGGCGTGTTTGAAGCTCGACAGCCTCATTTCCAAAGAGTTCGGGCGCTTGTTCAGCTATGCCTCTATGAAATCCGACGAGGATATGCGCATTTCGGAACATCTGGGGATGAAACAGGAATTACAGCAGCTCGCTACCGATTACAGCTCGAAGGCGGCTTTTGTCGTGCCTGAAATCGCCGGGATGGATACAGAGAAAATCGACGCCTTTATGGAGAAGGAAGCCGGTCTGAAAGACTACAGGATGACCCTCGACAACATCCTCCGTATGAAACCTCATACGTTATCCGAGAAGGAAGAGAAGATTCTCGCCGAAGCCGGCTTGATGGCCAGTGGGGCCTCGTCGGTGTATTCCGTCTTCAGCAACGCGGAACTGCCTTATCCCGAGATCAAACTCAGCGACGGTACGATGGCCAAGCTCACCAAGGCCGGCTACTCGCGCTATCGCGCGGTGCCGAACCGCGACGACCGGGAGGCCGTGTTTCAGGCGTTCTGGGGCGCCTTCGAGAAGTTCAAAGCCACGTTCGGCACGCAGCTTTACGCCGAAGTGAAAAAGAACATGTTTTACGCCCGCACACGCGGCTACGAGTCCTCGCTTGCCAGCGCGCTGGATAAGAATAATATCCCCACGGAAGTGTATATGGCCCTCATTGAGAATGTCGCCAAAAACCTCGATTCGTTTCATCGCTATCTCAGGCTGAAAAAGCGAATGCTGGGTGTGGAGACCTTGAAATATTCAGATATTTACGCGCCGGTCGTCAAGGGCATCGATCTGAAATACACGTATGACGAAGCGAAAGAGCTTGTGCTCGATTCCATGACACCATTGGGAACAGACTACCGCCGTGTCGTTGCGAAGGCGTTCGAGGATCGGTGGATCGATGTGTATCCGTCGCCGGGCAAGCGGGCGGGCGCTTATTCCAACGGCAGCGCTTACGACGTGCATCCTTATATCCTTTTAAACTACAACGATCAGTATGACGACGTCAGTACGCTGGCCCACGAGCTGGGGCATACGATGCACAGTTACTATTCCAACAAGACACAGCCGTTTCCGATGGCGGACTATTCGATATTCGTCGCCGAGGTGGCTTCGACGTTTAACGAAGCCCTTTTGATTCATAAGGTGCTCAAAGAGATTAAAGATGACGACGTTCGGCTGTCGTTGCTCATGAACTATCTCGACGGCATCAAAGGGACCGTCTTTCGGCAGACGCAGTTCGCGGAATTCGAATTGCGGATACACGAGATGGCCGAACGCGGGGAGCCGCTGACGGGGGACGCCCTGACGAAGCTGTACGGCGATATCCTGAAAAAATATTACGGCCATGACAAAGGTGCGTGTCACATTGATGATTTGTACGCGGTGGAGTGGGCCTACATTCCGCACTTCTATTACAACTTCTACGTGTACCAGTATTCAACGTCCTTCACGGCGTCCACGGCCCTGGCGGAAAAAGTCCTGAGCGGGGAGCCGGGCGCGGTTGAAAAATACGTCACGTTCATATCGGCGGGAGGGTCGGATTACCCGATCGAGGTTTTGAAACAGGCGGGAGTGGATATGACCGGTCCCGAGCCGTTCGATAAGACGATGGTGGCCATGAACCGCACGATGGACGAGATCGAGGCGATCCTGGCCCGAAAAGCGAAATAACGGACGGGTACTGACAACGCATGGATTCCGATAGCTTTGTCGCGACAGAGAATTTAACCAAGGTGTATTCGGCCGGCACGGTTCAGGTCGTCGCCCTCAAGGACGCGACTCTGTCACTCGATAAAGGGCAATTTCTGGGCGTGGCCGGGCCGTCCGGATCGGGCAAATCCACGCTCATGAATCTCCTGGGCGGACTGGATCAACCCACATCGGGAAAGATCACCGTTGAGGGCAAGTCCATCTCCACACTCAACAAAGAAGAGTTGGCGCTTTATCGGCGCTATCAGGTCGGCATGATCTTCCAGTCGTTCAATTTGATTTCGTCCTACACCGCTCTGGAGAACGTGGCTTTCCCGCTGCTCTTTGCCGGCGTACCCAAGAGGGATCGGCTCAGACGGGCGGAAGAGATGCTGACGAAGGTTAGCCTGGATTCGCGAAAGGATCATCGCCCGGCGGAGCTTTCGGGCGGCGAGCAACAACGAGTGGCCATCGCCCGTTCCTTGATCAATGATCCGAAAATTCTGTTGGCCGACGAGCCGACGGGTAATCTCGACACAAAAACATCGCGCCAGATCGTGCAAATTCTTTCGGATTTGAATAAAGAACAAGGCTTAACCGTTATTATGATTTCCCACGAGGAATTGCTATTGGCCGACTTTGCACACGATGTGATTCACTTATGCGACGGGAAAGTTGTGCATGATGACAATGAAATTTACAGATAGATGAGGGAACGTGGCATGGCCATCCTGGCCATGTTTTCACGGGCTGGAAGCCCGTGCCACGTCTATGGATAACTCATGAGAATGTCCGATTACATTGAGCAGTCTCTTTCCAATTTACGAAAGAAAAAGCTGCGCACCTTCCTGACGACGTTCGGTGTTGTTATCGGTATTGGAGCGCTCGTGTCTATGTTCGCCTTCGGGAAGGGGATGCAGAAGAACTTCACGGATACGTTCAACGAGCTTGAACTGTTCAATTATGTCGGCGTTTATGCCCGTTCCTTGAATAGCCGCCGACACGAAGATCCGGATCGTCCGAATACGCAAGAAGAAACGAGCAAGCCCGCCCCTGTTTTGGATGATGAATTCTTGTTGAGTCTTGTGGACATCGAAGGTGTCGAATGGGCGTTGCCGGAGATCCGTTTTCCCGCGTTAATCGGTCTCTCGGATGAAGAGGAATTCAGCCTGATCCAGGTTTTGCCCGCCGATCTGTGTCAGGCCGGATTCGTGAAGCTGCGGGCTGGTGATTTCTATACCTCCGATGAGGAATACTCGTTGATCGTCAGTGATTCCCTTTTGCGTCGGTTGAAGATCAAGAAGCCGGAGGACGCTGTCGGCCGGGAGGTGGAGCTTTCCACGCTAACCGTTGATTTTAGCCTTTCCAATCTCAAGAATATTTTGTCTTTCCTCAAAGGAACGGGATTGCCGTTTTCCAGGCAGAATTATACGTTTACGATTGTCGGCGTCATTGAACGGATGGGCATGTCAGGTCCGATGCCCGTGCGAAGCAATGTGTTTATCCCTCACGGCACCTCTCAAAAGATGAAGAAGATAGCGATCACGAGCGTTTCCGATATCTTTCAGTCGATGAGGCCGTCTCAGGGCTATTCGGCCATCGGGATTAAACTGTCGTCGCCCAAGTACGTCGAGCCGGTTAAAAATCAGATGGAGGACATGGGCTTTGAAACGTTTGCCATGCTGGACCAACTGGAGGAGATCAAGACAGCCTTTCGTTTTGTGGATTTGTTTTTGTTCGCCGTGGGGATGATCGGCATCAGCGTTGCGGCGTTGGGGATCATCAACACGATGGTCATGTCCATCCTGGAGCGATATAAAGAGATCGGGATCATGAAAGCGGTCGGGGCGAGCGACAAAGACGTCAAGAAAATCTTCTTCTTCGAGTCCGGCGTCATCGGCTTTATGGGCGGCGTGTTCGGTTTGGCCCTGGGCTGGATTGTGAGCAACATCATCAATCTCATTATCAATAGCATTGCGATGGAGCAGGGCGTTCCGTGGGTGAGTTATTTTCGCTTCCCCTGGTGGCTTTGCCTGGGTGCGATTGCCTTCTCGATCCTGATTAGTCTCCTGGCCGGCATCTACCCCACTCTCCGAGCCGCCCGCGTCGATCCCGTCGTCGCTCTCCGCCATGATTAACCTTCGCACAGTTTATTTCTAATTTTATTTACAGATCGGCAATAGAATTCGGGAGGATTTGTTCGTGCTTCGATAGATTGTCACTTCGGGGGCAGGATTGGTCTGGGGCGTTTTATTATTGTCACAGTCCGCGCAGGTAATAGACAGGCGTATCCGATGACCCGCCTCGAAGAGATTCGCCGTCGGATAGAGATCGAAAACAAATTCGCAAGGTTTATCGGGTAAGAATTCCTTGTCTTGAGCAAAGCTGCGATGATAGGGTAGGCCCATGCGATGATGATCCGGCGTGTTGAGGCGTCGATGCGACGCCCGCAAACAACCGTCGGTTATATACGTCGATCGACCGTCCGGCTCCACTTCCTCCAGATAGGCGAAAAGGTCAACTTCATCGGCGGAGCATTCAATCCAAACATGAACAACCGGATGTCCGGCGATTTCAACATCATTCGTTAAAGCAGCCGTTGTGTAGGTTAGGGCCTTGCGATCATTAGCGGTCATGTCCGGATAAGACGGAGACCCTCCGGCCCATCGTGACTTCGGACCGCTGGTCGTTGTGTAATCGACTGTATAACGGTCGGTTCCTGGTGTAGAGGCGACGATGCTCCCAAATGACCGGCAACGCCTCGGAATGCAGTCGGCCCCCCCGCGTGGGCCGGAAGATATCCATCGCGATCTTCGTACGGTCCCGAACCGTCACATACACGGAGTGGCGTTGCCAGCCGTCATAGATAGCCTCCGAATAACCTTCATACCGACCGGGTTGGGATACCCGTTGTTTAACGGCCTGCCGTGCAGCCAAGTCTGACGGTGAGACAATCCCGACGATGGCCAAAACAATCAGCGCATAAAAAATCTTTCCGGAATCGGGCTTCATGTATAGACCTTTCCTATGAAAACTTTATTTAACAGTTTAGTCGCAGCCCTGGAAAAAATATTTGAGAAAATAAGCGAGGACGTTTTGAAATTGTCGTTTTTTCGTAAGGTTAATAAAATCGAGAGGAGAATTT
>CAYZAT010000137.1:0-10840 GCA_964476475.1 uncultured Pirellulales bacterium
TTTGAATGGTTCGGAAATTCGATATTGGAAAGAACATGCTGAATCACTTCTTCAGAAAAACTCAGTGGATCAGGAATAGCCTGCATAAAATGAGGCCCATACCGAATGAATCGATATGGGCCCCTGATGAATGCACATCTATTCATGTTTCCATAACAGAAACGATTTTGTTCATCGGGCTATTGATTCAACGCAATATCGTCGATATACAACGTCCCTGAGCCCCCGGAAGCCGCGATGCCGGCTTTCGTGCCCAGGCCAATCGCCATCGTATCCACGTTTGTCAGGTTGATTCCCTGATCGGCTACGGCTTGTAATGGGATGGTCCACTTTGTCCATGTGGTCGTGGTCGCCGCACTGGGATCATCGTAGGCCACGATTGCCGGCGTCCCGGCCGCGTTGGAAACCGCTACGTACATCGGATCGGCGGCATTAGCCGAGTCGCCTCTGAACCACAGGGATAATTCCGCAACGCCTTGTTCGGTCCAGTCCCGCGCCGTCGTCAGCGCGAGTGCCGCTTCCGAATTCGTGACACCGTCGATATTGTTATACCCAAGCGGCATAGACTGCGAGCCGCCGTGCACGATCGTTGGCTCGGCATAGGGCGGCATCAAATAGCCGACCTGCGCGCCGTTGTCGGCGACGCCGAAGCCGTCGATCCAGCTTTGCCAGATCGCTTCGCCGGCCGCGTCGTTGTCGGTGTAGCTCTCGAAATCGTCCACGACAAGATAGTCGGCGGTTGTGAAGCTCCAGACGGCGCCGATCCACGGGCTATCGGCATGGGTATCGCTGATCTCATCGACTCGCCAGTAGTATGTCGTATTCCACTGGAGCAGCCCGGGATCGTAACTCTCATCGCCGAGGGCCTTGCTGCCTTTGTACTCGGGCGAAGCCTGAGTGGCGTTTGCCACGGCGTCCGCGTCGGCGCCGAAGTACACGTCATGGGAGGTTGCTTCGTCTCCGGGACTCCACCTGAGAGTCGGTGTGTGATTGACATTGACGGCGCCGTCGGCCGGTTTCGGGTCTCTGGCTTTCATGGGCGGCCACAGCACATAGGTGGGAATGAGCTGCTTTTCGATGCTTGGACTCTGCCAGCGCAGTTGCATAATCGAACCGCCTCCGGCCTGGAAATACTCCATTTCGAGGCTGCAAACCTGTCCGGCGACAAGATCAATTGTCCCCCTGTCCTCGGTGTCACCGTGGTGCGTCCAGTTGTCAATGATCAGTTGACCGTTGATCCACAGACGGATACCGTCGTCGGTGATGGTGTAGAAGGTATAGGTTTCCGTAAACTGTGCCGTTACGTCGCCGGTCCAGCGGATCGAAAGGTTACTGGCGCCAACGGCGGGATCCACCTCACCGCCGGCCCATTGAAAGTCGATCTTAGGATCGATTCGGGTCAGCACGAGTTTCCCAAAGTCCGTGCCTGTGTAATAATCTCCCCGCAAACCCGTGCCTCGCACGGCTAACGTTGTGAAACTAAAGACGTCGCCTTTATGCGTTTCGACGCCGTCAAACTCATCCACGCGCCAATAGTACGTTTTGCCTAATTCAAGCGGGCCGGGATCGTACGTTGTGCCTGCCTGTTGCTTACCCGTCGCGGCATCATTCACCTCGTCGAAGCTTTCGCCGAAGAACACGGTGTGGATCTTCGCACCGGAACCCGCCGTCCATTTGAGATCGTAATCGGTCGGTATAAACTTGGCGCCGTCGGATGGGTTGAGATTGTAGGCTTTCAGAGAGGGGACGGTAAAGCTCCAGATAGGGCCTGTGTTTATGGTGTCGTCGGCTTCATGCTCGTCGATCCGCCAGTAGTAAGTGACGCCCGGTGCGAGGCCGTCCGGCGCGGGCGTCCCGGGAATGCCAACGGTGAAAAATGTCTCGACCTGATTGCCCTGGAACGTATCCCCGGTCCCCGCAGTGACGTCGTCATAATTGTCGCCGAAATAGACGTCGTGCGAGACCGCGTTCAGTCCGGCTAACCAACTCAGCACCGCCATTGTATCCTCATAGAGGCTGCCGTCGGCCGGGGTCGGTTGCATGGCGTATTTCCCTCGGTATTCGATATGGAGCAATGGCGCTCCGGCCGGATCATTGGACGCCTCGGCGCATCGAACGCCTTTGGAGGGATTGTCGGGGTCGTCGCTGATAATGAGCACCAGGGCGTTGTTTTGTGCCCAACCGTCCAGATCGATGATCTCCTGGATGATGGCGGTAAGGTCCGAGGTCCGATCCGTCTGGCCGATCTCCGTCCAATCAGCCGGAACCCATACCGTCTTGGCCGTCGTTCTTGCTCTTTTCGTTACGTCATTCGTGGCATTGCTGAACGTCGCGGGATTGGGATTCAACTCACCCTCGATGAGAAGACTGACAGCTAAAGTGCCGCTTCCCGTCTCATCGCACGTGAACTCGACGTAGGCGTTATCGATGATGGCACCCTTTGGAATGGGGATATCCACGAAGCGAAGACCGACGACCTGCAAACCGCCGTCATCGAGCAGCTCCAGGTCGCTGCTGCTTAAATCAATACCGCCGCCGCTGACGTCTTCTTCAGCGTCATCATTACCGTTGCTGATTCTGGTCTCCCAAATGGTGCCGCCGAAGGCCGCATTTGTGCCGGCGAGAGCGAGTATGAGGACAATAAAAGTTAGACAAACAAAGTTCCTACACAAGGTGCACCTCCTTCGTGTAAAATGAGTGATAACTGTTCATACCTTTACGGTATTACATCTATATCTATACCAAATTGTACGCCCGCCGTCAAGGATAATGCCAAAATGAAATCTTGCTTATATCAGGTGTTGAGTGCCCATCAGAATCCGGGCATCGACTTAACTGAAATCCGTGTCCGGCACCTCGCGAACGGAGGGGCTCACATTGAAATAATCATGCGACTCGAAACCGAACATGCCGGCGATGATATTGCTCGGGAAGGTTTCGCACTTGTTGCGATAGTCGCGCACGTTCCCGTTGAAGAAACGGCGCGCCGCCTGGATGCGATCCTCTGTATTCACCAATTCCCGCTGGAGCTCCAGAAAATGCTGGTCTGCCTTCAATTGCGGATAGTTCTCCACGACGGCCAGTAATTTCTGCAGGGCGCCGACCAATTGGCTTTCGTTGGCGACCTGTTCGCGGATAGGCCCCTGGCTGGCCAGGCACTGGGCGCGGAGTTGAGTGATACGCTCGAAAATCTCCTTCTCGTGGGCGGCGTATCCTTTAACGGTCGCCACGAGATTGGGTATCAGATCGTAGCGCCTCTTCAGTTCTGTGTCGATATTGCCCCATGCATCGCGGATGTGGTTACGTAGCGCCACCAATCCGTTGTATGTCAGGATGACATAAAGAACCGGTAAAAAGACTACCGCCGCGATGACAATCAGCATTGCGTGCATAATCACCTCTCTGAAATAGGAAAAAGAAAAGATGAAAGATCAAAAATCAAAATTGCGGAATCCGCCAAAGGGGGATGACTTCCTTAATTTTACATTTTTCTTTTTGCACTTTGCATTTGAAACAGATAATCCGGTATCAACGACCGAACCGTCATGAGTCGATGTACATTCGGTTCGATTTGCTCCGGCGACAATCGCGACCGGAATGAAACCGCCAGAACATTGTCCTCGATCTCAATCGTCAGATCGGCGTTCGATAGAAGGTACTCGATCATACGGCCGTTACAGACGTCATAGGCGAATTTCTTGTCCGGGCTGCGAACGCAGAACCGGCGGGAGAATTCATGCGACTCGAAATCGATATCGTCGTACCCGACGGCCTGAGCGATCTTCGAGAAAAAACCTTCCGGGCCGATCACCAATTCCGGGAAAGAGGCCGCCATGTGTAGAATAAAGAACGAGAAGTGGTGATGGTGCGTATTCTTGCCGGAGCCGGTTTTATAATGGTAGTCGAATAAGATCACGTCATGGCCCTGGTAACGGCCGGAGAGAATGTTGTACGCGTAGCGATTCGAGCCTCTGCGCAGCTTGTTCAGAAAACGATAGCGCCGGGCGAGACTCCTGTCCTTTTGCGGTCGAAAGCTCAGGCCGAGTTTCGTCGCCACAGCCATCATGGCCTCGCGCCGTTTGAGGGAACTCAGGTACCCGACGATCCCGACGACGATGAAGATCGCGATAAAGCCGACGATAATGAAAGGTTCCATAGTCTATGCCTCTTCAAAGATGGCCCTAATATACAAGGTTTCAATCGAAGTCTCAACTCTAAGTTTCAGTGGTTGCGGGATTACGCCTGTATCAGTAAGATGGCTCTTGGTATATAGTGATCCGGTAGGTGTAGTGCTTTGATATGGAGGTATTTATGACTAAAATTCGCATTTATATTGTACTGCTGACTTTGAGTCCATCGTTGATTTTGGCTAAAAGTGCAGCACCGGTTGCCCTCTTTCTCGATGGCAAGAATCCTCACGCAGTATTCGCCGCCGAGGAAATCCAGGCTTCGTTGAAAAAGAAGGGGCATAACGTCGGGCAAATGTCTTTGGCGCAACTGAACCGAGCGACTGAGGGCACGCGCATTATTCTCGTACCGCGTTCGAATGCAGAGGCCGTCCGTCAAATGCAGTCGGAAGGGGCGCGCCCTCCGGGGACATTAAAAAGCGAGGGCTACAGTCTGCGCCTCTCGTCGAAGGCGGGACGAAGCACCTATTGGGTGGTCGGCGCCGATGCGGCCGGCGTGATGTACGGAGGATTGGAATTAGCGGAGCTTATTCGAGTTGATGGTCTCGACGCGGTTGCCGATGTGGATCACAATCCTTACATGGCGATGCGGGGGACCAAGTTCAATATCCCGCTCGACGCCCGCACGCCCAGCTACAGCGATGTGTGCGATGCGGCGCAGAACAATATCATCGAGATGTGGAGCTTTGATTTCTGGAAAGAGTACATCGATACGTTAGCGCGGTACCGATACAACTATATTTCGCTCTGGAGTCTCCATCCGTTTCCTTCCCTGGTGAAGGTGCCGGATTATCCGGATGTCGCATTGGATGATGTGAAACGGTCAACCGTCCCGTGGAAGGAGTATTATTCGGGCAATGGCATCGGCTTTGACGCTCCGGAGATATTGAATAACCTTGAGACGTTGAAGAAGATCACCATTGAAGAGAAAATCGCGTTCTGGCGGAAGGTGATGCGGTATGCCAAAGCGCGAAATGTCGATTTCTATTTTGTGACGTGGAACATCTTCATCAACGGGACCTACGGCCAATATGGGATCACCGATGACATCAATAACGAGACCACCCTCGATTATTTTCGCAAGAGCGTCAGACAGATGTTCCTCACGTATCCCGATCTGAAAGGCATCGGCCTGACGACGGGCGAGAATATGCACGGCGCCAACTTCTCGCAGAAGGAGGACTGGGCATTCAAGACGTATGCCCAGGGCGTGCTCGATGCAGCCAAGATGCAGCCGGGACGAAAGATGACGTTCATACACCGCCAGCATCAAACCGGCGCGAAGGATATCGCTCGAAAATTCGCGCCCCTGATCGAACACGAGGATATTGAGTTCATCTTCAGCTTCAAATACGCCAAGGCGCACGTGTACAGCTCAACGACGCAGCCGTATCACCCCGGCTTCGTTGAGGATATCCAGGAAGAAGGCAATCTTAAAACGATCTGGACGCTACGCAACGACGATATCTATTACTTCCGCTGGGGAGCGCCGGACTTCGTCCGCGAGTTCATTCGGAACATTCCCTACGATGTGTCCCGGGGATTCTACCTGGGTTCCGACCAGTATATCTGGGGACGGGAATTCCTGAGCACCGAGCCGGAGACGCCCCGGCAGATAGAAATCGTCAAACACGGGTACCATTGGATGATATGGGGTCGATTAGGCTACGATCCGAATCTGACTAACCAACGCTTTATTAAGATTTTACAAGAGCAATATCCGCACGTTCCGGCGGCGGAATTGTTCGCCGCCTGGCAGAGCGCTTCGATGGTTTATCCCTTGACCACGGGTTTTCACTGGGGGGCTTTGGATTTCCAATGGTATATTGAAGCGTGCAAAAGCCGTCCCGGTCCGGCTAAAACGAAAACCGGCTTCCACGATGTCAACCGTTTTATCACGCTGGAGCCTCATAAAGGAACGGACAATATTTCCATCCCTGACTATGTCAAAAGCGTTGTCGCGGGGAAGGAACCGCTGGGCACAACGCCCATCGAAGTCTCCGAGCGGATTCACCGCCATGCCGACCGGGCTTTGGCGATCCTCAACGGGCTATCGCATGGGAGTGACAAGGAATTGCGGTTGACATTAGGAGACATCCGTGCAATAGCCTGCATGGGTAAATACTACGCCCACAAAATACGCGGCGCCACGGAGCTTGCCCTATTTCGCGAAACCCGGAAGCCCGAATATCAGAAATCTGCTATCCGCGAGTTGACGAAGGCGGCGGAATACTGGCGTCTCTACGTATCGACAGCACTCAAGCAGTACAAGAATCCACTATGGACCAACCGCGTCGGCTATTGCGATTGGCAAAAACTGACACAGGAAGTCTTAAACGACATCAAAATCGCCGCCGGCAGTTTTCCATAAGAATTGTCAAATTTGATCCGTAGATTGGAACGAAGAGTATCATTTAACAATGAGGTCTTGAAATGAAAAGAAGTATCGCTGTGATAGCGTTTATTGTGTGGGTGGGTTCAAGTGCGCAGGCGTCTTATGATGCGGCGTATTGGAATGATGGGCATGTGATACAGCGAGGGATACCGGTTCCGTTGGACGATCATCCGGGGAATGTGTACCTGGATACGGAGACGGCATGGGTCAAGATGCCGGACGAGACGCCGAAAGGGACGCGACGCTGGCGGGCGCTGGATGATATTGGTCGGACGGTTTGCAATGGTGAGTTTTCAGGATCTTCTTCCGAGTTGTCTGAGCGGATTCGCTTGGGCCGATTGCCGGTGGGGTGGTATCGAGTCGAGTTTCTGGATGAGCAAAGGAACTGTCTGCATTGGACGACGGCGGCGGTATTGCATAAGCTCCGAGCGCCGGTGCCTCAGAATTCTCCGGTCTGTGTGGATTCCGCGACGGCGTGGTTTGCCAAGGATCAGCCGGACGATCAGGAACGATTGGCATCACTGGCGGCCCTGGCGGGGGTGAACTGGATTCGCGACCGGCTGAAATGGCGGGAACTGGAAGCGAAATCGGGTGAATTTACGAAGGCTGAAACGACGTATGATACCTCGGCGGCGATCCAAAAGCAGCGTGGGTTGAAGGTGTTGCAGGTCTTTCACTCGACGCCGGACTGGGCCTGGAATACCGAACTGGACGGCGAGCATCCGGGAGGGCGGTTCGCACGCGACTTGCGGCATGCGTATCGGTTTTGCAAGACGATGGCAGAGCGATTTCACGGACGAGTGGTGGCGTGGGAGCCGTGGAACGAGGCGAACGTCAGCACGTTCGGCGCGCATACGGTCGATGAGATGTGCAGCTTCCAGAAGGCGGCGTTTCTGGGATTCAAGGCAGGCGATCCGGCCGTGACGGTCTGCTGGAATGTTTATACCACGACGCCGACGTCTGAGCATACACAGGGGCTCCTGGATAACGAGGCGTGGTCTTACTTCGATACGTACAATATTCATACGTATGACTGGGCGCATGATTATGAACGGTTGTGGGTCGAGGCGCGAAACGTCGCGTGCGGCAAGCCGATTTGGGTGACGGAAGCGGATCGCGGGCTCAAATACACCGGCCCCGAGCCCTTTTGTGACCTGTCGCGAGAGGACGAGATTCGCAAAGCCCGGTATATCCCCCAGTCCTATGCAGCCAGTCTCCATGCGGGGAGCATCCGGCATTTCCATTTCATTTTAGGGCACTATTGCGAGGGGGGGACGGTGCAATTCGGATTGTTGCGAAAGGACATGACGCCGCGACCGGCGTATGTGGCCCTGGCGGCGGCGGGGCGGCTGCTGGCCGGGGCGAAGTGCCTGGGACGGTGGGACATTCCCGGCCGGGAAAATGCGCGCGTTATCGTGTTTCGGGCGTGGCCGGATGGGCGAGAGCGGGATGTCCTGGTGGCCTGGGCGGAGAAAAAGGCGGATTGGCCGCAACGGGGCAAAACAAAGATAGCCTTCTCGTTGCCCGAGTCATGGCCTGTCCAGGGGATATTCGATTATCTCGGTCGCCGTCTGGATGAGATGCCAGCGGAATTAGCGGCTGAGGCTTTGTATGTTATTCTACCGGCCGGACAGACGGACGGCTTGAAGCTGACATCGGTCGATCGTTCAATGAAGCGAGAAGACCAGGTTTGCCCGGTCGTGCTCCAGGTGCAGATACCGCGTAGTGCGATGGTCAAAATTATGCCGCTCCCGTGGTCTCAGGGGTACGAGTATCGGATCGATCCCGATAAGCCTTATCGTTTGCGTATGTTCGCCTACAATTTCGCAGACGCACCTGCAAAAGGGACCATTCAGGTGGCGGGCAAACCCTCCGGCTGGGTAGTGGATCGGGAGCCATGGACGGTGTCCATCGATCCGATGGGACGCAAACGCTTTGAAGCGACATTGACTATCCCGCCGGATCACGCAGGGACATTACGTTTGACGGGCGATTTCGGTTCAATGGGCAAAGCCGCTCTCGCATTTAACGTGCAGGGTGGAAAAGATGAAAAGTAGGATCGCTCGATGTGGAATTTAATCCGGCGGCGAATTTAATTTCTTGCCGGTTATCCCCCACGAGATTTGGTAGATCGCGCCGATCATCGCCATGGCGACCAGGGCGGAGAACAGGACCATCGCCATTAAAAGCGCCGCGGGTTTTTCAACATTGTACATCGCCAGGAATCCGACCAGTGACACTTCCCTGACGCCGAGATTGGCGACCGTGATGGGGAGTCGTCCTATGATATAAATGCCGGTACAGAGCCATACGAAGATGAGTGTCGGGGCGTCGATGTTCGCGGTTCGAGCGGCGAGAATGTACGTTACGACGCCGCCGACCAGGGTATCGATAAAGGTGATCAGCGCTACCATGAGGTGAAAGCGCCATCCGGCCGTTTGAAAGCCGGCAATTTGATCGAGGATTTCCCGCCCCTTTTGTTGAATCCCCGCCGGAAGGGGATTGAGCGGAATCTTGAGGATATTGATGATTCGGGATCCGTGCCGGTGATGCAGCAAGAGGGAAACGAAGAGTAAAAGGGCGATCAGGAGGATGCCGCAGATGACGGGCAACAGCCATTGATAAGTCGCGTTGGGGAATAAAAGAGGCGTTGGGTTGGAAATGATTATTGCGAGAAGTCCGAACGCGGTCATCAGCACCATCGTGGAGAATTGGTTGTAAATCATACTGCTTAAGACGTGGCTTCCCTTGCCGCTGCTTTTCTTCAGGATGTACCATTTGACGCCCGTGCTGAGGATTCCGGGGAGGATCATGCTGTACAGGGCGGTGATGGTCGTCGCCCCGAAGAGGGTATTCGCGTCGATGTGGCAGGATTGCTTCTTCAATACGAATTGCATCTTCATCGAGCGAATCCAGAAGAGTACGGCGGTCAACACCCAAACGCCGATCAGATAAGGCCATTTTGCCTCCCTGATCGCTTGCCAGAACTGTTTGAGATCGATCTGGCTGAAGACCCAGACCAGCAATCCCGTTGTAACCAGGAACCGGATGAGCAATTTAGCGATTTGTTTGCTACGACTTGTCATAATTTGAGCGTAGGGGCGACCCCGTGTGGTCGCCCCGGGCAGACACATGGGTCTGCCCCTACGTCTGACCGATGATCAGGACCTTTCGCATGAAGGTTAATTGTATTTTATAGAGCTTATAGCAGAGTTTGCTTTCGGAAAACGCGGCGTTGAGAAAGCCAAAGGGCAGCCGGGAGAACAGGCCTGAGATGACAAAGCACGGCAAGCCCGTCATCGTTCCGCACAGATAACAGCTTCGCGTCGAACTGAAACCGCTGTTAATCAGGAGTTGCTTGAGCCGCCGTCGTGTCGTGACATAATTGTGCGAAAAATCGCAGTTGAAAAAATGCTTCCGCCAGTTCAGGTAGTCCGGCGAGCTGATCACAAATGTCCCCTTCGGTTTGAGAATATTTTTTGTCTGTTGCGTAATTTGTAAGGCGTTCTCCATACTGTTCATGTGTTCCATGACGTTGAGCATGACAACGGTATCGAACTCTCTATCGAACGCCGGTAAAGGCGGGACCATGGCGCGAACGATCTCGGCGCCTCGTTTCTCAAGCGATTCGGCCATGTACCGGTTGGCTTCAATCGCCGCGTATTCGATGCCGCGTTCGAGACAGATATCGGCAAAGTCGCCCCGGCCCGGCCCGATCTCGAGGACGTTCTGGCCGGAGGTGATCCGGGCGTATTTGAAAATCTTCCGGGCTGTGGCCTTGACCAGCCGCGCCCCCGCTTTCGTCGGTTTATCCCGTTGGCTGAAATGAGTGAAGAAAGCATCGTTTTCGGTATTTTTATTTTCCATACCTGAAATCCTGTTATCCTTGTTTTCGCGCGATCAGCACTCTTTCATCGGCGCACTTATCTTTATATTCGTTGTATATTTCCGGATCGTAATCGTTTCTGTAGAGCAGGTAATCTTCTTTCAGGATAATCTCGAAACCTTCCGACGTCACAAGCTGCTCGATTCGATCCCACTCGATGTGATCGTCCGGCCACACGTGAATGTCGCCCTCTCTTTTGTAGCGTGGATTCATTAATCGCCGGACTATATGGATATAGCCTTTGACATCCATGAGCAATCGTAGATAGCGCTTGAAATTGACCGCCGGGCGGGCCTTTTGTAAAAACTCGACATACTCCTTCGGTCTTTGGTAATAGGATTCGAGCACTTCATGGTCGATATAGATCACACC
>CAYZAT010000138.1:0-10831 GCA_964476475.1 uncultured Pirellulales bacterium
GTATATAAATTATTGGATGGATTAATCGATATTTATCTGGCCGATCTCAAGTGCGGAAACAGTTCGTGCGCAGAGAGTCTCCTTGACGCACCCGACTACGTAGAAATCGTGAAAGAAAACATCGTAAAGGCAAGTTGTCACGCAGATCTTATCGTGCGTCACCTGGTTCTTCCGGGCCATCGCGATTGTTGCCTTGAACCCATATTGCAATGGTTGGCGGAAACCTTGCCGGCGGTGAAGGTCAGCCTTCGCGGCGATTACACGCCGCCGGCCCAGGAAACTTCCGCTCCGAATGCATACTTAGAGCAAACCGATCTGCATGACGCCCTTGATATGGCGCGGCAGATGGGCCTGAATGTAATCCAATGAGCAAGAAACCCTATAAACGAAAACCCGGCGATTTCGAGGTCCGCATCTTGAGCGATGGGCGCATCGTGATGGTCGCTCCGGATGAGGAGCTTATCGAGATTGCCCGTCATGTAGAGCGCAGCGACAACACGGAGACCCAGGACGATGCCACAAGAGAAAACACCGAAGCCAAACAAGACAACGACGACTAATCAGGGCCAGACCCGCCAGATGAGCGAGCTGGAAGTGCTAATTCGGGCGCGCTATCCCCTGATCTACGTCGTGAGCTGGGAGGAGCAGAGGCTCGTCAGGGACGTAGTGAAGATCGCCTCCCGCCTGGATAAGGCCGTCTTCGAGTGGTCGATCACTACCGGGCTTGTCCCGACGGGTTCGTCACTTCAATCGCAAAAGCATCGCGACACGGCTACCGAAGATCCACTCATCGCGCTGGGCAACGTCATCGAACACGTCGAACCCGCCCTCTACGTCTTCAAGGACTTCCATCCCTTCCTCAAGGGCCAGAACATGTCCGTGATTCGGCGGCTCAGGGAAGTGGCCGCGTCGATGCAAAATACGTATAAGACGATTATCATCGTCAGTCCCATGTTCGAGATTCCGCCCGAACTGGAAAAGGACTTGACGATCGTGGATTTCGATCTGCCGCGGGAACATCATTTTGACGCGCTTCTGGGACGGATCGTCGAGCAAGTCAGGGACAACCCGAAACTGAATGTACGCATGAGTCCCACGATGCGAGAACAGATCATCCACGCCCTGCTCGGTCTCACCCTGGCGGAAGCGGAGAACGTCCTGGCCAAAGCCCTGGTTCAACATCGCGGCCTCGGCGCCGAAAGTCTCGAGGTCATCCATAGCGAGAAGAAACAAATTATTCGTAAGAGCGGTTTGCTGGAATATTACGACACCGAAGAAAATATGGAGTCCATCGGCGGACTGGACGCGCTGAAGAATTGGTTGTTGAAACGGTCGGTGGCCTTCACCGACCAGGCGAGGGCTTTCGGTCTTCCCGCCCCGAAAGGCATTTTGCTGCTCGGTGTGCAGGGTTGCGGCAAAAGCTTGATGGCCAAGACGATCAGTAACATCTGGCAATTGCCGTTGTTAAGGTTTGACGTGGGGCGCGTCTTCGGGAGTCTCGTCGGATCGTCCGAGCAGAATATTCGACGGGCCATTAAGGTCGCCGAATCCGTGGCGCCCGTTATCTTCTGGATCGATGAAATTGACAAGGCGTTTCGCGGATCGCGGGGCAGCGGAGCCAGCACGGATGGCGGAACTTCGGCCCGTGTGTTCGGAACCTTCCTGACGTGGCTGTCGGAAAAACAAGCGCCGGTCTTCGTCGTCGCCACGGCGAATGACGTCTCGTTGTTACCTCCCGAATTGCTGCGCAAAGGTCGATTTGACGAAATTTTCTTCGTCGATCTACCGGCTTATGCCGAACGCAAGGAGGTTTTCCAGGTTCATTTAGTCAAACGCAAACTGGATGTGTCAACATTCGACCTCGACCTGCTGGCTAATCTGTCGTCGGGCTACAGCGGCGCCGAGATTGAAGAAGCCGTTGTGACCGCCCTGTTTGACGCCTTTTATGCCAAGGAACCGGTCACCACAGAAAAACTGCTGGGCGGCATTCAGCAAACCGTCCCGTTATCCAAAACAATGAGCGAGGACGTCGAAGGCTTGCGCAACTGGGCCGACGGCCGGGCGCGGTCCGCAACGAGTGCAGAAGCGGCCACAGAGCCCGGAAGAGATAAGCGTCAACTGGAGATATAAAACTAACTTAAATGAGGGAAAGGAGTGAATTATGAGTACCGTTGTCATTCTTACGCCGATCATTATTGGCGGGTGGCCGACCATTACGGCCGCGGTGGCGGGGGCGGCGGTCGCATTGGGACTAACCGTAAAGGAAACCGCCAAGGAAGAAGTCAGGAATGCCGTCCAGGAAGCCAACGTGGAACAGGAAGTCGAAATCGCCCTTTCCGAGAGTGAGGTTCTGGCTCAGAGCATGACCACCAACAAAGAGATCGTTCTGACCAAAGGCAATGTGGAGCTGCGCGTTCGACGGGACGAGCGCGGCCGATGCAGCGTCTGCGCCAAAGGTAAAGGCCACAGTAAAGCTGAACTGAAACAAATGGCCGAAGAGTTTACGCAAAAGATGACACAATGCTTCGTCTATAACCGCGTGGCTACGGAACTCAAGAACAAGAATTTCCAGATCGTCAATGAAGAAGTGATGGACGACCAGGCAATACGAATCAACGTTCGCAGATGGGTGGATTAAACCATGGCTCAACACGATGTCGAGATTACTATAACAAAAAGCGGCGAGGTAAAAGTCCATGTCAAAGGTGTCAAGGGCAAGGGCTGTATGGAATATGCCGAATGGCTCGCTGAAATCGTCGGGAAGATTAAAGACAAGCAGCTCACCAGCGAATACTACGAGCCAGAGACAAAAGCCAAAATCCAGCTTCGCACAGAGCAACATACCAACGAATAATTCGCCATGCGCTGCCAACGGTGCCAATTTGAGAACATGCCGGGACAGGCGAAGTGCTTTCAGTGCGGCTCGATTCTCGAAAGGTCAGAGGCAATGGTCGATGTGCACCCGCCGCGAATGGCGCCATGGAAGAAACCGTTCCGCGGTATGGCCCGGTGGGCGCGTCGGAAGAGAATACTCCCGAGCGGAGAACCGATGAGCCGTTTGTTGTCGTGGATCAAGATAGATCCCGCCGACACCAAATGTCTCTGGGGGCTTCTTCTCTCGATTATCCCGGGCCTGGCACATCTGGTCCATCGCCGGTTTCGCGAAATCCGCTGGTACTTCATAGCCTGGTTGCTCGTATTGAGTATCGGCCTGTTCCTGTACGGCACGAATTTCGGCTTATTTTGTATCGGATTGGCCGTCGGTTTGCACGCATGGATTGCCATTCAGCATAGCCTCCTTAAGCAGCTCGAAGGTTTAGGCGAAAGATTCAGTATTATCATCGTGGCAATGATTCTCCTGGCGTTGATCTATTGGGCGGTCCCCAGAGTCATCTTTCCAGACTTGAGGGGCGGATACACGGCATTAACCCTGTCCTATCAGAATATCCAACCGAGAGACTTTCTTTTAGGCTGGCGAGACGAAATGTCCAGCCATCCTCTCCCTCGGGGCTCAGTGGTTCTGACCCGGATGGCTTACACAGGCCGAGGCTGGCGAGCGTCTCGTGATCGTTTGATGTTCGGACAGATCGTCGGGCTACCCGGCGAAACGATCCAGATCAGCAACGAAGTCTTTATCATTGACGACCAGCCTTTGGATAACAGGAAGTACCCCGTTCCACTATGGTTGCACAATCGAACGTTTTCTGATATAGTGCCGCCGGATTCTTATTTTGTGATTTCCGAATACAATGCTCCCTTTGGCATCAGAGAAGGCCATATTCGCACGGCGTGTTTGATTGGTTTCGACGCCGTTCAGGCCAGAGCCTTCATGCGATGGTTGCCGTTGTCGCGGAGAGGTTTTATCGAGGAGATGGAATGACACGGTTCGGCCGGCTCGAATTCGATGACAAGAAAGGCTCCAGAAGCCAACAGGCCCGAGGTGAAGACATCCGGGACGAGCAGTATTTCTACGACCAGGCGACGCGTTTCTGGCTGGCCGGGGATTTCGAACCGGCCCTGCGCAACTACTCACGTGCACTTGAAGTCAACAATGCGTTCTTCCCGGCGTGGCTGGGTCAGATTCTTATGCTTCTCGAACTGGGTGAATACAATGAGGCCGCGGTCTGGTCAGATAAGGCAATGGAAATGTTTCCAGAGCACCCCGAACTGCTGGCGGCTAAAGCCGTGGCCTGCGCGCGGGATGGGAAGATTCAGAAAGCTCTGGCTTATAGTGACAATTCGATCGGTCAGGATAACATCACCTCGCGCGTTTGGCTGTCCCGTGCCGAGGTGCTGACCAATCGTCAGAGTCGCGTCGCCGAAAGCTGTATCAGTAAGGCGGTGAGCATTGCCGGTAACAAGAGTCCGATTGTGCGTCTGGAAGCCGGACGACTGCTCAATAAAAGAGGGAGTTACTCCACGGCGCTTCAATATCTGAAAACCGCCGTGGATGAATTGCCCAAATCGGCACTGGCATGGTATGCGCTGGGCTATTGCCAGGCAAAACTGGGCCGGTCCGAGGCTAAAGTGACATTGAAACAGAGCCTTGAACTCCATGAGGGATGGGATATGCCCCAAAGAGAACTCAAACGCCTGGGCAAAATGGGTTTTATTGGAAGGTTGTTTAATAGATTATGATTTCTGCCGAAATGCAACGCCTGCTGGCCTTTGCCCGAAAAGAGAACGCCTCGGATATTCACATCGTCGCCGGGCTGCCCCCGCTGCTCAGAATAAACGGCGAAATCGTTTTGTCCAACGTCGCCGCACTGACGAGAGAAGATACGGCGCGTTTGAGCCTTGGCCTGCTCAACGAAGAACAAAAAAAGATATTTCAAAAGGACTGGCAAATCTGCTGCTCGGTTCATGATGAAAAATACGGACGATTCCGCGTCTCGATCTATAACCGCGAAGGTAACCCAGAAATGTCCATCCGTCCGGTGATGCATCACGTCCGAACGCGAGAAGAACTCAGGCTACCGGAACTAATCGAAGACTTCACACGCTTCACCGCGGGTTTGGTTCTTATCACCGGCCCGACCGGCAGCGGTAAAACCACAACGCTGAACTTCATGATCGATCTGATCAACAGCGAGCGGCGCTGCAAGATCATTGCCATCGAGGATCCGGTCGAATACGTGCACAGACAAAAAAAAGCGGTGATCGTCCAGCAGGAACTGTACACCGATGTGAAATCATTCTCCAGCGCGCTCATACACGTGCTTCGCCAGGATCCCGACGTTATCTGTGTCGGCGAGATGCGGGACCTGGAGACGACGGCCACGGCACTGGTCGCCGCCGAGACGGGGCACCTTGTCATCGCCACCTGCCACACACCCAATACCGTCCAGACGGTCGAACGCATTGTCTCGATCTTCCCGGAGAATCAGCAGCCTCAAATCTATACTCAATTGGCCAATTGCCTTCACGGCATTCTGGCCCAACGTCTCGTTCCATCGGCCGACAAAAAAAGGAGAGTGCTGGTAACGGAACTGTTGCTCATGAACAACGCCGCGCGCAAACATATTCGCGACAAGCAACTGCATATGCTCGTGAACGTCATCCAAACCGGCCGTAAGCGGGGACTGCACAGCATGGACGACTCACTCATCGAACTGTACGAAGCGGGCGACATTACATACGACACCGCCATTAACTACTCTCGCGATCCGGCGTCCATGCGCGACCGGATTCACCACGACGCCACACCACAATCCTAAAAGCTTTGAAAAAATCTTTTAGCTCGGGACCTATAAAATCACCACCCTATTCATCTCAAGGATAAAATCAACCCGGCAGGGACTGTTCCATCCTTTTTTCTTTGAATTCAAGAGCCGTTTCTGGTATAATAACACTATCAATCCAGGGCCGAGGGAAGTTTAATGTAAACGCGCGGGGATGATGAAAGTCTGCAAATCCCAATGATCCTATTGAGAGGAGGGTATTCATTGGAAAAGACCAAAAGTCAAATCTTAGAGAGTGTTCGTCTGATACTTATTGTCACCCTGTGCGTACTCTGTTTCGTCGCCGGAGCGGCCTATACAAAAGCCGATCTATGGATGACGATACACTATGCCCCACCCATTAAAATTCATTCGGCGACTCCCCCGCCGGTAAACGAACATAAAACATTAGCTGCTACCGAAAAAAAGGCCCCAACCGAACTGGCGATCATGGTTCCCTCTCTTCAACTGAAACAAACGAAAAGCGTATCTCAGCCTGAACGAAATCCAAAACCCACCGACGAATGGCACACCGTGCGAATGCGAGTCACGGCCTATTGTCCCTGCTCGAAATGCTGCGGGCAATACGCGGACGGCATGACCGCCTGCGGCCACGTGATCCAGCCCGGCGACACCTTCGTCGCAGCCGACAAGAGATATGCTTTCGGTACGAAGATGCTCGTTCCCGGTTATGGTCATGAGCAAGCCGTCAAAGTGCTCGATAGAGGAGGGGCAATCAAGGGGAATCGAGTCGATGTCTTCTTCCCCTCCCATCAGGAAGCTTTGGAATGGGGCGTGCAACATCTTGACGTCAAAGTCCACAAAGAATAATGAGACTCATGTGTAAAACAAGAATCCCGAATCCTCCTCTTATTCTCCATAACAGCATACCGAAAATCAATTGAAGTCCCGCAATATTCAGCGTAAGATGTGCAAATAAGGTGCGCGATCGGTCGTGTTGCCTGAGTCGCTGGAAATTGAAACGAAAGTGGTAGATAAGGACATGCCATGATGTACGGACAAAAACAATCCCATATTGCTTTGATATTTGTCTCGATGATTTCCTCCATAGTGGTGGCCCAGCAGTCGAGTCCGGCCCGGCAAGCCGAACAAATTCTTAAAGCCTGCGATATAAAGGGGGGACTCATCGTTCACATCGGTTGCAGTGATGCCCGCCTTACAGCAGCCTTATGCGCCGACAAAAGCTATCTTGTCCATGGTTTGGATCGTAGTGAAAAGCGAATAGCAGATGCACGAGAGTATCTTCATTCCCGTGGCGTTTACGGGAATGTATCCGTCGATGCATTAGAGGGAGATACTCTACCGTACATCGATAACCTTGTGAATCTCGTCGTATCCGAAGATCTCGACACGATTCCGATGAGCGAAGTGATGCGCGTTCTATGCCCGAACGGCGTTGCTTATATTCAAAGTAACGGCAAATGGACTCAGACAATCAAACCCAGGCCCAAAAACATTGATGAATGGACGCACTATTTACACGATGCATCGAACAACGCCGTTTCGCACGATGACGTCGTCGGCCCGCCCCGCCACATGCAGTGGATCGGCAGCCCGAGATACGCGCGTCACCATGATCGCATGTCCAGCGTCAGTGCGGCCGTGACGGCCAACGGACGGGTCTTCTACATACTCGATGAAGCCCCGCGCGCGTCGATTCTCATCCCTCCCAAGTGGATGCTCATCGCACGAGACGCCTTCAACGGCACGATTCTATGGAAGCGGCCGCTGGGCAAATGGTTCACGCACTTGTGGCCTCTCAAAAGCGGACCGGCCCAATTGCCTCGACGTCTCGTCGCCGTGGGCGATCGGGTCTATGGAACGCTTGCCCTCGATGCCCCTTTGACCGCCCTCGATGCGGCGACAGGCAAAACGATCCAAACCTATCCGCGAACCCAGGCGACAGAAGAAGTGATTTTCTCCGACGGCGTGTTGTTCGCGCTCGTTAACGACGCCTCCGAGAAACCCGACTATCACGGTAACCAGCGTTTTACCAAGGGCTATAACACAACGTTCTGGGACGAGGCAAACAGAAAAATCGTTGCTATTCGCGCCGATAGCGGAGAAATCCTGTGGACGGAAAGCCGGCGCGTCTTACCCGCAACACTCGCGGTCGATGAGCAACGTGTCTTTTTCCATGATGGCGCCAGTGTTGTTTGTCTCAATCGTAACACCGGCAAGGAGTCATGGCGTTCCAACGCCATCGCCCGAACGGATAAAATCCTCTCTTTCTATCTTCCGATTTTAGTGTTGTATGACGACATCGTTCTCTTTTCGGGCGGGGAGACCGCGGGGGCACAAACGGGATCCTGGTACCTGAGCGGAAAAGATACGATGACCGCACTGTCGGCGCGAACCGGTGACATCCTCTGGACGGCGTATCATCCTCCGTCGGGATATCGATCCCCGGAGGACCTGCTCGTCGCGAACGGCCTCGTGTGGACCGGAGAGACCACGAGCGGAAGGGCCAACGGAACGTTCACCGGCCGCGACCCGCACACGGGCGAGATTAAAATCGAGTTTACTCCGAACCTCGACGTCTATTGGTTTCATCACCGCTGCTACCGGGGTAAAGCGACGGATAATTACCTGTTGATGTCACGAACCGGGACCGAGTTTTTAGACGTTCACCGCAAGCAATGGATCCCGCATCACTGGGTTCGCGGCGCGTGTCTGTACGGCGTCATGCCCGCCAACGGTTTAATGTACAATCCACCGCATCCATGTGCTTGTTATTTGGAAACAAAGTTATACGGCTTCAACGCTCTGGCACCGAAACGAGAAACAAAAGCTAAAATTGAAGCATCAAACAGATTAGAAAAAGGTCCCGCCTACAAGTCAATCTCAAATTTCAAGTCTCAAATTTCAAATCAGAGAGACTGGCCGACGTATCGTCACGATGCAGTACGCAGTGGCTCGACGAGCACCTCGGTGCCGGCAACGCTTAAGCCGGCCTGGCGCGCCAACATCAAAGGTAAGCTCACGAGTCCCGTCATCGCCGAGGACAACGTTTTCGTCGCGTCGGTAGATACGCACACGATCCACGCTTTCGATGCCACCTCCGGCGAGAAACGGTGGCATTATACAGCGGGAGGACGAATCGATTCACCGCCCACCATCTACCAGGGGCGCGTCTTGTTCGGATCAGCCGATGGGTGGGTTTATTGTCTGGATGCTTCCCAAGGCGCTCTGGCCTGGCGATTCCGCGCCGCCCCGATGGACCAGCGTTTGACCTCCTTCGAGCAATTGGAATCGGTTTGGCCCGTCCCCGGCAACGTGCTGATTCAAGACGACGTTCTGTATTGTGTGGCCGGTCGGTCGATGTTTTTGGATGGCGGCCTGCACCTCTGGCGACTCGATCCCCAAACAGGTCGAACGCTGTCGCACACTCTCCTCGACGACCGCGACCCTGCACGTGATGGCGACCTGCACAATTATGTAAGCTGGTTGAATATGCCCGTGGGTCTTCCGGACATTCTGTCGAGCGACGGCAAGTTCATGTATATGCGCTCGCAACCTTTCCATCTGGATGGGACGCGTTTGCCGTTGGAGAAGATGCCGGCTGGGACAGACGCAGACAAGGGCGCTCCTCCTGCAACACAACGCGCCGAATACGCCCATCTCTTTAGCCCGACGGGATTTCTCGACGATACTTTCTGGCACCGCACCTACTGGATGTACGGCAGTACCTTCGTCAGCGGCTGGTGTGGCTATTACCTTTCGGGCAAAGCCGCCCCGTCGGGAAAAATTCTTGTGTTCGATGATTCGACGGTGTACGGATTCGGCCGCAAGCCGCAATATTATAGATGGACAACGCCCATTGAACATCAATTGTTCGCCGCGAGCAAGGAATTCGACGCTCCCGCTGACGACGACTCCGGCCGTTCGCTCATCAGCATCGAAAAGTCCCAAAGCCTCAATCCCGCCGGTAAAGCCATAACCGTTCAAGCATGGATTAACGCGGAGAAACCCAGCGGAGTGATTCTCGCCCGCGGTGGTAATTCCCAGGGCTACGTGCTGTATCTCCAAAACGGACAACCGAGATTCGCCGTTCGCACAGGTGGAAATCTGACTATGGTCAATGGAAAAACAAGGGTTATCGGCAAATGGGTGCATGTCGCGGGCATACTGACCGACGATAAGCAACTCCGGATTTATGTAAACGGTAAACTCGCCGGCTCGACAAAGGCTCGGGGATACCTCACAGGTAATCCGGCCGAAGCCATGGAGATCGGCGTCGATGACGGCTCGACCGTAGGGGATTACAGCGGACCGTTCGGTTTCAACGGCCTGATCGACGAACTGAGGGTCTATCATCGGGCGTTAAGCGAAGCCGAAATCCAGAAGGAGATTTCAGCGGGACGCCCTGCCGACAAAGAGAACCTCGTCCTCTCATACTCCTTCGATCAAGGCAACGCCCTCGATGAATCGCCCAGCAATAACAACGGCACAATAGAAGGCGTTGTCGCCGTCCAGGGCAAGATCGGGCGCGCCATGAAGTTCACAGGCAGCGCCGGGTCCGTGCCGGGATTCGCCGTTAAACATAGCTGGACACAGGACATACCTCTGCTGGCCCGTGCGATCGTGCTTGCGGATCGCACCCTCTTCGTCGCCGGACCGCCCGATTTAGTCGATGAGCCGCAGGCGTTCAGACAGATCGATGATCCGGCAATCCAGCGGGATCTTGCCGACCAGGCAGACGCTTTCGAGGGCGATAGAGGCGCCCTGCTATTAGCGGTATCGGCCGCCGATGGTAAGACATTAGCGCAATACGATCTGCGTAGCCCTCCCGTCTTTGACGGCATGGCCGCTGCGGCCGGACGGCTATATATGTCCACAATGAACGGTCAGCTTATCTGTTTCCAGCCGGCCCGATAGTGTCGCGGGCATCTCCTCGGGTCCCGTCGCCGCCTTTGCCGTCATGCCGCCGGGTCAGGATGACGAGATTGGGTTCGTTTTTTCGACCGCGGGTGGCCGGTGAAAAGCCCGGAATCCACCCAAAGGTGTAGATTGGCTTTGTTCTGCAAATTCGTTTTTCGCAATACGCATCACGCAATACGAAGTCAATTGGCTTTGTTTTACCAAACGGG
>CAYZAT010000139.1:0-10796 GCA_964476475.1 uncultured Pirellulales bacterium
AACAAGAATGCTTTATTCGAACGCAGAGAATTTGGAACCCTGTGGAATCATCGGGCCGGTCACTAAGGATAGCAGGTGGACTTGCTTCAACAAGCAGATCGCAGCGTTATTCTTTCGATATCTCGAATATGACTGTACCGCCGTTCGTGCAATCGTACGGGTCCGGGCATTGAATGTATGCCTTCGAATCATCTTCCTTGCCGTCCAGGCCCCATTGGGAAGGCTCAGAGACGCGCAGGGCGTTATAATACGGCATGAGGGACGCCAGGGCGTGCATGCATACGGGCGTGTCGCTGACGAGTTGGTAGCCGGCTTTGAGTCTGAAAGAAGAACCCACTTGATAGGTCGGGCAATGCCCCCTGATTTCTTTAACGGTTACAACGATGTCCATATTCAGCAATCTCCATTATGAGCGTTTATCCGTTTCTACACTATTTCCATACGACATTCAACAGTACGTAAAGTTATTGTACGTCGCTACTCCTCGATTTGTTTGTCTCGATATTGAATATACAATTCACGCATGGCGATGTAGGGTTCGAAAGCATCGTCCTTGAGTTCTTCGTACGTTCCGATCTGGAAAGAGCCGGCATTCACTCCCTTCGTGATGGACAAGCCGATGGATACTTCTCGAGGGTCCACATAACGCAACGGATTGAGAAACTGATCGCCGGCCATGCCGACCGAATCCCGTGCGGTCGATGGCCCGAAGAACGGCCAGACGATATAAAAGCCGTTGTCGAGCCCATAGACGGCCAGGGTCTGGCCCAAATCCTCCTTAACAGGCTCCAGGCCGTGTTGGTCCAGGGCCGGATCGCCGAATCCCAGAATACCCGCCGTGGTATTGATCGCAAACCGGCGTAATTCCGTATTGGCGCCGTCGTTTCTGCCCTGAAGCAAACAGTTCACCAGTCGGACGGGCGTCGAGGCGTTACTGAAGAAATTGCGGATTCCGATGCGGGCCGGTTCCGGCATGACGCCGGTGTAAACCTGAAGGATCGGCTTGGCCACCCAGAAATAGAGGATATCATTCAAGCCGAACATGATCCGATTCACGGGCTCCAGGGGATCGGGCACCTCAATCTTCTCCTCGACAAGCTCTTCCTCCAGTAATGCAAAATCGTCGTCGATGGCGTTCGGATCATCCATCTGCTGGTGATCTGCTTGTGTCTGCACCGAGTTAGTATTTCCGGGAGCGGCGCAGCCCGCAGCTATGATTGCCAGGAGACAAAAAACGATGGACGAGAGGACGACGAATGATGGTCGATTCCCCTGTCGTCCCTCGTATCTTTGGTTTGTTCTGAGGTCTCTGTTTTTCATCATCTCAACTTCCTTATCATGAACGTTCAGGCTTCCTTGCCAAACGGTCTGGCCAGTATCAGCAATTCCGGCAAAAGAGTCAGAGCGGCCAGCAACGCTACGGTCATGGCCAGTCCGGTTAGCAGGCCAAAATACACCGTCGGCTTGAAATTCGACATAGCCAGGATGGAAAAACCGATGATAATGGTCACAGACGTATAGTACATCGCGTAACCGATGCTCCCGTGGCATCGATACATCGTTCGGAGATAGGATCGGTCCTTCTGAAATTCATTTTTAAATCGGTGGATATAGTGAATCGTATCATCGACGGCAATACCCAAACCAATAGCGGCAATCGTGATCGTCATCATGTCCAGAGGGATCTTCAGCCACCCCATCGCACCGAGCACCAACACGATGGGCAGCACATTCGTTAGCATCGCGATCAGTGCAATTTTCACCGACCGGAACAATGCCAGGAACATGGCCGTCAGGGCCGCCACGGTAAAGCCCAGCGTCAGTATCTGGGATCCGAACAGATTTTGGAGCATATTGTTGTAAAGAACCAGCATGCCGGCCAGGCGCACGTGCTCTCCTTCCAGCCCTCCCGGAGCGCCGGGACCGCTCAGGTCGTTTCTTATCCGTTCAAGCAGCTCGTTACGTCTTAACATTTTGTCGGAATCTTTCACACGCACCCAGAAACGAAGCTGATTATGCTCTACGGAAACGAAGGGTCTAATCAGTAGATTTTTTATTGTCGCCGGGGTTTCATTGAACACCAGGGCCAACTCGATATTATCCAGAGCTTGCCCCTGATTGAGCTTTTCCGCGATGCTCAGAAGGGAAGCCAGCGACAAGACCTTCCCCGTTTGAGGCAGACTGTTGAGATACAGATGAACGGCCTTCACATGCTTCATCTTCTCGGGAGTGAACCAGTATTTTTCATCCGAAGCGGCCTCCTCAAATTCTTCAAATTCATCGAAGATGTCATCGTCTTCCGCAACGGGCGTCTCTTCAACCGGCTGTTTGACGTCCTCGAACTTGACGATCACGTCCAGCGGGGTTGTCCCCCCGAGACGTTGATCGATGATCTTCATGCCCTGGTGAATCTCCGTCGTCTCGTCGAAGTAATCGATGAAGCAGTTTTCCACCTGAAGCAGGGAGATGCCGAAAAGACTGAACGTCAGGACAAGGCCGCCGACAGCAACAATCAGCGCCCCATGGCCGGCCGTAAATTTCGCCAGGATGGACGTGACGGAAAAGCGCCAATCCAGCCCGGCGGGAGACCTTTCTTTGGGCAGTAACATTAGGATCGTGGGAAACAACAAAAACGTGACGATCAACGACACCACCAACCCCGCGATCATCATCCAGCCGAAGGCAATGACCGGCAGGATGTCGCAAAGCACCAGGGAGGCAAAACCTGCGATGGTCGTCAGGACCGTATAAACGCAGGGTTTGAGCTTGCCCAGGACCGTATCGAGAATCAACCGGCGGTTCGGCGCTTGCGGGTCTTGTACGAGCAGTTCGCGGTACCGCACAATCAGGTGGATCGTTATGGCCATGGTGATAATCAGTTGCAGGGAAATGAAATTGGACGAGATAACCGTCACCTCCCAACCGAACCATCCCAACAGGCCGATCATACAAAGCACGGAGACCACACAGCAGACCATCGGCAGCAATATCCAGCGGATTCTCCGGAATATGATTCCTAACATGATGAGCAGAAAGAGCAGGACGCCGACGCCGAACGTCTTGAGATCGTTTTTGATAAAGGTAATCATATCGTCTGCGATCATGCTCACGCCGCCGAGAAACAATTCGGCGTCGCCGCGGTACTTGTCCATCATCGCTCGAATCGCCAGGATATCCCGATGCCGTCGTCGTCTCGCCCGGTCTCTCTGCACGCGGATTTGGTCGGCTTCGCGTTTCAATGTGGCGCGCTCTGCCCGAAGCCCCGAGCCGGAGACCGTTTCCCCCTGCAATGCATTTGGGTCGTGACGGCCGTTGTTGTTGGACAGATTAATCAGCAGGGCGGTCGTCTGTGCATCCGCGCTGAGTAGCAAATCCTGAGAAAACGGACTGTTACGAAGTTCGTTTCGGGCCTGTTCCCTGTCGATCCCGGGCGACGTGAGCCTGGGCAGGTCGGATGAAAGGTCCTTAAGCGAGATGGGCGAATTCTCTAACAACGGGACATCCAAAAGGGTCAGGACGGACGAAACATGCTCCAAAGATTCTAAATCGTCTCGAAGGCGGGCCAGGGTGTTCAGAGATTCATTTGAGAACAAATCCGATTTCGGCGTAAACGTAAGGACTAAGAAATCATTCTGACCGTAACGGGAACTAATCAAACGCGAATATTGTAAGTCCTCGTCATTTTCCAGAACCAGCGTCTCCGCGGAAGCATCCAGGCGGAACTTTCCGGCCTGAAAACACAGAAAGACCATAATGGCCAGGAGGCAAAGGAGGATTATCCGGGGATGTTGCAGAACGACCCGGTCAAAAAAAATCAAAGCCAGTGAGGAGCGTTTCTCCATAATACAGGTCCGATTGAGCCGGTTCCGGATCAATCGGTGGGTGGTTTCTCCAGCCGGGAAAGAAGGTCCTCAACGGTGCCTTTGCGAAGAATATCATCAAATTGGGACCGGTAGGTTAAAAGGATGCTAACTCCCTGTATGTCCACATCGTAAACCTTCCATTTTTTATCCACTTTGCGCATCTTATGGATAATCGCCACTTTCTTGTCTTTGGATATCAACTCCATCGGGACTTGTATGAGATTCTTCTTGCGGATAGCGGGTTTGAACTGAACGTCCTCGTTTGTATAAAGTGAGATTTTCTCCTGATACGACGTCTTGAGTTGCTTGACAAAAAGTTCTGTGAATTTCTTCTGTTGCGATGACGTCAGTCTGGGCCAATGGTCCCGTCCCAGGGCCAGTTTCGCCATGATCGGATAATCGAAGATCGGGCTGACGATTTTACTGATCTTCTTCCCTTTGTCTTTCTGCGCGATGTCTTTATTTCGCAGAACGGATATGACGGCGCGCCATTTGCTGCGTACCAGTTCATTGGGATCTTTCGGATAGTTCGGATCGTTCCGTTCCGCCCGCCCGGCCTGGCACACAATCAGAAAAATCAGAAGGACACCCCAGAACCTTGTCATAGTTCACTCCTTTATGTCGTTTGTATATACGGTCACAAGTGATTCTACCCCGATACAGGTCAACCTGCAAGGATAATTGTATGAGGAGTCTTATTTTTCATCCGGTCTGAAATCCAAGACATAAACGGCGAACTACGACCTCTTTTCGTACGTATCTATCTAACAAGGGCCTTTCTAACGGTTTAAGACGGCCTGAAATGTATGGTGATGGAGAAAAGAACTTGCAGACCGCACTTTTCACGTATAGATTAGATCAGATGACATGAGTTGGACTGGAGGCCTAAAGAGATGAGTCAAAGACGGCATGGTAAGAATGTCACATTGGCGATCCTTGTTTTGGTCACGGTTTTCTTTCTGTCAACGTTTGCGACAGAAGCTAATCCGTCGAAGCAAACCTCTAAAAACACCCAAACACCGTCAGGGCCGGTCGTGCCCGGCCCGTCTTCTTTTCGGCCGGACATGACCTTTGAACAGGCTATTGATATTCTGCGTCATGCGACAAACCCGCCGTTAAATATCGCCGTGCTCTGGAAAGACCTCGAAGAAAACGCCGGTATCTACAGGGATACGCCCATCGGTATCAATGGGCTTTCGGGAGTGCCGATCCGACGTCATTTGAAATCCCTGCTCAAGGGCGTAGCGGGGGGAAATCCGGTTAAACTCGGATATGTCATTGACGACGGAGTCATCGTGATTGCGACCGTGGACTCTCTGCCCGTCAAGATGACCGCACGCGTTTATGATATCCGCGATTTAACGGCACTTCCGGCCAATTATTTCTTTATTCCTCCAATGGCAATGCCTTTCGGCGGCATGGGAGGATTCGGGGGATATGGAGGGTACGGAGCCGGCGGTGGCATGGGGACGGGCTTTCTGGGCGCGGGGGGCGGGATGACCCCGGGCGGCGGATCCTTTGGATATGGCAACGGCCTTACCGGTCTGCTCCGGAATCAATACGGCGCCAGCGGCAGAATGTATGGGAATGATTCCACGCGATCAATCCGTTGAAGAACGATGAGATCACGTCTGCAGGCTTTATCCCACACATCTCAGCAATGAAACGAACGTGCCGGTACGAAAAGACTGGAGGCCACGAAGAATGATTCCTCATGGCCTCCAATGAAATGGTTCGATAAGCCGGAAGTCTTCCCATACCCGAAGCGTCTAACCTATAAATCTACGGCAAAAAACGCGTCCGCGTGGCGCAGGCAGATCCCATAGCATTCCTCAAAAAATTCGCGCAGGTTCTCAGTCAGCACGAAGAAATCCGGATACGCAACGTCTCCGTGGGCCAGATGGGCCTCCACGGCGGCCTCCGGTACTTCGATAATCTTGCCAAAGACGAGTGCGTAGCTTCCAAAATCGAGGACGTCATTGGCCGAGTTGACATGGCAGATCGCCACTGTCTCCTTCTTCGCTGCTGTCGCCACGTTGCATAGGGGTATCGCGGCAATGATTCCCACGACACAGAGCATAACAAGTCCACGTTTCATAACCCATCTCCTAAGAAGAAAACGAACGTACCCCACCTCCCACGGAAGTGTTTCGAGGTATTCAAGTGCTGGATTCAATTGCTCCCCGGGGCCGAAGCAACGCTGTTCTTCCGTCGCTTTTTCGATGCAAGCTACCCTACACATATAGTTTACGACATCGGCTCGCAAAAGCAAATAGTTTCCTAAGGGGAATTTCAGAGAATGGGTCGGTTTTTGTGAAACGCGCACCAGTGGGCTTGCGACCCTGTTGTTCTCGGACTGGAGGCTAAAGAATATTGAGTGTTCGGGCCATGTCCACTTTTTGCAGGGATACCTACGCATGAACCGGATGAATCCAAAAAACGATTGACTAATTCAAATGAATATTTAAAATAGATGTCATGTTCGAAAGATATGACGATGGCCATTAGAAAAGACGGTATAGATACACGTGATAAAATCCTCAAAGCGGCCTCCGAGGTCTTCGCGAAGAAAGGCTATCGAAACACGAGAGTCGCGGATATCTGTGGGCGGGCCGGGAGCAACGTGGCCGCGGTGAACTACCATTTCGGCAGCAAGGACGCCCTTTATGTGGTCGTCTGGCGCAATGCCTTCGATGAAGCTCTGAGGGCCTATCCGCCGGACGGCGGTTTGCCGCCCGACGCGCCCGCCGAGCAATGTTTACGCGCCCTGGTTCATTCCACGTTGCATCGGATCCTGGGCGCGGGCCGACTGGGGCATGCCGGGCGGATACTCATGCGGGAAATGTCGGATCCGTCTGAGGCCATTCGAGGTGTTCTTCGTGATGTGATCCGGCCGCTTCGGGAGCGGACACGGATGATTATGAAACGATTGTTGGGACCGAAAGCGAACGATCGAGACATCGGATTTTGTGAGATGAGCGTGATTCACCAGTGCCTGGCGATGGGTTTTCGCAGGGGTAAACTGCCTCCGGGTATCACCAAAGGCGGAGGCAAAGCGACGCCGGACTTGATCGATGATCTCGTTGAGCATATCACAAATTTTTCCTTAGCGGGAATTCGGGCTGTCCGGGAGAACATCGTCAAGAATAACAGGTAAATCCCATGTAGGACGTGATAGGCATGGCAAAACAAATACAGAAACACATTCTGATGGGCCTGCTGTTCCTGGTGGTCGGGGGGTGCCGACATTCGCTCAGAGAGCCGGCCACGCCGGTTCAGATTCCGGGCTCGTTTTCCACCACGGGCTCGGAGCCGATGCAAGAGAAGTGGTGGCATGGCTTCGAGGATACCGAACTCAACGGCTTAATCGATCAAGCTCTGGCACATAATTTCGATTTGCAGGTTGCCTGGGATCGGCTCGCGCAGGCCCAGGCGCTCGCCGAGCAGAGGAATGCCTCACTCTGGCCCCGGGCCAGTCTAACGGCCGATGTCAGTCGGACCCGCCAGGAAGCCAATGGAGTGGTCAATTACGGGAGTCTTTACGCCATCGGCGTCGCGGCCAGTTATGAAGTCGATCTCTGGTCCGAACTGCGTTCCTCCCAGCGGGCCGCCTGGCTCGACGTGGAGGCTCAGCGGGATGCGGCGGACACGGCCGCCATTACCTTAGCGGCGTCGATTGCCAACACATGGTATCGGCTCGCGGAGGCCAAGACCCTCACTCGCATCGCTCGCGAACAAATCAAGACGAATCAGGATGTGTTGAAAATCGTCACGGTTAAGTGGCGAAAAGGCGCCGCTCGCGCCGCTGACGTGTACCGGCAACGCCAGCTTGTCGCGTCCACGGAAGCCCAGCTTATCACCGCCGAAGAAACGGTTCAGTTGTTGCAGTATGCTCTGTCCGTCTTAATCGGCGAGAAGCCGGAATCGGTATGGCAACAAACGTCCATCGAGTCTCCGACGTTGCCGCCGATCCCGGAGCTCGGCGTTCCGGCCGATGTTCTTCTTCGCCGGCCGGATGTGCGCCGAAGCTATCGACAGGTCCAGGCCGCCGACCAGCGATTAGCCGCTGCGATTGCCGATCAGTATCCTCGTCTCAGCATTTCGGCCTATACCGAGACCTCGTCCACGGTCAAGGTAAGCGATTTATTCGATGATTGGCTGGCGAATCTGGCCGCCAACGCGGTTCAGCCGCTTTTTGACAGGGACCTGAGAAAGGCGGAAGTCCGCCGGCAGGAGGCCATTGTCTCGGAGCGCATCCATGCGTGGAGCCAGACGATTCTGAACGCTCTGGAGGAAGTCGAAGGGGCCTTGACGCGAGAGCGGCAACAAACAGAATTAATCAAGAATCTCGATTATCGCCTTGAGCTGGCGCGTCTGACCTACAAGCGAAATCAGGAAAGCTATATTAAAGGGCAAGTCGATTATATTCGCGTCCTCGAATCGCTGGAATCCCTGCAGGCTCTCGAACGGAACATTTCGAGCGCCCGACGCACGCTGATCGAGCGGCGCATTGACCTGTATCGATCCATTGCCGGATCGTGCGAGTTGGCACAACCCGAATTGGCACAAATTGATGAGCATTCAAATCCCGATATTCACTCAGAATAGGTAAAATAATGTCAACCACAAAAAAATCAAATGAGAACGAGCAGAAGAAGCCCCATCGGATGCTGCGCATCCTTGCCGGGGGAGCGGCCCGGATTATCATCTCGGCATTGATTCTCGTCGGTGCGTTTGCCGCGTATCGTTATCAGATGAATACGAGCCCTCGCGCGGGTCGCAAGAAGCCGCCGCCTCAGGCCCGGCTCGTTCAGGTGATCCCGGTACGAAAGGCAGACTGTACCACCGCCGTTACGGGTGACGGGATTGTCATGCCGGCCCAGCAAGTCACCTTGCGTCCACAGGTGACCGGGCGGCTTGTGGACGTCTCGGACGACGTTGTTCCGGGCGGCATGGTCAAAGCCGGGCAGAAACTCATGGCCGTGGACCATCGAGACTATGAAATCCTCGTTCGCCAACGCCACTATGATGTGGCCAATGCCGTGAAAAATTTGAAAGTGGAACAGGGCAACCAGGCGATTGCCCGGCAAGAGTACGAACTCCTGGGGGAAGAGATCAGTGAAGAGGACCGCGAGTTGGTGTTGCGAGAGCCTCAACTGGTCTCGGCTCAGGCCGCGGAGGAATCCGCTCAGGCCGCGTTGCAGAAGGCTCAGCTCGACTTGACACGGTGTGATATCGTCGCACCGTTCAATGCGGTTATTCAAAACAAACAAGCCGATCTCGGGGCTACGGTCTCCGTCAATACCAACTTAATGACGCTCATGGGAACAGATGAAGCCTGGATCGAAGTCAAGGTTTGGATCGATAAGCTCAAATGGCTTACAATTCCCCTGCAGAACGGCGATTCCGGCTCGCACGTAAAAATCTACAATACGCGCGCGTGGGGGGGCGATCGCTTCAGGACAGGCCGGGTCATACGTCTCATTGGAGAATTGGAAACGCAAGGCCGCTTAGCCCGGCTGTTGGTCGCCGTGGACGATCCGTTTTGCCTCAAGCCGGAGAATCGCGAGCAGCCACAACTGCTATTGGGTTCGTATGTCTCGGCAGAGATCGAGGGCAAAACGCTGAATTCCGTGTACCCGGTGGAACGGACGCACCTGCGCGAGAACAATCAGGTCTGGATCATGACCGAGCAGGGCAAGCTTGAGATTCGACCGGTGCAGGTTATTTTCAGTGATATCAGCCAGGTCTACGTGACAGAAGGTTTAACGGGGGGGGAGAAGCTGGTCGTCACGGACATTGCAGCGCCGGTTGAGGGGATGCCTTTAAGAATCGCCCCGGCCGAAGGGCCAGGCCCTGCCGGACCGGGCCGGACACCCGCTCCAAAGGGAGGACGGAAATGAGTCCTGAAACACAACGGCATGATCGTATCGAAAACCGTGGAGTGATTGCATGGATGACCCGCAATCGCATTACGCCTAACCTGTTGATGTTCGTCCTTCTGGCGGGTGGGGTGTTCGTGTCGCTTCGTATCAAGCAGGAAGTGTTTCCTGAGTTCGACCTCGATATGGTCATGATTCGGGTTGTTTACCCGGGTTCGAGTCCGGAAGAGGTCGAACAGGGGATCATCCTGGTGATCGAAGAGGCTATCCGAGGTCTGGATGGAATCAAGGAAATCACGGCGACCGCCTCGGAAGGGATGGGCATGGTCCGGGCGGAATTGGAAGAGGGGGCCGACGACCAGCGGATTTATCAGGATATCAAACAAGAGATCGACCGGATCATTACGTTTCCGCTGGACGCCGAGGAACCGGAAGTGAGTCTCATTATTATCCGTCGCGAAGTGCTGCGCAGCCAGCTCTATGGCGACGCCAGCGAGTGGGTTTTGCGCGAGTTGGCCGAACAGGTAAGAGACCGCCTGCTGCAGGATCCCGAGATCACACAGGTCGATCTCGAAGGCGCGCGCCGCTATGAGGTGGCTATCGAGATCGATCAGCACGTGCTTCGTACGTATGGTTTGACATTGACCCAGGTGGCCCAACGCATCCGGGCGACGTCGGTAGAGATTCCGGGCGGTACGCTTGAGACGCAGAGCGGGGATATTTTACTGCGTGTGAGTGAGCGTCGGGACTGGGCGAAAGAATTTGCGACCATTCCATTGATCACGACGGCTGATGGATCGGTGCTCTTTCTGGGCGACATCGCTCAGATCAAAGACACGTTCGAGGAGAGGGATCGCTATGCGACATACAACGGAAAGCGAGCCATCAGCCTTGAAGTGTACCGCGTGGGCGGGCAAACTCCAATCGGCGTTTCCGACGCCGTAAAGGCGGCCATGGTCGAAATCGAAAAAGACCTTCCGCCCGGTATCAACTGGACGATCAATCGCGACCGGTCTGATATCTACCGCCAGCGTCTGGAGCTGCTTTTGAA
>CAYZAT010000140.1:0-10779 GCA_964476475.1 uncultured Pirellulales bacterium
CCGGCAGGGAACTGGTGCTTTCTACGGCGACGCAAATTCTCTATTTGCGACAAAATAATGGTGTGTTCGAGCAGTTACTCCGAACATTGATCGAGGACCAACAGGTGTTCCTGACGGAATATCCGAAAATCATGTCGGAAGCTGAAACGTTGGGAGATGTCAACGAGTATATCCCGGTCATATCTCCGGATCGTGCCGTGCTGTACGAGAGGAATGATGCTTATCAATGGCGTCCCGTCCGGACCCTGGACCTTCATATGTTACGGTCTAACTGGCAAAGAGAGCACCTTGATTGGATGGCAGGGCCGAACGCTTCCCAAACCGTATCCATCAGGACATGGTTTCGTTTATATAAGGACGAGGACCGAATTGATGAGGAGAAGGCCGAAAGTCCGGCCGTTCAGAAACTGATCGACGAAATCAGGAAGTACGAAGAATCGAGCACTCACGGCGTGAAACCTATGGACGTGAACGGTGACGGACGTGAAGACCTGGTGCTCTGGAAATCAAAGAGAAATATGAATCCGAAGACAGTTGTTTTGGTTTTGATTCGAGACCGGGCCGGTCGGCTTCCGGACCGACCGACGCACATGCTGCGAGGCAGCGGAGTCCCGGTCCGTATAAACCACGAACAGGGCGTCTCGCCGATGTGGGACCTGGACGGCGACGGCAAATGCGAGCTCATTTTGCTTGCGCTGAAGACGAGGGTAATGTCCTGGACCGGTCTGGTGGATATCGCGCTGACCGGCGGGGTGGATTGGCTTTTCACCGTACGGTCCGGCCGGGACGGCGACTACGCCGGAGGCCCCGACTTTCAGATGGACATGACCTCCAGGACGCCGAGTGACAGATCGGTTGAATGGATGTTTCAGATTGACGGGGACTTCGACGGCGACGGGCGGCAGGACATTCTTCTCGAACGTTCGTCGAACCAGTATGATGTGTATTTGAGTGACGTCGCGACCGGCTTTTTTCGGAAAGAGCCGCCGTTGAATTTCAAGGCTCCCGTCCATGCGTGGACCCACATCGACGATTTTAACGGCGACGGAATATCCGATCTGTTCGTGCAGGAAAGACGCGTGACTCGCGTTACGATGTTTTTGTCCCAGTCAGGCAAACAGAAAGGGACGCAAAAGTGACCGTTGCGGCACTGGCCTTGCAGGATCTGAGTAAGAGTTTTGGGCGTATCTGCGCCGTGGATCGCCTCTCGCTGGAGGTCCCGCCGGGACAGATGGCGGGTTTTTTAGGGCCGAACGGTGCCGGCAAGAGCACCACGCTTTATATGATCCCTCGGCTGGTGCGCCCGAGCGGTGGGCGGATCAGCGTTTTCGGCGTCGATATCTGGCGAGATTTCAAGAAAGCGATCCGGTCCGTGGGCGTCATGGTCGAGGCGCCCGCGTTCTACAATTATCTCTCCGGACGAAAGAACCTGGAATTAGCCGCGCGCATTCTTGGGGGAGTTCCACGTCAGGACATCGACGAGGTATTGGAACGCATCGGTTTGGCGGACCGGCAGCGCGATAAAGTTCGCACGTATTCCATGGGGATGAAGCAGCGCCTCGGCATCGGCCGGGCCATGCTGGGTCGTCCCCGGCTGCTTATCCTGGACGAGCCGACCAACGGGATGGATCCGGAGGGAACGCGGGAGATCCTCACTTTTCTGCGCGAGAGGGTGCAAAAGGACGGACTGTCCGTCTTCATCTCCAGCCATCTGCTCTATGAAGTGGAGGAATATTGTGACACCGTCTTCGTGATCAACAAGGGTCGTCTGATCGCGTCGGGGCAGGTTAAGGAGATTTTGACGCCGCACGAAAAGATCGTTCGAGTCGCTTTCGAGGGCGAGGTTCCCGACGGCAAAACGCTCCTGGCTGAAGAGCGAATCAGGCATGTCGAGGCACTCGCGCCGAATAGCCTGGAAATCACATTAGCCGCCGACGACTCGGTCTGGCTCAACCGTCATCTGCTTCAGGCGGGATTCAACGTCGGAGCGATCAGTCCCAGGCAAAAAACGCTCAAGGAATTCTTTCTTTCAATCACCGGAGGCAACGCCCATGCTTAGCCGCGTTCCGGCCCTACTGCGAAACGAAATCGCCAAGGCCGTTCGATGCAAACTGCCTTACTTCGGATTGTTCGGCTCGGCGTTGCTCTGCGTGATCATATTCGTGGTTGCAGATGAGTTAAGCTCGTCAGGCGCAAATAATGCATGGGGATACGTGACCCTGTCCATGCAGTTGGTGTTCACGGATATCGGCCTGATTTTCATTTTGGTGTTTTCCGCCCTGCTCATGGCGGACGAGACGCGCTCCGGCACGATTCGGGCGATGTTGTCGGCGCCGTTGTACCGCTGGGAGTTCTATGCGGCCAAAGCCGCGATGGGCTTGCTCTATATGGTCGTGCTATCCGTCGCTACGCTCGTTTTGTCCATCGTGCTCGGGAGGATCCACTACCCGTTCGGCGCGATTTCGGACAGCTTCGGCGTGATCTATTCGCAGGGTGAGGTTTTGGGTAACTTTCTGCTGGCTTTCGTGCTGACCTGGATTCCCCTGGGAGCGATCGTACTGTACGGCTTGTTCATCTCCACGATCGTTCGCAGTCCGGGAGCCGCTGTAGCCGTGAGCATCGGCTCGCTTTATATTATCGATTTTACAAAACACCTCGTCGGTTTGGACCCTTATATCTTCACGCGCTATATCAGCTATCCCTGGCAGATTATGCAGCAAATGGCCCAGGGCGTGGACTACCAGTGGCATCCCGACGTCTGGAAGATGATCGGGTTATGCTGCCTTTATGGTGTGGTTGCTTTCGTGGCCGGCTTGTTGATTTTCCTCCGGCAGGATCTAAATGAATAAGCACTAATTTCTAAACCCTAAATCCTAAACAAATCCAAATATCTAATGACCGAAATTCAAAACGACTACGTGTTCGTCGTTGCTTTCCCTGTTTGGAGCATTCGTATTTAGAATTTCTCGTTTCGTTTTAAATCAAGGGTGAGACGTCCTCGCTATGATAATAACCGCCGGGCTGCGAACCAGCAAATCAAAGCCCAACTTGCCCCGGCGGTCCATCCCGCTAACACGTCCGTCGGCCAATGCACACCGAGATAGACTCGGCTCAAACCGACAAGAAGCGTAATCAGGATGGACAGAGCCATGATATAGATTTTCAATGATCTGTTTCTGACGGTCCTGACCATCAAAGAACCTAATGTTAAATAGGTTATGGCCGAAAGCATCGAATGGCCGCTGGGAAAACTCTTGGTATAAACGTAGGACCCGTGCGGCACCAGGTCCGGCCGGGGCCGGTCAAAACCTTGTTTCAAGATCAACGAAATGACCAGTCCACCGAATACCGCCGCCACGATCAGAAGAGCTGTTTTGCGTTGCTTTTTCAACACGTACCCCCCAGCGGTCCCCGCGATCAGGAGAATCAAAACGCCCATACCGCCCAACGCCGTGAAATCCCGGCCCATTTCCTCCAGCCATTTCGGCCCCCACGGCTCCCTTGTGTCGGCCGGTTCGCGCATAGCCAGAAGAATGATGCTATCCAGGTGGTGCGTGTCACCTTCCACCACCTCATCGGCTATTTCGACGAACAACCAGATTCCGCCTGCAATCACGGCTAAGAAGAACAGGCTTATCCCTTCCCGTCCAAATTTCTGCCACAAGGACACCAAGACACTGAGATTATGATTATTTTTTTGTGTCTCTGTGCCTTGGTGGCTCGTTTGTTCTCGATGTTTGATCATCATCCATTCCAGCACTGTCTGTTGTGACGATGAATCGGCCATTTTTGAAGGCGATGTCCTTAACGCGTATCCCTCGGATATTAACGTCTTTGAGCAACCGGCTTATATCCACGAAAACCTGAGGGTATTCCAGTGTCACGAAGGGGGGCATCTTGAGTTTGAGCGCATGATGAAGCCAGCCCATGATTTTGTTGACGGGACCGCTCACGTCCGTGAGTTTGAAAAGCGCGTTTTGGCCGTCGAAACCGACATAGCCCAAGGAAGCGGGAACATAAGGTAAAATGAATGCGTTTGTCTTGACGACAAAATGGATTTTTTCGCCTTTCACTCGAATCCGAACGACCTGTTGGGGCAAAAGCTCGTTCGAGACGACGATATCAATAAGCTCTTGAAGGCTAAATGTTATTTTTGCCATAGCCGCCCATAATAGCGTTTTTCTTTGAATACTCAAATTGTTAAAATACCTACTCGATGCTCGACACTCGATTCTGGATTCTCGTCGAGTATCGAGTATCTGTTATCGAGGATCTATGAAGAAGACGTCATCCGATATATTGATTGAAGTCTGTTGCGGTTCGGTGGACGATGCCGTGGAGGCCGCCGGGGGCGGTGCGAATCGGATCGAACTGAATTCTTCGCTGTTCTTCGGCGGTCTCACTCCGTCGCTGGGATCTGTCGTCGAAGCCAAGAAAAGACTGAGCATTCCCGTAATGGTGATGATCCGCCCGCGGGGCGGCGGCTTCTTCTATACACAAGGGGAAATGGACGTCATGCGACAGGATGCTCAATTAGCCGTTGAATACGGCGCCGACGGCATTGTTTTCGGGATACTTCATGAAGACGGTTCGATCGATATGGGCCGTTGCCGGGAGATACTGGAACTTGCCAAAGATCGAGAGACCGTTTTTCATCGCGCATTCGATGTGATCCCCGATCCGTTTGAAGCGCTGGAGCAACTTATCGAGCTTGGCTTTACCCGCGTTCTTACCAGTGGTCAGGAAAAAACCGTGCCCGAAGGCACTGAGTTAATTCAGAAGCTGATCGTTCACGCGCGTAACCGGATCGAAATTCTACCGGGTGGGGGGATTCGGCCTTATAATGTCCGTCAAATTGCAGAACAAACGGGAACCAGGCAGGTGCATCTCTCAGCATTCGCGCAGAGAACCGATCGGTCGGTACATCATCGACCATACATTACCTTTGGCGGTTCGCTTCATCCACCGGAAGATCGCTATGAAATCATCGATCGTAGCGTTATTCAGTCCGTTTCCGATCTATTAAAATCCACGAGCAACGGCCTATAATCTATCCATTTCTCGTTGTTCTTCACGCTCATCTTGATATACGGGAATTTCTACGGACTTGTTACCAAAGTTGGCCTTCCTGATGGCCGATACTGCCTTTGTGCGGAATACCTTTTTGTATGGATTGGACCGTAAAAATGAAAAAGAAGGCATTCACTCTTGTTGAGGTTATCCTGGTGGTTACCATTCTGGGTATCCTGGCCGCTATCGTTCTGCCCGGCTTCCAGAATCATGCGGCCAAGGCCAAGGAATCGGCCGTGAAAAGCAACCTGACCACCATTCGAAGCCAACTCGAAATCTACAAGCTACAGCACGGGGGCGTCCCCCCGGGGTATGAAGACGGCGCCGCGGCGTCTATTCAGACATTAGTGCTGCAATTAACAGCAACGAGCACGGTTACGGGAGCGGTTTCGGAGTCCAAAATTCCGGTCGATCCCCATCTTTATGGCCCCTATCTGAAGAAAATCCCGGAAAACCCCTATAACGGATTGTCCACCATCACTTACGTGAACGCGGGGACGGACTTTTCCGCCGCAGCCGACGGGAGCTCCAGCGGATGGTTGTACAAAAAAGAAACGGGCGAGTTTCGAGTCAACTGGACCGGCAACGACAGCGGCGGTTTGCCCTTTTATGACTTCTGATGAAAAGTACTCGCCTCTTTTAATCAACCTGAAATTCTTTGACCTGTCCCTGACCACGTGAAATGACAGCTATAATGGCGGTAGAACAGGCCGATGGAGCGCATGGCAATAAACACGACCATTTGGATGGCGAGATTGGCAAACAGATGGAGTCCCACAAGAAATTTTCCGCTACCCAAAAGCTCGCCGTACTCGACGGTCCTGAGCTGTAATTCCCAGGCGATTGCGAATAAGGCAACCACTCCCAGATAAGACCAGAATGCCTTTGCGATGGGCTTGAGGATATAGTCTGCTCGAAAAGCCATTGTTAAATCTGCGTTGATCGAAACCGTCAGAATACCCATCGGGAAGACGAACAGTCCGATCAACGATAGGATGCGCGAAATAATACCCTGATCTTTCGTATATACGATATAGAGTATGCACGGAAACAGGGAGACAACTAAGACGAATGTGAAGGTGAACAGAGATTTGATAACGTTCCAGATGAAGCCGAAAATGTCGCCCATGTCAACGTCCGGCAACTCATCGACGTCGATAGCCGCTAAATGGATGATCTCCATATAATACCAGAACAAACATCCCCAGGCGGTGAGTCTGATGATTAGTCCGGTCGGGGCCTGAAACCGGAAGCCACTCATGGTAAAGGAATAGTCTGTATGGCCGGTGAAGAATTTGAAAGTGACCGCCGCCATGATGAACACAAATCCGGTGACATTGCCCGCCTTGAAAAACAGCTTCCAGCTATCAATCAACGCCGCCCTGTAGAAGCCGGGGATGGGATCGCATTTCTCTTCGGGCGGTTTCACCTTTTCCGGCGTGGCGTTGTTTTCAGAGGGGATGATGAAATGTTGACCGCAGGTCGCACAATGCGCCCGTTTACCGCTGTGCTGGTCGGGGAAACCAATGATCGCGCCGCAAGTCGGACAGTGGAATTTGATCGTCATATTTATATTTCGTTTACATTTATCAATTCACACACGGCTTACCAGGGTAAGTGGCAGCTATAGTGACGGTAGAATAAGCCGATAGAGCGCATGGCAATCAGGACGAACGCCTGCACGAGGACATTCAACGCCAAATAGACCGCCACCCCGTCTTGACTTAGGCCTTCGTACTGTCTCGTGAATACCTGGCACGTAAGCGCGCCGCCGAGAATAACCGCCGTCACGAGATATGGTGCAAATGCCCGACAGATCGGGACCAGGAGATAGTCAGGCCTTAACATCGTCAGATCTTTGCCGACGGCAACGGTGAGGATGCATATCGGCATTAGAAAAAGCCCGCCGAACAACAATGAATAAAGGGGCACCGGCAATTCGATCTTTAACTGCTTGAGGATCAAATACGTCAAGATAAAGGGCAGTTCGGTGATGAGCAGGATAACGAAAATTTTATAGACCGACGTAACGATTTTCCAGATGAATGAATAGAGGCCGCCGATGGTGACCTCCGGAAATTCATCCTGATCGAAACCGGTCGAGTAAATGATTTCCGAATAGAACCAAAGGAGACACCCCCAGGCTGCTCCCCGTGCGGCCCAGCCCAAAGGGATGTAAAAGTCGAACGCAAGCGATTCGCCTTGTATAAAGAGGCTGATATTCTGATTGGCCGTGAAAAACTTAAAGACCACGACGATGAGAATAAACAGCAAACCCGCAGTATTTTTCGATTGTGCGAACTGCTTCCAGCTATCGATGAAAACAGCGTGATAAAAGCCGGGGATCGGCTCGCCTGTTTCTTCTTTGGGCGGCCTGACCTTTTTTGCTTTTTCGTGGCTCCTGGACGGGATGATGAACTTCTGTTGACAGCTCGTGCAACGGGCTTGTTTTCCGGCGTGCTTGTCGGCAAAGGCAATCACAGCGTTGCAATTCGGGCAGTGGAATTCGATGGTCATGTCATAATAAAATTCTAAATCCGAATATCGAAATCCGAAACAATATCAAATGGTTCAAATTCAAATGATTTAAACGATTTCACGGTAATAGCGTTTTGAACATTCGAACATTTAGATTTTGAATTTGTTTCGGATTTAGGATTTAGAAATTAGGATTTATGATTATCAGGCTCTTTGCATCGCGTCTGCGAAGCATTTGACGTCATTCACCCATTTTTTGGCCTCCAGCAGATCGATCTTTTCCTGCTTGACGAGCATGGCCAGATGCTTTTCGAGTGTGATCATTTTCTCGTCCGGCTGGTTTCGCGTTTTGGTTTGCAGTTGCGAGTAGATCTGCTCAACTTTGCCGGTGCGTATCAGGTTCGCGCAGGCGTAATTGTTATTCATGATTTCCATCGCCACAATCCGGCCGCTGGCGTCGTTCCTGGGCACGAGCTTCTGGCTGACGATATAGGCCAGCCCGAGCGAAAGCTGGTTGCGAACCTCGGCCTGCCGGCCGGCGGGGAAATAGTCCAGGATGCGTGTGATCGTGCCGGTCGCGTCCCGCGTGTGCAGCGTCGAGAAGACCAGGTGACCCGTCTCGGCGGCCATGAGGGTCATGGCGATGGTCTCGGCGTCTCGCATCTCTCCGACGAAAATAACGTCGGGGTCCTGCCGGAGCATCTCTCGAAGCCCCTGCTGGAACGATCGCAGGTCCCGCCCGACCTCGCGCTGTGAGATAATCGACTGCTTTTGCGGAAAGATGTACTCGATCGGGTCTTCGGCGCTCATGATCCGGCAGGCGCTGCGTTCGCTGATCCGGTCGATCAGTGAAGCGATCGTCGTGGATTTGCCCGCGCCGGTGATGCCGGTCATGAGAACCAGACCGTGTTTGATATTGACGATATCCTCATACACGTCGTTGGGAAAGCCGATGTCCTCTAATTTCGGAATGTCCATCGACAGCGCCCGAATCGCCCCGGCCAAGCCGTCGTTCTCCGTGAAGATGTTGATTCGAAACTGTAAATTCCTGATCCGGTAGGAGCAATCCACGCTGCGCTCGGTGCGGAGTTTCCGCTTTTTCTCGTCGCTGATCAGCGGATAGAGAAGCTGTTTGACCATCTCGGGACTCACATCCGGGCCTTTGAGCTTGACCAGATCGCCGTCGATCCGATAGGCGGGCGGCGCGCCGACCTTAAGATGCAGGTCCGAGACCCGCATCGCCCCGTGTTTCTCGAAGTACTCCAGCATATCCAGAATGCTGAATTGACCCATTTTTTCAGTCGGATAAATCTTAGCCGACACCGAATAGTCGTCTGCCATAGAGACCTCCTATGGTGTAAGTCGTATATCGATACTATTTGTTAATCGAAAAAACACTTTTTTGTTCGATCCCAGGTGAGTATATCACCCCAAACGGTCTGACAAAAGGAGAAATGTTCCCGTATCGGTGTTACGAGGCGGATTGAGGCAATCGCGTGCTCGCCATGGGCTGGCCTTCGTGTCGCGGGCGTCTCGCCCGCGCGTTCCGAGGGCATCATGCCCTCGCTTTCAAGAGATTGGCAATTGAAAACATCAATCTAACGGCAGCCTGGCCCGCCACTGGTCGGCCTGCTCCGGCTTGTTCCAGGCGTCGTAGAGGGTGATTAAGCTCTTTATCGATTCTAAAGTATATGGGTGAGTATCCCCGAGTTTGAGACGGCGGCCTGCAAGGGCTTCGACGAATAGTGGTTCTGATTTTTCGTATTGAGCTTGTTCTTTGTAGAGTATTGCTAATTCGTGCATAGACTCGAAGCAGTCGGGATGGTCGGCGCCCAGTTTTCGTTGTCTGCCGTTTAATGCCTGTTGAAGTAATGATTCTGCTTGTTCATATTTCTTCTGTTCGCGGCGAAGAACGCCAAAAGCGTTGATAGTCTTAAGTGTGTCCGGATGGTCGTCAGACCCTCTCTCTCTCTTGACCTTTAATACCTCCTCGAATAGCCGCTCGGCCTCATCGTAAAGGCCCTGTTTAGTAAGAACCACGGCCAAGTCATTTTTGGCTCTCATCAATTGCATGGGATCTTTGCCGGGCACTTGATCTGGGATCCGCTCTATCGCAGCTCTAAGGAGTTCTTCTGCTTGCCTGTAGCGCCCCATGTCTGAGTACAGCTTCGCCGGTATTGATACCTGGTGACCCATTTCCTGTATCTTGGTATACATTTGCTCGGCTTCCTCATACCGGCCCTGGCCCCGATAACCTTCTGCCAAGCCAAGCATACACATGATCATGTATATTGGTTTGAGGCCTTCTCCGTTTCTGAATTGTGGTTTCATCATTTCCAGAAGGATGCTCTCGGATTCGGTGTATTGAGCCTTCATTCGGTATATTTCTGCAAGCCTCTGCTTGGCCCATGGATATAGATTAGTGTATATGTGATTCGTCTCCTCTTTCTCCTTTATGATCTGTCTGAATAGTGTCTCGGCTTTTTGGCGTTCACCCGAACGAAGATAAGCCAATCCAAGGTAGTTCATAATAAGATGGGAGCTTAGTGGCTTTGGGGCGCCGTGTTTTTCATATATTTCTTGTACGCGTTCCAGGTAAGGAATGGCCTTTTTGGAGTAGCCGAGGTCCTTGATGAGATTTCCTAATCTATAACGGACCAACAATTCGGTATGGGGTTGGTCCTTGAACGCACCTTCGTCGAGCTTCACAGAAGCAGCGTCGAGCAAATCAATCGCTGTGGCGTCACGACCCATGACCTGCTTGGCAGAACCAAGGACGTCATCCGTGAGAAAATCAACAATAGCATCTGATCTTTGTGCTTGGCGCTCGGCTTTGAGTGCAAAAACTGAGGATACGATAATTCCTGCCGTCAGTACAACGAACACTGCGATAAGACTCGCTACTAAGGATTTATGTCGTCGCACGAACTTTTTAAGGCGATAGATCGTCGTCGGTGGCCCGGCGATGAGGGGTTCTCCTTTTAGAAAATGATCTATGTCTTCAGCCAATCCTTCAGCCGTGGAATAGCGCCTGTCCGGATCTTTGTCGAGGGCCTTCAGGAGTAGAGCTTCGATATCTTTACTTATCTTGGGATTAAGTTTTCGTGGCCGAATGACTTCCTGTTCAGCTTTTCGATGCATAACCTCAAGGCGAGAACCCGACAAATCATGTGGATTCTTATCGGTGAGTAAAGTATAGAGTGTAACCCCGAGACTATACACATCCGTTCG
>CAYZAT010000141.1:0-10771 GCA_964476475.1 uncultured Pirellulales bacterium
CCACAGAGGTAAAGAAAGGCATCATGCAGTAAACCTCGTCCACATTTTAAGCAAATCATCCTTCTTAAGGCTTGTCGTCTCGTTATCTTTGAACACATCGTACACAAGTGAATGCTCCGTTATCAAGTGTATCTTGTCATACTTTGTACGGGCATCTTTCGTAGATGAAGCATCTTTTTCGCGCAAGAGTTGGATGGTTTTATCAAGCCTCTTGAGAGACGACACATGACTAACATCTTGCACGATCAATTCGTTGGAGGAAAATTTCTCAAAATGTGGAGCGTTCAGCTTTTCGGTCTTCTTATCAATGGCGTCAGTTACTAGTTGCGCGCAGTCGTTCTCCATGCCATAATCGCCCCAACCGTTGCTCATCAGTTTTTCACCGGGTTTTCTCATGGCAATTCTCGATTTCTTTGGTAGTCTCCTACTCGGTGAATAATATGGAAGCTCTAAGAGACTACCTTCAGGATATTGTTCAAAAATGCTCTCATCCTCCTTATATTTTTCAGTCGTGGCTCGAGAATGCTCTAGGCCCAGGAGTTTCTTCTCGATTCCATAACATAAGATAAAATCAGGTGATTGTTCTTTTCTTCTTCTCAGCACTTTGATCGGAAGGGCTATCTTGGATTTAACGAAACATACTATCAGAAAAAAACAGAATACAAAATTTTCGATAGCTTCAGTGTTCCGACCTACTTCAGTTTTACCTGTGACATATTCCACAATCTGGCCTATATCTGATACTTCGGAGAAAATTCTCTCTTTGCACTCGTCTGAAAAAAGCATTTTCCAACCTCAGAATTGAGTCTTGACTATGTTGATAAACCTAAAAGCTCTAATATATGATAACATCGGGAGCGTACTTTGCAACTTGGTCCTGATTCATGGATTCCAGCGAGGCATACTCCCCAAATTTAGAGAATCTTTTGTTCCAAGTCATGGTGAAAACGCCCCTCACAGACGCCTTCGACTGCGCCGGTCAGGTACACCTCGTCGTTTTTACGGATTTCCACGAATAATGTTCCGCCGGGCATGGTTACAGTGATCTCGTTATCCACCAAGCCTAATTTGTGGGCCGCCGCCGCGGCGGCGCACGAACTGCTGCCGGAGGCTAACGTGTAGCCGGCGCCTCTTTCCCAGATGCGTATTTCAATATTAGCTCTGTCCACCACCTTCAAAAGCTGCATGTTGATACGATTCGGGAACATAGGATGATGTTCAATCGAAGGTCCCAATTCCCTCGCTATGTCCTCACTGATATCCGCCATCGGAATCACACAATGAGGATTGCCGACGGACAGACAGGTCGCTCGATATTGTCTCCCGTTTATTTCCAGCGCCTCGTCCACGACCTCTCTTCTATTCCCGCGAACGGGTATCTCGCGACTGCGAAAGGTGATTGTGCCCATTTCGATCTTAATCAGATTTCCCGTGTCGTCTTGAATATGGGCCTCGACGAGGCCGCCTAATGTCTCGATACGAAAATGTTTTCCCGCGACGTATTTCTTTTCGTACAGGTACTTGGCGAAGATCCTCAATCCGTTGCCGCTCTTTTCCGCCTCGCTGCCGTCCGGATTGAATATTTTGACATGCAGATTCTCGCCGTCTTTGAGCGGTCCGTACAAAATGCCGTCGGCCCCGACACCAAAATTCCTGTGACAAATCAACCGAATCGTCTCCGGCGTCAAATCCACCTGATCAACGTTCGGATCGATCACGAGATAGTCGTTGCCGAATCCGTGGTATTTATGAAAGTGTGCTCCCATAATTTTCCGTTTTTACTGCAATTTCGTCTGTTTTAACTCCAAAGGTACGGTCTTTTTTGGTCGATTATATCTAAGAAGATACTCCGTATCTTTTTTACTGGTTGCTGCTTTTCGAATATCTTATGATAACATGTTGCCGGGTAAAACATTACGTATTTTTTGATATAAGAAGGAAATGTCGCGATCACGCCGGAAAACTTCAGAGCGAATCGCTGTTTCGCAATCTGAGAAATCGAAAACAGCCGAGCCGCCTCCACGCAGAAGCTGGGTACGACGATCACACGACATCCTCTTCTTTGCATCCTTCTATTGTTATCTCTGGCTCTATGTCGATCTTCGGCTCATCTATCACGGGGCCGGCGTGATTACCAATTTCCCGGTGTTTAACAAAGGCGGGTCTTTTTTCCTGCCTTTTCTTTCCTACCCCGGCGGACCCGTCGAATATCTGTCCGCTTTTCTGTCCCAGCTTTTTTATTATTCCTGGGCGGGCGCTTTCGTGGTCACCCTCCAGGCCTGGCTGATCAGTTTTTGTATCGATTTTATGTTGAAAGCGACAAACGCACTCCGCGTTCGCGGGATCCGTTTTCTCATGCCGATTCTTCTGCTCGTTCTGTACACGCAATACACGTACTATTTTGCCACAACGATGGCTCTTCTAACCGCGTTGGTTATGGCATGTCTCTACATGAAGCTCACGCTGTCACGCTTCGGGATATTTCGAAGTGCCAGTACTTTTCTCATCCTGTCCGTCGCGACCTATTACCTTGCCGCCGGAGGTTTCTTCCTTTTTGCCGCGATCTGTGCGATGAACGAATTGTTTTTCAGGTTTCGATGGAAGATAAGTGTGGTTTGTTTGTTGTCCGTTGGGATTGTTCCTTACGTGTTGGGTCTTATGATCTTTCAGGTGAGTATCGTCGATGCCTTTCGCAAATTGTTGCCCTTCTCATGGGAGATTATGAAATATAATGCGCGGACGAGAGTCATAGAAATTGTCTACTTACTTTATCTCCTTCCGCCCTTTGTTCTTCTTCTGAACGGTCTTTGGCAAATGCTCCGGAAACGACGGCATTCGGCCCGGAAGCCGTCCGCAAAAAAGTCGAGGAAAAAGCACCGGAATACAATGGTCGATCTGCCATCACGTATCTTTTCCCGGTATGACGGCTCTGCGAAACTCAAGTATGTGACCGGACTAATACTTTTGTTCATTATCGCCGGGGGCACCGTTTTCTTTTCCCGCAATGAAACGCTTCGGACCCGTTTTAAGGTGGATTACTACGCCTACCACAAGATGTGGCCGGAGTTGCTCACGACTGCTCAGCAGAATCCTACCCATCCCTTTGTCGCGCATGCTGTGAACCGGGCGTTATATCACGTCGGCCGGCTTGGCTATGATATGTTCACCTGGCCCCAACATCCGGATTACCTGTTGTTGTCGGATCCGAAATATAAGTGGATGTACTGGCAGATCTTCGACGTTTTTATCGACCTGGGTGTGGTCAACATGGCTGAAAACGCCCTGACCGAATGTCTCGAAGGATTGGGTAGTCGCCCGATGGTCTTACAGCGACTGGCCCTGGTGAATATGGTCAAGGGCAATCCGGGTTCGGCTAAAATTTATCTCGGCGCGCTGAGCAAAACGCTTTTCCACGCGGACTGGGCGAAACGGTATCTGGAGCGTCTGCGGACCGATCCCACCCTTTCTTCGGATGCGTATATTCAGCATTTGCGCTCCATAAGACTGGACAGGGATTGCCCGATCTACTCCCTTTTAAAGGAAAAGACGCTTTCGTGGTTGCTGGAGAAAAATCCCCACAATCGCATGGCGTTCGAGTATCTTATGGCCTGGTATCTGCTCAACAGGTATTTAGGCAGATTCATCGAGAGAATCGAGTTTCTGCCGGACCTCGGCTATTCCGAGTTGCCGACACATTATGAAGAAGCGGCGTTGATTTATGCGTTCAAATCGAGGAAACCTGTCGCCCTGACCGATTACTCGCCGAATCCTCAGTTGCGTCGGCGGATCGAGGACTTTAGCCGGATTCTACAGGCACACGGCGGTAACAGACAGGCCGCCTATAGAGATTTGTCCAGGGACTTTTGTAACACGTACTTTTTCTATAATATCTATGCGCCGAAAAACACAGGTAAATGACTCCGTCGAATAAGCCTATGAAGGGCACATTACATACAACCAGGAAAGTCAAGCTCGCTTATGCGATGCTCGCATGTGCATTTATAGCCGTTCTTCTGGTTTACACGAACCGCATTCCCAAAACTACGATCTCTCAATACCATGCGGTCGATCGGCCGGCGGACATCCAGCCGGATTATGCGGGCAGCGTGATCCCGCCCAATATTGCGCCTCTGAACTTTCTCATACAGAACGAAGGGGCCGGCTACTTTGTAAGAGTGTCCTCCGAGAAAGGAAAGCCGATCGAGATCTTCAGCACGAAGCCCGCGATTTTGATTCCGACGCGCCCCTGGCGAGAGCTTCTCGATCAGAACCGGGGCGGGCGGCTCAGCCTGGATATTTTCGTTCAATCGCGAGAAGAAATATCGCCTCCTCAAAAAGATGACAAACGATGGTCGCGCTTTCAGACTCTCACCTGTGACATCGCCCGCGAGAACATCGATTCGTTCCTTGTTTATCGCAAGATTCGGCCGGGCCATGTGGTCTGGAGAAGCATGGGCATTTATCAGCGCAACCTGAATAATTTCGATGAATCCGTCATTATTAGTAATCAATACTTCAGACACGGTTGTGTAAACTGCCATACGTTTTGTGGACATCGAGCTGACAAAATGCTCCTCGGCATCCGCAGTGCCGATTATGGCAGCTCGGAGTTGCTGCTCGAAGGCGACACCGTCCGGAAGATCGGGACAAAATTCGGATATACCGCATGGCACCCGAGCGGCCGGGTCGCTGCATTTTCCGTCAATAAGGTTCGGCAGTTCTTTCATTCCGCCGCCGACGAGGTCAGGGACGTCATAGACTTCGATTCTTTGATGGCGTACTACGTGGTGGACTCGAAAACCGTGAAGACGACGAAAGATTTTACCCGGAAGGATTGGCTCGAAACCTACCCGACCTGGTCCGCCGACGGCCGGTACTTATATTTCTGTTGCGCACCGGTTACGTGGTCGGACCGGACGGCCGTTCCCGATACCTACAACCAAATCAAATACGACCTGGTTCGCACGAGTTACGACCTTGACCAGGACCGGTGGGGGGCGCTGGAAACGGTACTTTCGGCCCGGCAGACGGAGCGGAGTATCCTTTTACCGCGCGTGAGTCCCGACGGTCGCTGGCTGCTGTTCTGCATGTGCGATTACGGCTGCTTCCCCGTGTATCGGCCCAGCAGCGATCTGTATATGATGGACCTCGAAGCCGCTCAACAAACGGGCGAGTACAAATACCGCCGGCTCGATATAAATAGCGACAAGAGCGAAAGCTGGCATTCCTGGTCGAGCAACGGCCGATGGATCGTTTTCAGCAGCAAACGAAACAGCGGTGTATTCACACGAACCTATATCGCCTACGTGGATCAGGACGGCAAGGTCTATAAGCCGATCTGTCTGCCCCAGAAAGACCCGACGCATTATGATTCGTGCCTTTGGACGTACAGCGTCCCCGAGCTCATCACGGAACCGGTACGGATCACAAGAGAAAAGATCGGCAAGGTCATTCGCGGTTCTCAGAAAATCCCCATCGAGATGCCGATTACAATGGCCACGCCCAAGGCCGGCGGATTTCCAGAACATCAGGAGCCGTGGCAAGCGGAACGCGAGTAGGGGGACGGATCGGCCGGGATCGGCTAAGAAGCAGGTTTCTACGGCATATAAACAAGCGGTAGATAATTGTTGACATGGAGAGGAAGTCGCGTTATTATAAGACGTTGAGCTTGAAGGCGTGTCTTTGTGAAATGCACAGGGGAAATCCCTGGATCGTCTGGTTTTGCGTCCGGATCAAGATCATGCGGAAAACCGGAGATTTTCTTCAACTGCAACGTCATTCGGTACGAAAAAACGGAGTAAGGCCCATGCCTGCTCGATTGACGCCTGCGGATTCCGGTCTTCAAGCTTAGGCACTAAAATTTTCATGTCGTTATGCTGAAATAGTTTTGAGGGAGGCACAGTGTTGTGAATACAAACAGGCTGACTCAAAGCGGTTTTTTTCATTCGTGTTTTAATGTCCGGGGAAAGGAGGTGGTCGCCCTATGTGAGAAAGCATCCTGAACCAGGATGAATTGAATATAATGCAACGAACAAAATATCGGTCATGGCCTTTGAAGGAGGTGTACTATGGTCAGAAAACTCATTTGCATATTTTCTCTTGTTTTTGTCCTGAGTCTGGCGAGCGACGTTTTGGCTCAGGATGCCATTATCCCCAGCCCCGGGTCCATGCCGACGATCGATGCTCGAATCGATGAGGCATGGTATTTTTCATCGGAATATACGATCGGCACCAGCCAGGTCGGTACGGCCCCCAGTTCGCCCGAAGATTGTTCGGGCATCTGGCGCGCCCTCTGGAACGCGGAAGCGCTGTTCGTCCTGGTCGAGGTCACAGATGAATCGCTGACCAATGACTCGGGAGGAGCAAACAATAAATGGAACGATGACAGTGTCGAAATTTATGTCGATGGGGATAACAGCAAAAAAACCAGCCCGGACACGAATGACCACCAATATACTTTCTGGTGGGGAGATGAAGTCTATGACGAGCCCAGCGCCATCCATAACGGCGCTCCGAGCCTGGAGGGCGTGGAATATGCCGTCAAGACGACCGCAGAAGGCTATCTGTTGGAAGTCAAGCTGCCGTGGATGAGCATCATGGGCAAGGCTCCCATGCCCGGCCAGGAAATCGGTTTCGATGTGTGGATTAACGATGACGACGACGGCGGCAACCGGGACTCGCAGGTGTCCTGGTTTTCAACGGATGGAAATGGCTGGCAGGATCCGAGTGTGTGGGGCGTGGCGATGCTCGAAGCGAGTAATAAGGCGGCGAATCCCAGCCCGCGCAACGGCTCCATTCATACGGATACATGGGCAACGCTGAGCTGGCTGGCGGCGCCCGGGGCGGTCTCGCACGATCTGTACTTCGGTGAAAATCTTGATGATGTCGCCGCCGGAACGGGCGATACATTCCGGGGCAATCAGGTCACGACGTTCTATGTGATTGGCTTTCCCGGTTTTCCTTATCCGGACGGACTCGTTCAAGGGACGAGGTATTACTGGCGAGTCGATGAAGTCAGCGCCGACGGATCGAAATTCGAGGGGGACGTATGGACGTTCCTCGTTCCTCCCAAAACGGCCTACGATCCCTCCCCGGCCGACGACGCTAAATTTGTCGATCCCGACGTCACCCTGAGCTGGACGGCGGGACATGGTGCGAAAATACACACCGTGTGCATCGGTGAGGATTATGATACGGTCAGTAATGCGACCGGGGGCGCCACAACGGGAACGACGAACTATCAACCCGGCCCCCTTGTGCGAGAGAAAACGTATTATTGGCGGATCGATGAGTTCGACGGCGCCAGCACATATAAAGGCGACGTTTGGAGTTTTAAGACGGCCAAGGCCGGCGGCGGTGTCCGAGGCGATTACTACCAGGGCACGGACCTTAAGACGCTCGTTTTGTCCCGCACGGATCCTGAAATCAACTTTGCCTGGATGGATCCCGACGCGCCCGATCCGGCGGTCGGCGATAATGACTTCTCCATCCGATGGACGGGCGAAATCGAGGCCGGATATACGGAGACCTACACCTTCTACCCTAAGACCGATGATGGCGTCCGACTTTGGATAGACGGTAGGCTGCTTGTGGATTCCTGGGAAGCGGTTCCGTTATACCCCATCGAACACGTTGGAACGATAGATCTTGCCGAGGGGAATACCTACACCCTGGTCATGGAATATTTTGAGGATACGGCCAATGCGATCGCCGAGCTGCGATGGGAAAGTGCTTCTACTCCGAAGCAGATCGTTCCACAGGCGGCATTGTCGCTGCCCGTCAAAGCCAATAGCCCGATGCCGCGTAACGGCGCGACGGGCGTCAAGCTCACGCCTGCCCTCAAGTGGGGAGCCGGCGATTATGCCGCTTCACACGAAGTGTACTTCGGCACGGAAGAAGACGCCGTAAGGAACGCCACCGCCACGTCGCCCGAATATGTAGGCACGAAAGCGCTGGGCGACGAGAGCTACGATCCGGGCCAGCTTGCCTGGCATACGACCTACTACTGGCGCGTGGACGAAGTCAACAACACCCATCCCGCCAGTCCGTGGGTTGGAAGCCTTTGGAGTTTCACGACGGGCGACTTCCTTGTTGTGGACAACTTTGAGGATTATACCGATGACGACGCGGCCGGCGAGGCCATATGGCAAAGCTGGATCGATGGCTTTGGGGTCGCCGACAACGGCGCCCAGGTGGGTTATCTGCTCCCGCCCTATGCCGAGCAGACGGTCGTCCACAGCGGTGCTCAATCCATGCCGATCCTTTACAACAATACGGACGGCGTCAGAAATTCGGAAGCGATAATGACATTAGCATCGACGCGCGACTGGACGGAAGAAAGCGTGGCGGAATTGTCTCTCTGGTTCCGGGGCTATCCGGGATCTTTGGGCGGCTTTGTCGAAGGCCCGGTCGGCACGTACAGAATGACCGGTTCCGGCGCCGATATCTGGGACCAGGCGGATGAGTTCCACTATGCCTATAAGTCGCTTAACGGTGTCGGCTCGATTGTCGCCAGGGTTATGAGCGTTGAGAACACCAACGACTGGGCGAAGGCCGGCGTTATGATTCGCCAGAGCCTCGAACCCGGCTCCGTGCACGCGACGATGGTGGTCACGCCGGCTCAGGGCGTCTCCTTCCAGCGTCGCGTCTTTGCCGACGACGTCAGCACCGATACGACGACCAGCGGGATCGCAGCGCCGTACTGGGTGAAAGTCGAGCGTGACCTTGCCGGTACCTTCAGGGCGTCCAGTTCAACCGACGGCACGACGTGGACGAATCAGGGATCGGAGACGATCCAGATGGGTTCAAACGTCTATGTCGGATTGGCGGTGACCAGTCATGATGCCGCTCTGACATGTGAGGCTGTCTTTACAAATGTGACGACGACCGGCAATGTCAGCGGACAGTGGGCGAACCAGGATATCGGCATCCTCAACAACGACGCCGAGCCGTTATACGTAGCGGTTTCCAACAGTTCCGGCAACCCGGCATTGGTGGTCCACGACGACCCGGCCGCTTCGCAGATCGACGCCTGGACCGAATGGGTCATCCCGCTCCAGACCTTTGCCGATCAGGGCATAAACCTGACCAATGTGGATAAGGTTGCCATTGGTCTGGGCAGTCAAGCCGATCCGGCGGCACCCGGTGGAACAGGAACGATATACATCGACGATATCCGGTTATATCGACAACGGTAGGACTTCCGAACCACAGCCATGTGATAGGATGTGGTAAGGAACTATTAGGCATCAATTCGGGGCCTGTAGAAATTTATACTACAGGCCCCGGTTGTTTCTAACGACTGGATTCGTGTGAAATATATCTTTGTGTCCAGGGGCACGCGTTGATACAGATTCCGCAAATGGTCGATACGATTCCTTGATTGCCCGACAACTTGGTCGCCATATCCCGGCACGCGAAGGCATCGTATATTGCCTCTCGCGGATCGCCCACGGACCAGTTATGCCCGATGATCGCTCCCGCGGGACAGCGATCGACACACTTTCGACAGTCACCGCAGTGTGAGGCGTCTATGGATTCACCCGTCACGAATTCAGCATTCGTGAGTACGGAGCCGAACCGCACGGCCGGGCCGTATTCCTTCGTAATCAACAAGGCGGATTTGCCGATCCATCCGAGGCCCGCCCGTGTAGCGATGCTTTTGTGTTGAGTGCGGGTGGAAAGGGTGGCCGGATCGAACTTCTCCGTCGTGGCTCTAACCGCTTCGGCGCGATAACCTGCCTCGGTGAGAATGTGGGCCGCTCGTTCGCAGAGTTTGGCCAATAGATCATTCACCCGTTGATATTCCGCATAGTATGGGCGGGTGGGGCCTTCCGATATTTCCCGGGCGATGGTCGGATTGAGAGCGACGCCGATGGAGACGGCCCTCGGAAATCCGCCGGTGACCTCGTCGGGCAACTGCGTGATATCCGCGAAACCAACCAGGCTGGCGCCGTGTTCTTTTAATATCGATTCAAGTTCTGAGTTCAAATTCATGATCTTCTCGGTCTATCGTCATACTTGGCGATCAATATTATACCTTCCGGCTGTCTGTAGCGAGCAGGTAGATGATCTGTTTCTTCTTGAAAATCCTGATAATACTGAATGAGCCAGGGCACATCCGAATACTCATAAAGAACCACTTTTAGGAACTCAACGTATTCGATAAAGAGCCTTTTCGCAATCTCAATATCCTCATCGGTCTTCACAGGATAGATTTTCAACATGGTCGTATCTACTCTTTCTCAAGCATTTCTTCGAGAATCTCAGCGGCGTCTCGTACCAGGTTCGGACAGATCGAAACGAACAACCCATTTTCCCGAGCTTTTTTCTCGCCGTCCGCCGTACTGATGTCGCAGCCGAGCAATTCCCGACACTTTACCGAGCCGTTGCGCGCCTTAAAGCGGCTCGTAAACTCGACGATTTTTTCATACGTTTTGGCCTTACTTTCTTTGTCTTCCAGTGTGCTGTTGCCGTGCTTTAAACCGAGAACCATAAAAGCCCCCGTCACGGCCCCGCACGTCTCGGCCATGCGCATGCCGCCGCCGAATCCCGTGGCGACCCTTGAGGCCGTCTCGCTGTCGAGCCCTAATGACTCGCTGCAACAACTCAACACCGCCTGCGAACAATTCATACCATTCTTAAACTTTTCAACCGCTTGCTCGGATTTTTTACTCATCGATTACCTCCTGATATTTTTCATTAAACTAAGCAAAACGTAACCCTTCACACTAATTGAGGATGACGGGTTCTGTTCCAGTGCGCAATCAGC
>CAYZAT010000142.1:0-10757 GCA_964476475.1 uncultured Pirellulales bacterium
GGGTCTTCTCCTTTCAGCGATATCCATCTCGGAATATTCCTCATAAACCTGCCGATATATCTTGATCGCTTCGACATATTCCTTCTCGCGAAAGAGCTTTTCGGCCCGAGAGAGCAGTTCCATAGATCTTTCTGTGAGTTCTTCGTCACGATCGACATCCTTCTGGTGAACCACCTTTGCACCCTCCGGCATTTTGAATTCAAACGTTTTATCCGGAATTTCTTCATTATAAACAAAGCGATCCGCATAAAAATTAACGGGCTCTTTGTAGTCTGCATTACTCCATTGCCTGGCTTCAACGATCAACTTACTTTCAATATCAAAAACAAACCAGAAGGAAGCAGATAACTTTTCATAGCTGCAATGGACAAACACACAATCCCGACCGGTTTTCTTATGGATACCGTATTCTTCTCGCCAATCGTCTGCCAATGGCTTGAGTATCTGAAGCATTTTGCCGCTTAACCATGGACTCAGTTCCATCACCTTATACCAGAACTTCAAATTATGAATCTTCTGACCCTCGAGGATTTCTACGGTATTTGAACCAGGCTCTTGGAAATAAACCTTATCGCCTTGAACAACCGCGATTTCTCGGGGGGATTCTACACGCATGAGTAGATCGCCATTTTTGTCACCGAGTTTGATCCAACATTTAAACGGCTTATACACCGGAACATTATCTTCATAATAGACTGTTGTACCCGTAATCGTAATCGTCTGAATATTTTTTAGGGCCTGAATCGTTTGTTCGATAGCCCACGCAGGTGTACCTCTGAGCATATTAATCCCGATGAAAATTCCAAGGATAATCCCTGCTGTTGCTAATTTGGTCATTTTATTTTTCATTATTATTCTCCATATTGAGATGAGCGTGCTTTCCTTTTCCGATGTTCTCGAAGAAGCGGAGAATTCGTCTGCGGAACGTTCTCGCAATGCACTCAGAAATTCTCTATCGGGCGCAGGGGCCCGCTCATTCGTGGTTGAGAGCAACGAGGATAATCGTTTCTCTTCTGATTTTTCATTGTGTGCCTTCATTGTGATTTCTCCCACGAATCCGGCGTTATCTGTACAATCTTTCTAAATGCCTTTCGAAAAGCTTTTCTGGCCCGGGCCAGCTTCGATCGAATGGTCACATCCGAGCATTTCATCTGCTCGGCGATCTGCTTCGTCGGTTCGTTGTCAACATATTTGGACAACAACGCCAACTGGTAATCCGACGGTAATTCGCTCAGCGCGATTCTGACCAGGGTCGCCAATTCCTGTGATTCGATGATCTTCGACGGAATATCCGCTTTGACGTCAATCCAATCTGGTTCGACACCATTCAGCTCCGCCCACCATTGCTGCGCCTGGCTGAGCGCAATCATTGGCTTCTGTCTGCGATAGTGCAAAGCGACCTGTCGCCGGGCGATCGTCCATAACCATATCCAGAGCGAGCCGCGACGAGGATCGAAGGTTCGGGCTGAGCGGGCGGCGGCAAGAAATGTCTCTTGCACGATGTCCGCAACAGTCGTCGAATCACTGCCGACAAGCCGGGCGACATTTCGCCAAACCGATTCGGCATACGCCTCATACAATTGCAACCAGGCCTGGCGGTTGCCTTCCCGCAAACCCTTTGCGATGTCTTGCTCTGCTTTTTTATCCATGCATGGCCTAACGTTAGGAATCGGACCGAGCTTCTATATAATGATATTTGCGCTTGAGTGTCGAAATGTGTCGAGAAAAAAAGACATTAAGATGTTGTGGTGTTCGCCGGACGTTGAAAATGTAGTTATAGGAATATCCCCAATAAAATTCGAAAAAGCGTAAAAAAACTTTCAAGTCGTTCTTCCACGATAGTTGGCGACAAACGCAAGGATTGTCCCTATCAATCCGATACGCCGTGATTTTCCCGGAGGCGCGTGTTAAGTCGGCCCATAAACCAGTCGATCTGCTAACAAAACCTGGAACTTTTGGGGTGACTGAAATGAAAGAGTACGACGATAGAAGAACAGAACAAAGATTACGGTATTATTGGCCCATCTGGTTCGCCGAGGATGTTAACACCACACTGACACAAGGGCAAATGGTTGACATATCGAGCCGAGCGGCGGCATTTACATGCTATGCGGACAATGGCTGCCCCAATTACGGACAGCATCTGACCGCACGCTTCAGCGTTCCCCGCTATGGCGAGGAAGGCTCGTTCGATATGGCCAACTTCACGCGTTCCGGTTACGTGTACCGGATCGACAACGTCAACAGTTTTCTGCGCCGTATCGTCGTCCAGTTCGCCGACCCCCTGCCGTTCAGGCCCGGCGAGCAAGAAACTGAAGAAGCTGAGATGGAACAGACTCTCGAGCCTATGGCAGTCTAATTGAGTCTGCCGGTACTAATCTTAGCGATATAGCTACACACACCATCGGGGAGGGTGGTTGTATTGGTTTTCATCTAACCGCCTTTTTTGTATTTCGCTTTAAAGACATTCAACTGCCGTTTCCATTTCAATGTCAAATCCCGTCTTAGTGCACACACTTGCCCCAGAGATGTGTAGAATTGGAATTATCTTCTTGACAGAATGGCAGGTGATTTAGTAAAAGTGTTGTATCTGCAGAGATTAGTTTAAGCGTTTAAAGGCACGATAGGGCGAACGTCAGATTGTTGTCCGTCGCTTTTATATCAATCTTTTTGTAGGAGGAAAATCATGTCTAAAAAATTAACCTGTCTGATTTCTCTTATTCTGATCTTGACTCTGACGACCAACGTTTTTGCCGACCTCATCAGCGACCCCTCTATCGTCGTTTATTATTCATTCGACGAGGTTGGCGACATCATCTTCGATCAGTCCGGCAACGGCCACGACGGCGTTGTCAAAGGGGATATCACAGCAGATTCTGACGGCAAGCGTAATGGCGCGGCCAGATTCGAAGGCAGAGGAGGACCCTCCGGCTGCAGTTACATCGACCTGGATGGGGCGAATTTCCCTACCGACGAAAATCCAACCTCCGCCATGACGATTTCCGCCTGGGCAAAATGTGAGGATACGGGCGACCATCAGACGCTATTCAATGCCAGAGCCGCCGACTCAACCTGGGTGATTCATCCTGAGCTAAGAAGCAACGGCGAATTTCGATGGCTGCTCCGGGCCGCCGGCGGAACCACGATCTTTGACATACGGGCGGGTACCGTCACGTGGGATGAGTGGTTACACTATGCCGGTACATACGACAAAGAGGCCGGCAAGGCGATCCTTCATATCAATGGAGAAGTGGTTCACGAGGAAAACACATCTAATCCTTCGGACATCGTTGGGGATTGGAAGATGGGTGATCCAACTGCAATCGCTCGCCGACCAGGGCATTAACCTGACCGACGTCAACACGATCGCGGTCGGCCTGGGCACGAAGGGCGCGATGACAACACCCGGCGGCACCGGAACGGTGTACATCGACGATATCGCTTTATATTGAAACCGTTGGTGGAGGTCGAATGGCTTAAATGCTCAAGACTTTCTTGACAGGAAGGCGGATTATTTAGTACAATTGACATATCTGCAAAGATCAACTTGGGCGTCTAAGGACACCGTATGGCAAACGTCAGGTTCTTCGTCGCTTTTATATCAATCTTTTTGTAGGAGGACGATCATGCGTAGGAAACTGTCTTGTCTATTCTCTTTTGTTTTGTTGCTGGGGCTATCGGTAAATGCCTTCGCGCAGGATGACCCGTCTCTGGTCATATACTATGACTTCGAGGGTTTCGGTAACAATGCCGTTGTTCTCGACAAATCCGGCAAGGGCAATGACGCCACGGTGGTCGAAACCGTCAAGGGCGTTGCCGGCGAAGGCATCAGGGATTCGGAAGCCTGCGAGGTTACCGGCGGGGCCAGCTACCTCGACCTGGATGGGGCGAACTTCCCGAAAGAGGATATTCCGACCACAGCCATGACACTCGCCGTTTGGGTCAAGCCGGAGGATACGGGCGGGACGCAAACCGTATTCAGCGCCCTGGCCGATCCGCATTCCTGGTGTCACGGGGCCTATATTCGTAACAATCAGTACCACACCCATATCGGCGACATTGATAACAAGTACATTATCAATGCGTATGAAGGCACCGTCGAGTTCGGCGTTTGGCATCACATGGCCCTGACCTGGGAACTCGTTCCCGGCGAGTATGGGGGCGGGGCGATGTACGTCGATGGCGAACTCATTGCGGAATACGGCAACGATTTCGTGGAAGCCGCGCCGGGCGTGGCGGCCGCCGACAACTGGGGCGGGGGCGCCCGCATGGGAATGGACGTTGACGACAGTTGGCAATTCAACGGCCAGATCGATGAGTTCTACTTGTCCAAGCGTGCGCTGACGCAGGATGAGGTCATTAAACTGATGGAAGGAATTAGTTCTCCGATTGCCTTTAGTCCCGCACCGGCCGATGGCGCCGTCATTACGGACACATGGGCGAATCTGAGCTGGAATCCGGGCGACAGCGCCGTCTCGCACGATGTATATTTCAGCGATAATTTCGACAGCGTGAACGATGGAACGCCGGACGCCTTCTGGGGCAACCAGATTCCGACGTATTTTGTCGTGGGTTTCCCCGGATTTCCTTATCCCGAGGGTCTCATACCCGGCACGACGTACTACTGGCGTATCGACGAGATCAATGAAGCCGATCCGAACAGTCCCTGGCGAGGGGATATCTGGAGCTTTTCGGTTGCTCCCAAGACGGCGTATGATCCCGATCCGGCGGATGGGGCCGAGTTTGTTAATCCGGTCGTGAGCTTGACCTGGACGGCGGGCTTTGGGGCGAAAATGCACACGATTTATCTGGGCGACGATTTCGACCAGGTAAGCGACGCCACCGGAGGCGCCCCACAGGGCGTTACCATCTATACACCCGCCGATCCGCTGGATTCTGAGAAGGTCTATTACTGGCGGGTTGACGAATTTGACGGCTCCGACACGTATAAGGGCGATATCTGGAGCTTTACAACGATGGGCGCCGTCGGCCATCCAAGCCCGGAAAACGGCGCGGTGGATGTGAAGATGACCGCGACATTAAGCTGGACGGCAAGCGATAGCGCCGCATCCCACGAGGTGTACTTCGGCGTGGATAAGGACGCCGTCCGTCATGCCGATGCGACTTCGCCCGAATATAAAGGCAGCCAGGCTCTGGGCGCCGAAAGCTACGATCCCGGCAAGCTGGCCTGGCATACGACGTACTACTGGCGCATCGATGAGGTTGACGGCCAGGGCAACACATCGAAAGGTCCGATCTGGAGCTTCACGACGGCTAACTTCATTTCCGTGGACGATTTCGAGAGCTACACCGACGACGACTCGGCTGGAGAAGCGATTTGGCAAAACTGGATCGACGGCTTCGGTGATCCGGAGAACGGCGCACAGGCGGGCTACCTACTTCCACCTTACGCCGAGCAATTGATGGTCCGTAGCGGCCTCCAGTCGTTGCCGCTGATGTATAATAATGCACCGGATGCGGCGGCATATTCGCAAGCCACGTTGACCCTGGACGATCCGCGCGACTGGACCGAGAGCGGAGTCAATGAGTTAGTAATTTGGTTTCGGGGCCGGTTGGATAATGCCGTGGAGCCGTTGTACGTCTCTGTGGCTAATAGCAACGGTACGGCCGCGACGACGGTACACGATGACGCGAGCGCCGCCCAGAAAGGCACCTGGACGAAATGGGTCGTTCCGTTGCAAACGCTTGCCGATCAGGGCGTTGACCTGACCGATGCGGACACGCTTTCACTTGGGCTGGGCACGAAAGGCGCGATGACGACGGCAGGCGGTTCCGGTACCGTGTATTTTGACGATATTGCGTTGTATTGACGTGCTGTAAGAATGTGTTGAGAACGCAGAATTCAAATGAATCCAGGGCCTATATCGAATGATTCGATATAGGCCCTGATTGCTTCATTTACTTAACGATTTCGAGCAGTTCGATCTCGAAAATGAGTACGGAATTCGGTGGAATGCTGGGTCGTCCCCGCTCGCCATAGGCCAGATCGGCCGGTATGTACAATTCCCATTTTCCGCCTGTCTTCATGAGCTGTAACGCTTCGGTCCAGCCCTTAATCACGCCTTTGACGCCAAATTCCGCCGGCTGGTTCCGCTTGTAGGAACTATCGAACTCCGTCCCGTCGAGCAGCCTGCCGCGGTAGTGCGTTTTGACCTTGTCATCCGCCGTCGGGGTATCTCCCGTTCCCTCTTTAATGACCTTATATTGCAGACCGCTCGGAAGGACTTTTACGCCTTCTTTGGTCTTGTTGGCCTCAAGAAAGGCTTTGCCTTTGGCAAGATTCTCCGTCGCCAGTTTTGCTCTTTCCGCCGTTTGTTTTGCCCTCATGCGTTGTTGGAAAGCCGTGTAAACGGTTCGAATCTCTTCTTGTGTGAGTTTTAAGGTTTTGCCCTCCAGAACGTCCTGGAGTCCCAACATCAACGGTTCAAGGTTCACTTCTACGCCCTGTTTCTTTATGCTCTGGGCGATTTGTGTGCCGATGATGTAACTGACCTTATCCAGTTCTGTTTTGAGTGCTGAGGCTTCCGCGGGAGTGGCTTGTGCTTCAATCGTCGGGGCGCTGACTGTTGGTTGTGAGGCTTTCTCGGCCGCGAAGACGGATATCGCCATCACGCAGCCCAGTGCCAGTATTACACTGTAGATTTTCGTTTTCACTTCTGTCTCCTTATTTTTGATTACAAGAATCGCCGTGCGCGGGATCGACCAACAATCCTGCCTGAACACACAACTTCACAATGACGGAGAATCATACCAGAGGCCGGAGCCGATGGAAAGTGTTTTTTATCCATGCGCACTGCGTCCGCTGCAATAAGATCATTGATTTTGTGTCTTTACATTAGAAATAACGACACTTTTCATATAAAATCAGGTTGGTTTATGCTTCTATTGTAAGGAACCGACAATGAGACGAATTCGAGAGAGAGGCTTTAAAAACACGGTGTGGCCGGCCATTGTATCTTGCATTGTTGTTTGGGGAGTGAGCTTTTCGCCGTCTTCCAGCGGCCAGGTCAACACTCAGAATCCCCTGATCAGGGAAAGCCAATTTCCTCCGGATTTCGAGCTTCCGAGACTCCATTTCAAGACGGATGAAACAGGTAAGACCGTCGGTGTGATTCAGGAGAAAGAGACGGTCAGGTTGTCGGCTTTTCGAGGCCAAAAACCCGTGTGCCTGATTATGTCGAGCTATACGTGACCGCCCTTCACCTCCCGTGCAGCAGACATGGAGAGATTGTACGCGTCGTACAATGACGAAATCGAGTTCCTGATCGTGTATATCCGCGAGGCCCACCCCAACCTATTACAAAAGGCGAGCAACAAAACGGGTATCTTCAATCGGCCTAAAAGCCTCGATGAGCGAGTCATCCTCGCGACCGAATGTGTGACCCAATACAAGTTCACGATACCGATGGTCATCGACGGTATGGATGGTAAGGTCAACAGTGACTATAGAGCCTTTCCGGTGCGCATCACCATCGTTGACATTGACGGCAAGGTCGTTTTTTATGCCGGCAAGGGGCCGCGAGATTTTCGGCTCCCGCCCGTCGAGAGGACCTTAAAGAAACTCATCGCTCATGGCGGCCGTATGCCGCCGTCCCCGAAACCGCAGTGGGGGCAATCGGCTAACGGTTTACGTTGCGGGCTGAGTATCGATCCAGAGAAATTTGTTCTTGGTGAGCCGATCGCCGCCCGGGTGACGTTTGAAAATACGACTCATAGGCCTATCAATTTCTATTACAAAGCCACGGATACTCTCAAGCATATTACCATCGAGAACGGCAATGGACAGATCCTGAAGATCGCCTCCGATGAAAGAGGACGGTCTCGAAATCGCAGACAAAATAATCCGATCCAAAGAATCGCACCCGGACAAACGTTTGAAGCAACTGTCGAAGGTAAAATCATCGCCCCCTCCAAACAGGTGGCGGCCTTTGCCGCCGGTCCGTTCCACGCAATATACAGCTTTGAGGTCAAAGATGAGATACTGGCTCAGATCGTATCGGGACCTATGGAATCCGTTTGGACCGGAAAGCTTACTTCCGGTACGTATGCCATTCGTGTAGCCGCGCCTCCCCCGGTGGGGTGTATTGATTGTCACGGTAACGGAGATTATCACCATAAAGATAACCAAAACTGTGAAGCCTGTCATGTGGGGCAAGTCGGCGATGATGGCTTCGATGTGAAGAAGGATGCCTGTGCCCGTTGTCATCCCCGCGACGGCGTGTACGGTCGTCGGCAGATTCTTGGTCCGGGCGGAGAGTTTGAGATGGCCTCGAGGCATTTCTCCGGCACGGTTACGGACGAGAGATGTTTATTATGCCACGACAATCGCCGGCATCGAAGCGGCGTAGTGAGTCTCATCGACCCGGATTCCGGCGGAAAGAAGCCATGGACCGCCAGCCGAACCGGATTCTGTCTGACCTGCCACGATGGCGATCCCCCGAACTCCGTGTCGTTTCCGGGCCAAACCAGCGGCTCGGGCTTTGACAAATCGACATTCTTGGGTTCGACTATGGCGTTGAGGCAACAGAGCTGTTGTGATTGCCATAGTCCCCACGGTTCACCTTATCCGTCTTTGCTCAGGAATCTCCATGGCCATTGATTTTTAGCGCTTCAGCAAAATGAGAAAGCCGGCGCGGGCGAGAAATGAAAAAGGGCTGTGAGTTCGAGTCTCACGGCCCTTTGTTAAGTGAACATTGTTATAAGGCTCTTTTATAGCGTCCTGCGTCTTCGTAACCAGCCGACAAGACCGAGACCCATACCCCCGAGGACAAATACACCCGGAACAGGTACGGGCGTGCCACTCACACGGAATGCTCCTAATGTTCCATCGGAAGCAACGGCCCATAGTCCCGTACCAGACCTCTGAGCGACCGTACCTGAGACAGCAGGCGAAGAAAAATTCCAACCTGCCACGGTGTCGCTATCAGGTGCGGAGGCTACCAGCCAGTAATCAATGCCCGGACTGAGAACCGGGTGGAGTATGGAATGTCCAACCAAAAGGGGATTATCCTGCCCAAAGGGTTTCATGATCCCCACAAAGTTAAACGCTTCGATAATGCCGCCGGGTTCTCCCGCGGCATCGCTCATCAGCCAGACGTCAAGTTCGTTGGTCCCGCTGACCAAAGCCACGGCTAATTCAACCGTATCAAGGAAATACGGTTTTGATCCTGTGAAGGAAAACTGGTTGGCCGTGTCGACTTCCATGACAGAGTCGCCGATACCCCAACCCGTTGACGTATCGTACGTGTCTCCAGGGCCCAATGTACTGACAATAGGGCCCCCGAAGCAGGGCACCGCAAAGAGCGACAAGATAAACACACAAATCGCTTTTTTCTTCATATCTTCAAATCCCTTGTTTGAAGAATTTGGTTTCTATTGATTATCCTAATCAAACGTTTTGGGACAGACCTTGCGCCATCATGTACTGATCACGTCAACCTCCAACCCGGAGGATCTTGGCCACTGACCCTCCCTGTGCAGGCTAAGTCAGGCCGTCAATCAGATAGATTTTGGTCACTCTTCAGGCGAACTGGCAAGGATAGACAGGAATGCACTCCAACCCTCCTGCTCAACGCAAACCGTCGAGCAGTCGAATATCGAACACGCCTCCTCCGTCTCCTGCCGCATTACCTTACTCCAACTCTGTCCCATACCGGAAAACGCTTCCGGCTGTTGCCCAGGAACCGTGGATACGTAATACGCAGTGAAGCTACAATTCATGGAGACTCATGAGCTTCACTTCACTATTTATACTACAACACCCACATTGGTGTCAAGTGAAATTTTCCTAAATTTACACATTTTGTATCATGGAATAAAAATTGGTTAAAATGGGAAAATAAGCGATTTTTCTTCTATCAAAGGCATTTTGAGCCATCATTCGATAGGATATTCTGTGGAGGAGGGATTATGATGATGGAATTATTGGGTTGTCGCTTATGTCAAAACCTCATTTTCGAGCCAAATTTGCCGACCGCACGGAAGACGCGGTCGGCAAACTCAGCTTCGAGGAGAGGGATGTGAGTTTCTCGTTTGTTGTTGGCGTTTCACATTGCGATAACGACTCACACAATAAATATTTATAGGACTTAATTTGTCCGTGGTTAAGTGCCGAAGGCGAATTAAAATGTAACATTGTTTTTTCGACAGCTTTTACATTTGCACGCCCCTATTTGACGAAGACACGATATTCCGGCCAGTTCTTCGGTCGTGACCATTTTGGCTCCTTTAGAATTCATCTTGCGTAAGGCCAGCTTAGCCTCTCTCTTGCTGTATGAACCCAAGGCATCTACAACAATGCTCACTGTCTTGCCGCGATGCAGCAAGCCCAATGCGGTTGCCATGACGGCCTGTTCCGTGCCGGCGCCCATGAGAACGAACTCCTCAGCTCGTACCTCATTTAATAATCGTTCGATCCGAGGCTCTTCAAAAGGATCCGGGCAACGTTTATGGAGAATGATCTGCCGATAGGAACGCCACAAATCAGCGGGTAGGACATTCAGATTATCAGCAGGAAAACTCACCCGGTGGTTTGTGAGTGTGTAGGAGATCTTTCGTTGGCCGGTCGTGCCGTCGAGACAATACGTCACCGCACTGGCGCCGTTATGATTCGGGTGGACTTCAGCGGTGGATATGATCGGGATGTGTTCACGACGGGCCCAGGCCATGATCCTTCGAATATTCGCCAGGACTTCCGAGTGATTTTTCACGCATGATTTACCCTCGGCGAGTAAGAA
>CAYZAT010000143.1:0-10718 GCA_964476475.1 uncultured Pirellulales bacterium
AATGTTGAGATAGAAATAATTCAATCGATCCATAAGTGTCCCCCCTTTTTGTATGATACGTCTATTATATACGTTACGGCCTCCAAAGTCAAGAGATTTTTCTGCGTCTGCACGCTTTTCCTGATGTCATTTTCAGGGGCCGAGAATATCACTGATTGCGTCCCAAAAGCACGGGCCGGGCTTCAATAAATTTGCCGGCGTCTTCCGGGATCATGATATGTTTCTGGGGTATCGTCCGACGTGCCCCTCGACGGTTACAGGTTAGGAATCGGCGGGTCCAACGTGAATTCCCCAATCACCTCATGCCGACGAACAACGAGATGAATGCGATCGACGCGGCGGCAAGTCCCGCGAGGGCAAGCACCACATCGAGAAGACGGGCCTGATTGGAGCGCGTGTTTTTCAGGATCCTCATGCCCAGAAAAACGGTATAAAATAACGGCAGAGCGACGAATACAAATTTCATCATAAAAGACGCGCGGCCCGATGAAAGGAAAATGCAAAGCAAACCGAGTGCAAACGACCCTATGGCTGTTCGGCGCGTCGTGACCGGTACAAGGGTATCCTGTGACTGGGCGTTGGTGTTCCTGGTGCCTGCTATTCTCACGATTTCGGTTCTGGCCTTTTCCCACGACGTTTCGGAATCCGTCGCCGAATGCCTTATCAACCGGCTCAGGGCAAATGCGTCCAGAATCACCATGGGGGGGCCGAACAGGAACATAAACCAGAGCGCTTGGCGATTTCCTAATGCCCGGGCCAGGGTGATTAGAAACATGAAACTTGCCGCCAGGGCCGCGATGTTCGTTATCTTTCTCCAGACCTCGCTGTCTTCGACGGTCGGGCGTTGTTCCATCGCTTTGATGAACGCCACATGCACCTGGTTTTTGGCCAGAGCCACAAGGGCCCAGATGCCCATCCCTAACCCGATCAGTGAGCCGGGCAGCGCAATAAACTGCAAGACACTGGCCGCTATGGCTAAGCCATACGATTGCAGCCGGACCATTCTTTGGACCGCTATAACGGTTAATAAGCCCATCGTCCCGGTAATAAGCCCGATGCCGCCAATTATCAGGGTGGGCAAAGACGTTAATTCTCCGGTCAACGCGAAAATCATCCAGACCAGAATCAGTGGAACGGATGTCACGCAATTAATCATCCCGGAGATCTTGAGGCCTTTCGCCGGTCTCCTGAGTCGCAGCCGGGCTGCTTCGAGGTCTTCGTCCGCGAAAGATTCGAATGACGAAACGGCTCGACTTATGGACGAGATGGCCTCCATTTCCGTCTTTAGTTCACTGATCTGTTGGTAACGCCGTTCGGGTTCCTTCTCCAGGGTTCGAAGGATAACGGTGTCCAGTCGAACATCTACGGCGGCTTTCTGCGACGGCACTGCAAATCGGCCCAGCGGAAGCTCGCCGGTCAGCATCTCGTAGAACACCACACCCAGTGAGTAAATATCCGCGCGGTGGTCCACCTCGCCGGGCCGCTCGATCTGCTCGGGTGCCATGTAATGCGGCGTGCCCATCCTCTGCCCGGCTTGAGTCAGGGTATATCCGGTGGCGGGTCGTCCCACGAGTTTGGCCAGGCCGAAGTCGGCGATTTTTGCCTGACCTCTTTTATTTATCAGGATGTTCTCCGGCTTGACGTCGCGATGAACCACGCCTTCGTCGTGGGCGAACTGCAGGGCATCGCAGACCTGGGTGATAATGGCCAGCGCTTCAGGGGCGGTCAGTCTGCCGGACTGGATCACCCGTCGGAGATCCGTTCCGTCCACAAATTCCATGATGAAGTAGTACAAACCGGCGTCTGTGTGACCGAAATCATACACCGAAACGATGTGCTGATCGTTCAGCTTGGCCAACGACCGGGCTTCGCGAATGAATCGATCGGCAAACGCCTGTGTCTGACCGATCCGGGGGGGAAGGATTTTCAGGGCGACCAGGCGGTCGAGATGCTTTTGGCGGGCTTTGTACACAGCTCCCATTCCACCCTGTCCCAGCAGTTCGAGGATTTCGAATTGCGGGAACTGCTCGGCCAGTTCAGACGGATCGGGCGGTAGAAATCCGGCCGGGGGCGTGGCGCTCGTAGGGATACCATCCTGACCTGTCTGGGCGCCGCCCGCCTGGCCAAGCTTCGTCAGGCATTCCTTACAAAGCCCCTGAGGCGTTTCGGCCGGATGCCTGCCGCCACATTCACCCCAGCATCTTTCTTCGGCCATAACACTATCTCCTTGCATCGTACTGGTGACTTCAATCTGATGAATCGAGCCAACCCATATAAAGATTATACACTGTCGGACGGTTTTTGCAGAGTATATTCCATCAGACCGACCTTTAGGCCAAGGTGGCTGGGACTCTTTGGAGGGTTGTGAATAAATCTTTTGACAACGTAACACCGGGGCGATAATGTTGGAGGCGCTAAGCTCCGGGAGGCAGAAGGCAGAAATCCGTCCTTGTGCCCCGGAAGGAATCCGACAAAGACAACATTTTCTTTAAAGGAGTAAGAAAATGAACATTACGGCCAAAGGAATGAGAAACTGGATCCATCTGGTCTTGGGGATTGCATTGATCACGATGTCCGGCTGTAAAAAGAAGACCCCGGCTCCGGAGCAACCGCCGGCCCAACCGGAAACCCCCGTTGTAGAACAGGATCGAGCCGAAACGGAAATGGAGACCATGGAGATGAGCATCACAAAAGATTTTTTCGGGCAGACACCCGACAGCAAACAGGTGAACCTATATACCCTTGTCAATACGAACGGTATGACGGCCAAGATCACCAACTACGGGGCGATCCTGGTCTCGCTGGAGGTTCCCGACCGCGACGGCCATATGGCCGACGTCGCCCTTGGGTATGACAACTTAAATGATTATATCGAACGGGGCGCCTTTTTCGGAGCGACGGTCGGTCGGTACGCGAACCGGATCGGCGGCGCGACATTCACCCTCGACGGCGTCATATATGAACTGGCGGCGAACAACGGGCCGAACCACCTTCACGGCGGGAAAAAGGGATTTGACAAAGTCGTCTGGCGCGTCGAGGACATGAAAGAGGAAGACGATCAGTTAGTCCTCAAATTGACCTATATCAGCGAGGACGGGGAGGAAAATTATCCGGGTAATCTGGCGTGCTGCGTCACCTATACGCTTACGAACGATAACGAGCTGAAGATTGCCTACGAGGCCGAGACCGATAGGACCACCGTTGTCAACCTGACGAACCATAGTTATTTCAATCTTGCCGGCCAGGGGACCGGCAATGTTCTCGATCATGTCGTCATGATCAACGCCGACAAGTACACCGTTTTTGATGAGGGCTTGATCCCGACCGGAGAAATTCGGAGCGTCGAAGGGACCCCACTCGATTTTACCTCACCGACCTCAATCGGAGCGCGGATCGGACAGGTAGGCAGCGGCTACGATCAGAATTACGTCCTCTCGAAGGGCAGTGCCGGGGCCGACACGCCCACATTATGTGCCAGGGTGCTGGAGCCGACCAGCGGGCGCATTATGGAAGTGCATACCACGGAGCCGGGCGTGCAATTCTATACGGGCAATTTCCTGAACAATACGATCACCGGCAAAGACGACAAGGTGTACAATAAACACTACGGATTCTGTTTGGAGACGCAACATTATCCGGATTCGCCGAACAAGCCGGAATTTCCGACCACGGTTCTCAAACCCGGACAGAAATTCACGTCCGCGACCGTGTACGCGTTCTCCGCTCAATGATGCGACGTTCGGAGATTTGGCGGGTTCGATTCGGTTCTCAAGAGAGGTAAATTTTGGCTCCCGGCGTGATGGCCGGTATCCGGTTCAGCTTCTCTTTGAGGCTTTCTCTGTCCAGGGCGAAGCCGGGCGCGATTTCGAGCAGGCAGTCAACGGAACCGTCCGACGTCCTGGGGATCGTAACACCCGCTGATTCGAGCCAGTCGGCGGCGCGATCGACGATCATTTGTTTTGTTGTTTCTACGCTGTCGATGCCGGTGGCATTCTTGGTTGGGGCAAATTCCTCGTGACGCAGCGTCTCCAGGATGATTGATTTTGAGGCCAGCGGTAAAGCGTCGAAAACGAAGCTCTCCAGTTTAATCCCGTCGGATTCGACGATATTTCCCTTTTCATCGACGTGAGGAACTTGTTTGACGGCTTTGTGCAACGGCAGGCCGAAATCGTTGGCGTTTAGTCTTTCCACGAAGGTGCGATTGATGATGTGGATGGCGATACTGCCGAGATGAAAGACTAACGATCCATCAGGATTTCGACGCCCGGCGAGCTCATCGGGCAGGTCGCTGTATTCGATAACGTTAATTTTGCCGTCGATCAGGCAGAAATTGCCGACTTTTTCCTTCGGGCCGCTTTTCGTCAACGCCTTCGAGGACATTTCGGCCTCGTCGAGGGCATGCAAACCGATAAAAAGCGGATCGAAGATACTGATCAGGGCATTATCGACCTGAAAGTAACTCAAAAACTCGACGCCCCGGTTCTTCATATCTTCAAGGGCCCCGCTTTGACAGAGCGCTTTGAGACTTCCGCCGTGCCCGTCGGGCGAGCAGGCGATGCGGGCCTTATCGGCCAAGCGGATTTTGCCGTCGAAATCGAAGTTAGGCAACGTGCCTTGCTGGAAGATGAAGACGTTTTCGATACCCAGGCCGTAGAAATTGTTCTCCTGGAACACCTCTATCGTCCGTTTGTGATTGAGGGGGCTGGTCATGACGTACCAGGGGCAGACGACGTGATATTTCCGCCCTACCGCTTTGATGGTATCGGCGAAAATATGGAATAACGACCTATTGCTCACCGGGCCGATGGGGAAATCGCCTTTCGGGCCGTCGAATCCCAACCGCGTGCCCTGGCCGCCCGCGACGACAAATGCAGCGACCTTGCCGGCTGATATCAGTTTCTTGCCTAAATTGACAGCTTTGGCGTATCTTTGCCGTTGATCCGGGTTTTCCGGCCGGGGAGGATAAGATCGAGGGGGAGAAAAATCAGTGCCGAGAGCAGTGGAATGCGTATTTTTGATGATCTCGCCGATCCATCGCTCAATGTGTGGGAAAGCCAGCGATTCTATTTGTTCCAGCAGATTCAGCTTCTGGGCCTCGGTCAATTGATCAAAAAACGCCAAAAGATGGCTCTGACCGTGTTTTTGAAGCTTTTCTCGTGTCGTTTCGAGATTTTCTTGAGCAATCATATTTTCAGACCCAGATGGAAAATCAGGATTTTAGGCGAATTCAAAAAAAAAATCAATACTTTGTGGAAATTGGTAAATTATCTTTGACAAGTGGACGATCTTGTGATATCATTGGGATGGTAAACAGGCAGGTTTTAAAGGTTCTGTATATCATAAATAAAGCTGTCATCATATTCTGGTCCCGAGATCATATCGAAAACCTGCCTGCGGGAAAAAGATCGTGCTATGTTGTTAAGTGGTTTGTACGCTCTTTGATTTGAGTAAGGGTGAGACATCGACAGGACGAATTGCAGGAATTTCACTGGAAAGACCGGTTTGTGAATGTACAACCGACCGTCTATGGGGTAATTGTGTTGATAGGTTGAGGAGATTCGCTGGAGGTAGGAATAGTGTTTAATGTCGCATGTGTGTGTGACAATAGGCATTTATCCATTGAAATGTTAACGGACGTATAACTCAGGACGGTCGGCTAAGCGAATCTCAAAAAAATCAAAAGGAGACAAAGATGAAGAAGAAAGGTTTTACATTGGTCGAGCTTTTGGTCGTGATCGCGATCATCGCTCTGTTGATGGGCATTCTGATGCCGGCCCTGGCCAGGGTCAGGCAGATTGCCTTCCGCATGGTCTGCGGGACGAACCTGTCCGGCATCGGCAAGGCCATGCTGATCTACAGCAATGATTACGACGATGAGATGCCGCGTGCCGGCGGCAGAAACAGTACGTGGTCCGGACAGGTTACAGACTGGCTGGCCCTGAACCGCTTCAACGCCTACGGCCTGGCGGCCGACGGCAGCGGCGGACAGGCCACCATTTCGTCCTGCTTCTACCTGCTGGTCAAGTACGCCGAGGTAACGCCCAAGTCCTTTATCTGCAAGGGCGATTCCGGAACGACGGAATTCAAGCCCGCAGATCAGGGCGCCGGCGATCGGGAACTGATCGACCTTTGGGACTTCGGGACCGACCCGAGAGAGCACTGCAGCTATTCGTACCATATGCCGTTCGGCCTGTACGCTCTGACGACAGCGAGCGAGCCGGGCCTGGCGGTGGCGGCCGACAGGAACCCCTACATTGCTTCACCCTCTGCTGAAGCCAAGGAATTCCCGGGCCTGTTCAATCCGGATGGCGGCACCGAGGCGATCAAAGCCGGTAACGCCACCCAGCACCAGGAAGACGGCCAGAACGTCCTGTTCCTGGACAACCATGTCGGCTTCGAGAAACGCCCGTTCTGCGGCGTCAACGATGATAACATCTGGACCTTCTGGGATGGCGGCGACGTGAGAATCGGCGGAATGCCCGTTGTCTTCGGCAGCGAGCCCCAGGACAGAACCGACACCCTGCTGGTCAACGACGGCGAGCCCGGAGCCGGTGGCGGCGGTGCCGCACCGAAGGGTCGTACCTGCTTTGTCGCGGAAACGCCCGTTTGGACCGACGGCCAGTTCGTCAAGATCTCGGACGTGAGTGCTTCATGGGTCGAGCAAGTCCAGGCCCACGAGGGTACGTTCGAAGTTCGCGACGTCGTCCTCGAGACCGGCGCGAGCATCAGTGTCGTCGATGCTCACAAGTTCATGCTGGATTCCGGCCAGTGGATCGCGGCTCAGAACCTGACCAGCGGCCTCAAGCTGAAAACCCAGGATGGCACCGTGACCATCAAGAGCGTTACGCTCAGATCGACGCCTTACACCGGCACGGTTTACAACCTGAAGGTGAAAGATTCTAACCAGTATATGGTTGGCAAAGATAAGGTCATCGTGCGTGATTGGTAATCCGGAGTGATGAATGCTTCAGCCGGGCGTCCGTTCAATCCGGTCTTTTAAAGGACGCTGCCCGGCGGGCCATCCGAGACCGATCGCGTAAGGATTCACCTTGCTTCGATTGTTTGAAGGAGCGGCCTCGTGCCTCGTTGCATGAGGTCGCTCTTCTATTGGGATCGTCTGCAACGAAATTCAAACCTCGACGTCCGACGCTTGCAAGTTGATGTGCCTGTCGCTATGATGGTGCTCATGGCGGCAAAATCGCGTAAAGGCAAAGACAAGGACAAACAAGGCCCGGTGGCGGTCAATAAGAAGGCGTACCGGAATTTCGAGCTTGTCGAGAAGATCGAGGCCGGCCTGGAATTAGTGGGCACCGAGGTCAAATCATTGCGCGCCGCCGCGGCGGACCTGAGCGGCTCTTATGCAAGAATCGACAATGAGCAATGCTGGCTCGTGGGGGCCAGTATTTCCCCATACGAGCAGGCCGGACATAATCAGCACGAGCCGACCCGGAAGCGCCGGCTGTTGCTTCACAAGATTGAAATCCGCCGGCTCAGGACCAAGCTCGAACAGCGGGGTTTTACCCTGGTGCCTCTTCGGATCTATTTCAACCATCGAGGACTGGCCAAGCTGGAGCTGGCACTGGCCAGGGGCAAACGGCAGTACGATAAAAGAAAAGCGATTGCTGAGCGCGATCAGAAGCGCGATGTCGATAGGAGTATGAAGAAATATAGAAGATAATTCCTGAAAGGATTGCTGAAAATGGCCGAAGAAAAGAAGGAAGAGAAAAAGATCATCATCGATGAGGACTGGAAGCAGGAAGCGCAAAAGGAAAAAGAGATCTTAGCGGCCCAGGAGGAGACCGAGAAGGAAAAACCTCAGGATGAGGAGCAACCTCGCGGGCCTTTGCCGGAGGGTAATTTTCCCGCGTTGGTTAGCATGCTTACGACGCAGGCGTTGTTTGCTATGGGATTGTTGCAGGTCAAAGGGCAGGAACAGAGAGGACCCGATTTGGAGATGGCGAAATATAATATCGACATGCTTCAAACCCTTCAGGAGAAAACCAAAGGAAATTTAACCACAGAGGAAGAAACCGTTCTGTCCAATACGCTGAATGATCTTCGTATGGGCTATGTGCAGATTGCTGCAGGGTAAATTGAATTGGCGAACATATTAGATACGATCATAGCCGACAAGAGGATCGAGGTCCAATCGCGGAAGTCGAAGAAAGGTCTCGATCAACTGAAGGAGCAGGTCGGCGGTTTGCCGAAGTGCCGGAATTTTTATAAAGCCGTCACCCAACCGAACCCAAGGGGCATCAACGTGATCGCCGAGGTCAAAAAGGCCTCGCCGTCGGCCGGGCTCATTCGCGAGGATTTCGATCCGGTGGCTATCGCACAAATCTACGCCCACTGCGGCGCCGATGCGATCAGCGTACTGACCGATGAAAAATATTTTCAAGGCCGGCTGGAGTATATCGATCAGATACGCCGGGTTGTCGATCTGCCCGTTCTCCGCAAGGATTTCGTCGTCGATATCTGGCAGGTTTACGAAGCCCGGGCCGCCGGGGCCGATGCGATCTTGCTCATCGCCGATGCCCTCAAGCCGGGCGAATTGATGGACCTGATGATCGCCGCGGCCGAATTAACCCTTACGGTCCTCTTGGAGGTCCACCATGCGGATACTTTGCTGGCGGTCCGTAGTCTGATCGGCTTCCCCGAAAAAGGATACAGCGTCCTGGGGATCAACAACCGTGATTTGACGACGATGCAAGTCGATCTCAATACGACCAGTCGATTAGCGGGTCTGCTCGACAACACCGACGAGCTGGTCGCCGAGAGCGGCGTCAAAACACGGGCCGACGTTGAAAAGCTCAGGATCGTCGGCGTCAGAGCCGTCCTCATCGGTCAGACGCTCTGTGCCCATCCCGACATCGAAGAAAAATTCATCGAACTCTTCGGCGCCGTTCGTTAAAAACTCATGAGTTTCTGATATGGATGCGTCATTATGAATATTTTGCTTTATGTCGTTTTAGGTCTTGCCGCGGGTATCTTGAGCGGGCTATTGGGTATCGGCGGCGGCATTCTCATCGTCCCGGCACTCGTTCTTGGCTTTGGATTGTCGCAACACCTGGCGCAGGGCACCACCCTGGCGCTGATGGTTCCTCCGATTGGTTTGCTTGCCGCGTGGACCTATTACAAGCACGGTAATGTGGATATAAAGATCGCGGCTTTAATTTGTCTGGGCTTTTTCTTCGGGGGCCTCATCGGCGCCAAATGCGCCGCATTAATCAATCCCACGATATTGAAGAAACTCTTCGGCATAGCCATGCTCATCGCCGCGGTGAAGATGATCTTCTCGAAATAACCTCAAAATGCCGTTGAGTTCGGTATCTTTTAACATTATTTCATAACAGGTTAGACGGCCTTCTTTCGGACGGGGTGGCGGAGGATGGTTTTCAGCCGTTCCGGCGGAACGCGGCGCGGGTCGGAGAGATAGATGTCGTGGTGCCGGCCGTGGAATTCCATCCCTTGTTGTTCGGCGAAAGCCTCCATTTGCCCGACTGTCTCGCCCTCTTTATCATAAGGACCGACGTGCAGCACGAACGCCACACGCATTTTGTCGATGTTCTTGATTTCGACTTTCATGGGATAATCTCCTTCATCTGAATGGAGTTCTTTTTTATCACTGTCACTTTGATAATGTGTCGTCGCACTATTGCCTGATCGAAAATCCGATGGTGAACAACCGAAGGCCGACTTGAACGCGCGTGTAAAAGCCTCGTGGGTTTGATAGCCGGCGTCGAGAGCGATATGGGTAATCGAGTTGCTTGTGTATTTGAGATGCGAGGCGGCCCGTTCGAGCCGGAGCCGGCGAATATACTCTTTAAGAGGCTCACCGACAACGGCGCGAAAGATTCTATGGAAATGGTACTCGGAAAAATACGACTCCCTCGCCAGCTCTTCCAGCGGCAATTCCCGGTCGAGATTTTGCTGGATAACCATCTGTACCCGTAAGATTCTCTGTCTGTAAACTTGTTCCGTTGATTCCTTCATGCTTTTATTGCCTTCATGTTATATTCCTAAAACATCCGAATTATAAGATAAACGAAAACGGCATGCTTGATCGTTTTTGCTAAAAATCGATTGGGGAATGTATTGAAGTGTCGCGGGCATCTTGCCCGCGATTCGAGGGCGAGACGCCCTCGACACGAGACGGTGTGCGGTGCACACCCTACCTATCATTTCTCATTGCCATCATTGCGATGCACACCGGCTGTATGTATAATCTGAGTATCTTTTGGAAAAGCAACTTTGAGCATGCAACGGGGTGGAAGATGAGACGTAAGTATTTCAAAGGGTAAATATTGACGATGCGATTGTCCCGGGTTGTCTAATCAATAAGAGGAACTGTGATATGAAAAAAACCATTGTTATTCTATTCACCGTTTTTACCGTGAATTCTTCTATGGCGGATATATCCGCATTGCCGACTTACGAGCAGGCCCAAAAATTGGTAGCCGCCGCCTGGAAGTCGCCTCCTCGTAGTATTGATGTAACATACTATTTAGCAGTCAAAGACAAAAAAAAGACCGAAGAACATTTCCGCAAAATTTATAAAGAGCATTTTGATAATGAGTATGGTCCGGATGAAGAACTCAGTGCCGACATGCTCGAACGCAAAGAAGGAAAAATTCAGGAGAATGTTGATTACGGCCTTGCGCAACAAAAAAAAAGGGAAAAGATCAAATATAGAATTCGCTACGATGGAAAGAGCTGCC
>CAYZAT010000144.1:0-10605 GCA_964476475.1 uncultured Pirellulales bacterium
TGGTGATGCGGAGAGAATGCTTGCCCGTGTGAGCGACCGTATCATCGACCGTCAGCAGCGTTCTCGGTGACGTCTGTTTCGGTTGAATCCTCCATAGCTCCTCGCCATTCTTCAGATCGCGGGCCACGAGGTTTTTACCGCTTAGATAGACGATCCGGCCGTTATCGATCGCCAGAGCCAGGGGACGAATTTGACCCACCTGTTTTTGCCACAGTACCTCTGCATTTCGACCATTGACCGCAACCAGCGATCCTCCGGCGATGTCCTTTATTCCTCTTCGGCGCGCCGCTGCCTCCGGTTCATTTCGGGTGTAGGCAATCACCACTCCGTCACAGACCAGTATTTCACTGACGTCCCGTGTGGCTTCAACGGTGGCGATGATGTCCCCCGTAACCGCATTAAGAATCGACATGGGCGCGCGATACGCCAGAGTCGTATAAAGCCGGTCGCCATCGGCCACCATGCGACGCTGGTTCTCGTTAGGGACATTGGTCCTGCCGCCGCGTATCGTCGTCCAATCTTTTCCCCGCCATCTCTCCGGGTCCCATTCGCGCCAGCCCCACGATTCGAGGGGCCGCTTCCAGAGGAGTTTGCCGTTGAACGCATCTCGACACACGATCGCCCAGCGGTCCGGCAGCCGTTCGTCTGTGATACCAATGAGGCCCTCGTCGAAGAAGTAAAATATCCGACCGTTCGCTGAGACAGAGCATTGAATGCCCGATGGCGTCTCATGGCTGCGAAGCCATAGCGGCGGCGCCACCCACTGGAGACTTCGAGGGGGGCCGACCACGGTATCATCAGCCACGGCATTGTTGCTTGCATCGTGCAAAAAGTGTGTCCATTGATCGATATCGTCGGGCCAGGGCTTGACGACCTTTTTCCACCGACCGTTACGCTGAGCGCAGGCCACGCCTCCGGGAGCCAGAATTCGCATCACTTCATCCCTTTGAACGGCGCCCGCATCCTGCACGACGACAAGGTTAATGAGATTGTCCGCGTACGGCAGTATCGAACCTGAAAACGCTTCAACCGAGACTGACCCATAGAGACCTTGCTCGTGGATATACCGTCTGGCTTCGGCAATCGTATCCGGGTCTGTGTCGAGCCCATGAACCGTGTACGATTCGTCGGCGCGCAACGCCGCCGTTAACTTCCCATCACCACAGCCGAGGTGGACCACGATGCCGCCTTTTGCGGCCGTGGCGTTGAGAATCTTACGAGCTAATCTTGTCGGATCGTTCGTTTGTGCTACATTAGTGCTCGTCAGAAAAAAGAGTACCAATAAGCCCCATAGCCGTGATTTCATTGCCGGATGACATCTCATTGTTTCGTTCTCCTTACAGGTAAAATCATGTTTCAGAACGCGGCGCAGTATCGCATCCTTATATTGTGAAATAACGCGTCTTTATGATAATCATTCGATGAGAGTAAATCCAATTCAAATGTGACGGATTGGCTATAACCAGACCCTTCTCGAATACGCGATAGATCACATCGGGGTGAGCGTAGGCCCGGATGCGGTGAATCCGGACGGCTTCGGAACCTTCAATGCCCATCAATCGCTCGAACGCTTCCTCCCATTGTCCGTAAGGAATCCTGTTTTGCGCGGCAAAGCCCTCCGCTTGCCGGAAGAAGAACACACGAGGATACGCGTCGTTCAATACCCTGAGCTTCCTCGTGTCTCCGGCGGCAGGCGTTGTGGTATTGATAATCGCCACGACAACCAGGATCGAAATAAGGGTGGATTGTATATATCCGGCATGACTTAATTTGCTCTTTCCGTTCATTTTCAGATCCTTCATCATACCCGTTTTTGGGCCTGCTTTTTCAGCCACGAAGCAGCGGGAGCATCAACGTTGATGTTATGCCGGATAATGCGTTCTGTGAGTTCCTTCATAACGTTCGTATATTCGGGATTGTCATGCAGATTCTTCATCTGTTCGGGATCGTTCAGGCGACTAAAAAGCATGTGACTGCCGTTGGCTTTTAGAACGAGTTCGTACTCCGGCGTGAAGATGCCCGCCGATTCAAGCGAAGAATGATGGATCATCGCCTCATCTTTCCACTCGATCCTCTCGCCGCGCAGCAGGCCGGAGGCGTCCCGGCCTTGTTCTCGTCCGGAAGGCTTAATGTCCATCAGGCCTAAAAGTGTCTGTTGTATATCGACGTTTGTTATGAAATGACGGATTTGAGTTCCCGCCTTAATCCTCTTCGGCCAACGGATAAGAAATGGAATTTGATAGGCCGTTCGATACCATTGATTCTTGCCGTAAAGACCATGCTCGCCCATGTACTCCCCGTGATCGGTCGTAAAAACGATAATGGTCTCGTCGAGAATGTGCTTCTGTTTAAGGCAATCGAGAATGCGCCCGAGGTTGTCGTCGATGCATTTGACAAGACCGCAATAGCGTGCTTTGTTTCTTTTCAATGCTTCGACGTTTCCCTGTCGCTTTTTCTTGTTGCCCGGTGCGGATTCTTTGAAGGTATTGGGCACGACCATCTTTTCCGGATCGTACATCGTCATATACGGTTCTCGCACGGTAAACGGCGTGTGCGGATCGGGGATGCTCACCATGTAGAAAAACGGGCGGTTTCTCGGTCTCCGGATAAACTCAATTGTTTTATCGGTGAGCCAGTCGGTTGTATAGGTTTTTATGTCACCGATTGTCTTGTACGGGGAAACTTCGGGATTGCCTTCTTGTTTTTCGACGATCTTTTTCCAGTGGCCGCGGTTAAACATGAAACGACAATCGGCAAAGCCCATCGAGCGATCCACGCCGACCCAGCCCGGTTTCGGTTCGCCGTCCAGGTGCCACTTTCCGGCGTAGCCGGTCTCGTAGCCGTGGCGGTTGAGAATACGGGCGATCGTAACCTCATCGCGATTCATCTCAATGTTATTCCTGTACGCTCCGTGGGCATGAGGATAGCGCCCGGTGAGCAGGCAGCCGCGAGACGGAGTGCATACGGCGCTGTTCGTGAAAAAGTTGTAGAACACGGCGCCCTCTTCGGCCAGAGCGTCAATATGGGGGGTCTCGACGAGGATTTTTCCGTAATTCGGTGTTCGATTTAATTCACGTGCATAAGCGCTGACGGCCCAGCAGCTTAATTGGTCTGTATGGATGATAAGCAAATTGGGCTGACGGGCCTTCGTTTTACCCATCATCGCGTTTGGCCACGCCAGGGACATCGAAGCGATGCCGGTGGCTCTTAAGAAATCACGTCTGTTCATCGCAGCCTCTCTCTTTCTTTTAGAAAAAACTCTTAGGTTTTTAAATCTTGTTTGGGGAAGATGATTTTACCTGAAGCGTTTTCCATCCGGATGTTCAGGCTCGATCTGGGCGCGCGGTTCCGTGCGGTCTCGCCGGATATAGGCTTCGATCCTGGCGACAATCTCAGGCTGTTGCGAAGCCAGGTTGTTTTTCTCACCCACGTCCTGGCTCAGATCATACAGCTCGAACGGGACGTTGGATTTGTGTCGCACCGCTTTCCATTTCCCCATACGAACGGCCTGCATCAGACCGTTGGGCACATCTTGACGTTTGCCCCAGTTGTACAACTGCCACTCCCAGTATAAGAATGGGTGTTGGGCTTGTTTGGCGTTTTGACCCATTAACGTCGGCACAATCGACAGGCCATCGATATTCGCCGGCATGTATCGCGACGCCCCGGCTAATTGAGCCAGCGTCGGCATCATGTCGGCGAAGTAGCAGACATGTTGGCTGACCGTCCCGGCTTTGATCTGGCCCGGCCAGCAGGCGATCAACGGCACGCGAATTCCACCCTCGTACATCGACCGTTTGGCGCCTCGCAGCGGGCCGCTTGAATCCAGAACGCCGTCAAACCGGTACGCGGCTCCGTTGTCCGAACAGAAAAAGACAATCGTGCGACGGTCGATCCCGAGTTGCTTTAATAAATCCAGAACCTCCCCGACATGGCGATCGATCATCGTATCCATGGCGGCCACAACTTTTGCACGCTTGTCCCAGGGGGTGTCCTTGTACATCTGCCAGGCCGGGTCGGATTCGGGGATTTGGTATTTTCCGTGCGGCGGCGTCCATGGGGCGTAGCAGAAGAACGGTTCATTTTTATTCCGGCGGATGAAGGCCTTCATCCGCTCGAAGATACGATAGTGTGTATATCGTTCCGGGCTTTCTTCGGCGCCCGCCATCGGCACTTTTTGACTGTTATGCCATAAATAGTCCGTCCAATAGTCGTGGGCATGGACCTGGTGATAATAGCCGAAGAACTCATTGAAACCCTGTTTCTCTGCAACGCCGCCGGTCCCGGCGTCACCCAGGCCCCATTTGCCGAAACAGCCGGTGGCGTAGCCCGCTTGTTTGAGCACTTCGGCCACCGTGACGTCGCTGTCCCGCAGTGGAATGCCGCCCGTGTTGCCGCGCACGGACGTATGGCCCGTGTGCAGGCCCGTCATCAGCACACTTCGGGCGGGGGCGCAGACGGTGCAGCCGGAATACGCCTGAGTGAAACGGATGCCCTCGGAAGCCATCTTGTCGATGTTCGGGGTATTGATCTGCCGGCTGCCGTAACAGCCCAGGTCCGCCCAGCCCATATCATCGACCATGATATAAATGATATTCGGCTTGTTGGCGGCATCCATCTCGGCAGGTTGCGCGAATGTCTTGGGGTCCCCTTGAAGAACCAGCGATGCCATTCCGATACCGGCGGCTTTTAAGAAACTTCGGCGTCCGGGGCTATGCATTCTCATCGAAGCCATCTCCAACTGAATTTGCAGAGACTCGCTTTGTCGTCAGCCTTAATGCGGAAAACGAGTTTCCGAATATAGAGCCAATACGCTGTGCAGGTGAACAATTATCGGTCTTATTTAATAAGATACGGTTGCTCCGGTAATTCCCGTATCCAGATGTTCCGGAAGCGGATCGGATTGCCGTGATCCTGCAAACGGATATGTCCCTCTTCATGAGGTCGGTAGCTGGCTTTTCTTTTATGAAACGTCGTGCCTTCGATTTCGAGATTGTTGTGCACGACGACGCCGTTGAGCATCACCGTGATACGCGCCTTACGGATGAGCTTACCGTTTTCGTCGAACAATGGTTTGAGGAAGTTGATATCGTACGTCTGCCATTCGCCCGGTTTACGACAGGCGTTGACCATGGGCGGATGCTGGCCGTACAGCGCCGACGCCTGGCCGTCCGCGTAGGTGCGATTGGTTTTATAGTTGTCGTCCGTATAGGAATCGAGCACCTGGACCTCGTATCGGTCCATGAGAAAGACGCCGCTGTTGCATCGTTTTTGGTCGGTGATCTTCGGATCGATGCCTTCGGGCGTACGCCACTCGACGTGCAACTGGCAGTTGCCGAACTGCTTCTTCGTGCGTATTCCGCCGCCTTTTTTGATCACTTCCATGTAGCCGTTTTCAATTTTCCACGGCACGTTTCCGCCTTCTTTTCGTTCACTGACCCATTGCGAATCCAATGTATCCCTGTTGCCATCGAAAAGGACAATCGCATCGGACGGCGGCTGACCGACTTGCTTGGGCGGTGTGACGACTGGGGGGTTTTTACGCCCTTTGTCATGCACGCCGTATTTTTCTACGTCTTCGGCGTAGCTGATCGTACTCAAAAGAAGCGTCGCCGTTAATAAGCTGACAACGATTCTCAAACTTTTCGATTTCATTTTCATGATGAACTCCTTGACCTGATGTCGATTTCGACCTGTTGAAATTCTCTATTGTTCGGCAACGGCGCCGAACATATATGCTCGTATGATAGCTCAAGCGGACATGGAATTCCACCTCTTTCTTTGAGCTTTACAATCATGTCATTGGGAGGCCACAGAATGCGGCCGTGGCAATCTTCAGCTTATGAATGGTTGAGATCGCCGCGGTCGCTTCGCACCTTCGCAGTGACAGGGGTACCATCGGAAGCACTTTTACAAGACAATCGTTTCCTGGTTGGTGTCAAACTTCGCGATCTTGCCTTCCTGCAGGCCGAGCATGCCCATTTGGAGCGGCGTTTGCACGCGGTACGCCAGGTCCATCGGGCTTAAGGTGTCGCGCTGGCGGGTCCGGCAGCAATCGAGGAATTTCTTCCAGTAGCCGACGAAGTCTTCGCCGTGCTCGATGGCAAAACGTTGGGGCTTCTTTTTGGAACCCTGGGCGGGTGTGAAAACGATCTCGTTCTTTTCAATCGTAAGCGTACCTTCCCAACCGCGGATGACGGGGATGCGCTGACCCGAGCCGCGAGATCCGGTACCGGGGTAGTTATTCGCCTGCGTTCCGAGTACCGCCACGGTGATCTTCTCCGGATAATCGATGAGCATGTTATAGGTATCGGGCACCTCGCGCTCCTGGTAGCGGAGTTTTCCGCCGACCGCGGCTGTTTGACTGGGCATACCGACGCCAAGCATGAAGACGACCGGTGTCAGGCTATGAGGAAACAGGTCCGTAGAAGGTCCGCCCGCGTAGTCTTCGTACATGCGCCAGCGGAAGTATCGACTGATATCGTAGGATCGTTTCGGGGCTTCGCCGAGAAAGGCGTCCCAGTCCAAGTCGGCGCCCGGCCTGGCGTTGGGATCATCAATCGGCATCCCGCGCTCGCCCCAGTCCCCGACCCGGAAATAGCCGCATTCGGCGTGGACGGGCCGGCCGATCAATCCATCCCGGATCAACTGTTTCATCTGCCACCATGCGGAATCATACATGCCTTGCGTGCCGAGCTGAAAGACCCGGTCGCTCTTTTTCACTTCCGCCGCCAGGCGTTTAGTCAGTTCGAACTGGGTCCAGTGTGTCACGGGCTTTTCGCAATAGACGTCTTTACCCGCGCGGACGGCGTCAATCGCCTGATAGCCATGCTGATGGTCCGGCGTGGCGATGCAAACGACGTCCACCTTCGGATCGGCGAGGAGCTCGCGATGATCCGAGTACGGCCTGGCTTTGTAGCCCTCGACAACTCGCTGCATTCGCGGCCGGTAGGTATCGCAGGCGGCGACGATATCCACGTTGGCGTTTTGGCTCTTCAAGTAATGCACGGCTTTGAGGTGAGCGTTGCTCCGACCTCCGCAACCAATAAAGCCGATTCCGAGGCGTTCGTTGGCACCCCGTGCGCGTTTGGCTAATATCCCCGAAGCGGTGAGAGCCGCCGTTGTTGTACTTGCTCGATGGATGAACTGCCGCCGGGTGAGGTTCTGATTCGATCGATCCGTTGGTTTGTGTGTGTCGGGCATGGCTTTCTCCTCAATAACATTTGCGTTCTGGTTCAATCATGTTGTGCATAGCTTGTATTTTCGATAGCGTTTAGGGTGGCAGCCTCAAGGGCAGCTTGGGAATGGCCGCTATGAGATTAACCATCCCCAAAGCCTTCGGCTTTGAGGCGGCCACCCTGTCGTAGATACTTAGAGACTATGGCTTTCGCTCGCTTGTCATTCTGAGCGAAGCGAAGAAGCTCAATCCTGGGAACGAATGGAGACCCTTCCCCTTCGGCGAACTCAGGGCTAAAGGCTCCTTTCGCTCAGGGTGACACGTGAGTTTTATTCATTATGGCAACTTAGGCCATTGGTCGTAAGCTTGTTCGATTCGGCTATCTTCGACCTTTCCGTCCCAGAGGGCAACGGCATAGCGCAATACCAGCGGTTGTTCTGCCGTGACCGTCAACGGGTCTCGATATAAGTTCAACGTCGCCGAAAGATAAGCGAAGGGCTTGCTCATGGTGAACCAATGCGTTGGGGCGTGGACGTTGTCCGGGTGGCCGAACATCGCAATGGTCACCGGCTTGCCGTCCGCGTCGGCGGTGTAAGCGCACCACGTCGCGCGGGTTATTCTCTCGTCCCCTCGCACGACCTCGCCGGCCCGGCCTGCGGAATTGCGAAACTGGCCGCCCGTGTCCATCGATGTTAGGAAACGCATCCCCAGGCCGAAGTAATGCGAGCCTGAGAGCGTGACAGAGTCTTTGCCTTTGGGCGCTGTGAAGCGGGATTGCCATTTTAAAAACGTTGCATCGACGTTGCTTAGTTTGCAGGCTCCGAGGGTGCGGGATTCCTTCAGCATCAATTCCTTGCTGCGTGGATTTATCCAATCGAGCTGCTCGGTAAATCCGGCGTAAGGTCGTTTGCCTTGTTCGTCAATTTCTACGTCAGTGAAGGAGCGATGCTGCTGACGGCCCGGCGCGTTTTGCTCCTCCCAGAAATTCACGCCGTCCACGGCGATCGCATACATCAGCGCGTGATGGTGCAGATGATCGTGGGGCGCATCGCGCAGAATGTTGATCCCGCCGGGTGTGTACAATTGTTGAACGTACGGCTTAAAGGGGACGTCCCGGTATGGATATCGCAGGAGGACACTTGAGCCTTCATATATCGATGCAGCAGAGGTATCCACGACAACACGCATTGGATTATCCGAACAAAATGCCTTCGCCGGTATGAAAACGCCGGCTACGAGTAGGGCAACAACGGCGATCTCTTTCCATTTTGACATAACCGCTTCTCCTTTTACCGTCTATTTCTTCGTCGGCCCGTCGTTTCCATCCCATGTGTAATTCCACATGGCCATGTATTCGGGCCCCGGCAGGAAGGTGTCATTCGTTTCTTTGAGTTTCCGGGTTAGTCGTTTCTCCAGTTCCTGTTGAATCTTTCCGTATTCTGAATGGCCGCACAGGTTTCTCAATTGATAGGGATCCATTTGATTGTCGTAAAGCAGCCAGGGGCCGTTAATGTCGCGCACATAGGTATAACGTCGCGTGCGGACGCCGCGATATTCCCGGCCGCCCCGGCGATACCCCCATTGATGGAACGGGACCGGGCACATAATCAGGGCGGCGTCGTTGTCGGGGGCCTGCGTGCCCTCAATAACGCCTGAGTAATCCTTACCCTCGACCGATGCCGGGATATCCACGCCGCTCAGGCCGAGCAGTGTCGGCATGATGTCCGGCGTATTGATCGGCATATCGACGACCCGGCCGGTCTTCCCATGCACGGCGGGATAACGAAGTAAAAAGGGGATACGGACCGATTCTTCCCACGGTTTTTGCTTTTTCGTCTGGCTATGCGAGCGCAGCATGTCGCCGTGATCGGCGGTTAAGACGAAGATGGTATTCTGAGCAATGCCGCATTCATCGATGGTTCCGAGCAGGTCGCCGATGCAATCGTCAATCGCGGCGATATGGGCGTAGTAGCCGGCCAGTTCCTTTTGGGCCGTTTTTCTCAGCGAATTCGGCACGTTGGGACGCAGGGTGATCTTGGTCGGGTCGGAATAAAGCTTGCGGTATTGCTCCGGGGCCGTTTGGTAAGGCGCGTGGGGCGTACCCCACGAGAGGAACAGGATAAACGGCGACTTCGTGTGTTGCCGGATGTAGTTCTGGGCCTCGCGCGTTTGGGCAATGGTGTCGTAGCCGGGCCAGTACTTCTTTTCGGGGGTGTCGCCGTAGTAAAGCGATTTATTGTAATTGTGCGTGCATTCGCAAACCCTCCAGAACTCGAAGCCCTGTCGTCTTTCTTTGGGTATGAAAGAGCTTCGTCCGTGACCATCCACGTGCCATTTGCCGACGTAGGCCGTCTCGTAGCCCGCCTGGCGATAGACCTTGCCGATGGTCGTCGCTTCGGGATTCAAGGGCTTGTCGTTGTAGAAGATGCCGTGGGTGAGGCAGTATTGACCGGTCAGCAGGCTGGCGCGGTAGGGGCTGCACACCGGACAGCAGGATACGGCGTTGGTAAAATTGACGCTTTCTGTCGCCAGCTTATCGAGGTTCGGCGTCCTGACATCTTGATTGCCCATGTAGCCGGTGGCCTGTACCCTCCACTGGTCTGCGAAAACATAAATGAGATTCGGCTTGGCTGGAGGGTTTTTCTTTGGCGAGGGTTCCCCCGAGGATAACGGTTGTGACAGGGCCATCGTAGCGGTTCCGAATGCCGCCGTGCGCAAAAACTGTCTTCTGGATGTTTGTTTGCTCATAGAATCCACCTGTACTCTTGCTCTTATGTATGCTAAATGCTAAACCAGCGTCTTCAGATGCTTAATGCTTCGCTCGGCTTGCTCTATGGTCCCGCACTCGACGCTCAATGCGATGTCCCGCGACGCCGTTTTGCATACCTCGATCACTTTTTTCCAGTCGATGACGCCGTCGCCACAGGCGCATCCGGCGGGCGTGCCCGTGACCTTGCCGCGTTCGTCCGACGATTGCTGGATCGAAATATCCTTGGCGTGAAGGTGTACGAGCCTGTCTTTGACTCGTTTTAGCCATTCGATGGGATCCTCGCCGCTGAGATAAGCGTTGCCGGTATCGAAGTTAATGCCGATTGCCGGAGAGTCCACCAGGTTGTAAATCTTATTCAGGCCCTCGGGCGTTTTGCTGTACTGCTGGTGAGGTTCGATGCCGATCATGATCCCTCGCGGCTCGGCCACCGCCGCGGCCTCGGCCAGAGAATAGCGCATCAGCACGTGGTCTTCCTCTGCCGTCGTCCACGCAGGTTTCGGGCCTTCATCGGTATTGACGGCCGGGGCGCCGCACTCGGCGGCAAAACGAATGGCCTGTTTAAGGTAGTTCACACTATAGTCCGGCCGGCACAACTGGGTGTGCGAAGACAAGCCGGAGAGCTTGATCCCGGCCTTGTCGCACGCCCGTTTGATGCGGT